>JBQNBK010000001.1:0-49868 GCA_052169975.1 Treponema sp.
ATAGAAAGATACGAAACAAAAGAAATATCCAAAGAAGTGGCGAAAGAGATAAATATAATAGAAGGAAGCTCGGTTAAAGATGCTCCCAGTGAAATGGCAGAAGCAAATCTAATAAAACAAAGCTCAACTAACGAAACCCCGAATGAGACAATTCAAAAGATGCTAAAAGAAAGGAAGCCTTTTAAAAGACACTCAAAAAAGGCGAAGTGCCGTGCAAGAAGGCGGAAAATGCTGGCGTTTTCTCGGTGTTGAGGCTTTAGTTTGCATGATATTTGCATGATAAAATAGAAGATAATGTTTAATCTTGAAAAAAGCAAACTAAAACTATAATATATGCACCTTATGAATAAGATGATAAAGCGAGTTCTAACAGGGGATCGTCCAACAGGGCATCTACATTTAGGGCATTATGTGGGCTCAATAAAAAATAGATTAGAGATGCAAAAAGAGTATGAATGCTTTTTTATTATTGCTGATTTACACACATTAACAACAAAACAATCAAAAAAAGATGTTAAAGAACTTAACGAAAATATAAAAGCAATGGTGCTGGACTATCTTGCTTGTGGAATAGACCCTAATAAATCTTATATATACGTGCAGTCAAGCGTTATGGAAGTGGCAATATTAAATTTGATTTTTTCTAATATTGTTACAGTGCCACGTTTGCAACGTATTCCTTCGATAAAAGATATGGCAAAAAATGCTAATTTGTCTGAATTGCCATTTGGGCTTTTAGGCTATCCTGTGCTTCAAGCAGCAGATATATTATTACCACGTGCAACATTTGTTCCTGTAGGTAAAGATAATGAAAGCCATATAGAGCTAACTAGGGAAATTGCAAAAAGATTTAATCACTTATATGGAGAAGTTTTTCCATTGCCTAAAACAATCACAAGCGAAGTAAGCACATTGGTTGGCACAGATGGGGCAAATAAGATGTCAAAAAGTATTGGGAACGCAATTTTTCTTTCTGATAGTGCCGAGCAAGTGAAAAAGAAAGTGAGAAAAATGTATACTGACCCTAATAGAACTTCAAGTGATGTGCCCGGCAAGGTAGAAGGCAACCCAGTTTTTATCTATCATGATGTTTTTAATCCTAATAAAGAAGAAGTTGAAGAGCTAAAAGAAAGATATCAAAAAGGAAAGGTTGGGGATGTTGAAGTAAAAGATAAGTTAGCCTTCGCAATAAATAATTTTTTAGAACCAATAAGAGAAAGAAGACAAAAGTATGAAAAAGATGAAGCTTTGCTAGAAAGCATTATAATAGAAGGAAATAAAAAGGTTCGAGAAGAAGCTAGGGCTACATTGTCTTGTGTTAGTGATGCTATGGGCATTTCTTTAGCATTGGAAAAGGACTTTTAGTGAAACGTATTAATATAATTTTTCTTTTTGGGCTTTGTCCTATAATAATAACAAGTTCATTTATAGCATATTCTATTATTATGGTTGCATCCTTATGGGTGTTTTTTCTTTTTTCTTTATTAGCTGATTTTGTTTCACGCTTTTTAGAGCTTAAAAATAGACGTGTTTTTGAATTCTTTTTTGGAATTACTTTATACTTAATCTATCTAAAAGTTATAGAAATAGTTTTTCCTGTTATTTTTATATCTTTAACCCCATATTTATATCTTTTATGTTTTTCTTATATTATGTATTTTTGCTTTGATGAATATGAAAAGAATAAATATCCTTCATTATTAATTAAGTATTCTCTTCTGTTTTTTGCACTTTCTTTTGTTAGGGAGCTTTTAAGTTTTGGCTCTGTTTCTCTTCCTGCATTTTATGGAATTGCCTCATTTAATATCTTTGAACTTTTAGGTCTTTCTGCTCCTTTTAGATTTTTAGGTTCTTCAGCTGGCACTTTAATTATGTTGGGGCTTTTTGCATCTTTTTACTTTTGGTATGCAAATGATGAGCCTATGTATGTTAAGGAAAAAATTAAATGAACTATCTTCATATACTATTGTTTTACACTTGCATGTCGCCCTTTATGTTTATGTATGGGATAGGCTTAGAACGTCTTTCAATACTATCTGGGAATAACTTAAAACATTCACATTTTTATTTGAAAAGTCTTACCTTTGTTTTTTCCACTTCTACTGTTGCTTACGTTTTATTTAACTTTTTTTTAAAACCACTTTATCTATCTTTTCTTTTTCCATTAATTCTTATTGCACTTCTTTTCTTTTTTGAAAAAGGTGTCGCGTACTTGTATGCTGGTTTTGTTGATTCTACACCACAAATAGCAGAACATGAAAAGATTTTTACCTTTGGCACTGTAATTATTTCTTTGTATGAAAGTGCTATGTATGTTGAAATTTTGTTTATTATAGCAATTTCTTTTTTGCTTATGATTTTTTTTCATGCAATATTAAAAGCTATTAGAAAAAGAATTGATGTTTTTAATATTGAAAATAGATGGAATAACTTATCTCTTTTGCTTATTAGTTTTGGTTTTATAGCTTCAGCTTTATATTTTATTGATGTTATGTACGCATCTAATTCTTTAATAAATTAATTTAAGTATATCTATTAGGCTTATATTTTTTTTTAATCATATTATAAAATGTTAGCTTTTACTGCTTATTTTTGCTTGGGAAATTAATACTTTTAAGGAGATTTTGACTTTTGTGAATAAAGAGAACATTGATGTTTGCTTTGTTTTGCACGTTGATTATACTTATATTGAAGAGCTTAATAAGATAAACCCTTCAAATATCTATGGCGACATTTTTTCTTGTTTACACGATCACTTGCAAAACCTCCCTTTTACTATATCTCCTTCTGGGTCTTTTATAAACTGGGTTGAAGAAAAAAATATGCCTTTTTTATATTTGCTTAAAAACATGGTTTTTCGTGAACAAGTGGAAATCTTAGGTGGTGCTTTTTATGAGCCTTTTTTTCCTATTGTGCAATCTAATGATGTTTTTGGGCAAGTGGAACTTTTAACCGAAATACTTTGCGAACACTTTGGGCAAAAGCCACATGGTTGTTTTATTCCTTATTCAGCATGGGATGAAAGTGTTATTCTTCCATTAAGAAAAAGTGGTATTGAATATTGTCTTTTGGATTCACGCTTTTTCAAAGCTTCTGGTCTTAATATGTATAAGCCTGCTTGTTTGGAGCATAATGGCAAAACTATTTTTGCAATTCCTTTTGAAAGTGCCCTTACTAATGCAATAGAGTTTAGCCCTTCAGATTATTATGAAAACATTTTGAAGCTTGCAAAACAAGAAAATAGTTGTATTATTGTGCCACTTACAAAGGAAACATTGCATGCTTGCATTAAGAGGAAGAATAAGGCAGAAAAGTCATGGTTTGAAGAGTTTTTAAGTGTTATTAAAGATTCTTATATAAGGCTAACTCATGTTGGTAAAGTAATAAAAAACGAAAAAATACATCAAAGAGGCATGATTGCCTCAAATGCTATTTTGAATGATAAAGTGTTGGATTCTTCAATTAAAAAGCATATTTTTATGGATGAAGACCTTCGTTTATTATATTGTAAGATGCAATATGTATATGCTTTGTGCAATCAAATAAGAGGGGAAAAATCTCGAAAGAATACAGCATTGCAAGACTTATGGAAGGCTCAAAGTGCTGTTTTGTTTGATTTAGAAAATAAAAACAGAAAGCATAGGTCTTTATTGATGCAGTATTGCTATAGAAACTTGCTTTTATCAGAAAAACAAACCAGAATTCCGGGAAAATTTAGTACATCTATTTTAAGCTATGATTTTGATATGGATGGTGTTAAAGAATTCTTGTTTCAACGTGAAGATATCAATATGTATGTTCACTATATTGGTGGCAAAGTTTTTGAAATGGATGTGCTTAATGTGTATAAAAATTACACTTATATGGTAAATGAGCACGGTCTTTTTATTGATCACCTAGTTTCTGCAAAAGATTTGGAAAAAATTCAAGAAAATGATTATAGGTCGATTAGAGCAAATTCTGTTTTTGCAAATAATTTTTATCAATATGTTTCTCATAATAACATAAAAAAGAATTTGCAATTTAAAACTGAAGGAATGTTGAAGCTTTCTAATGCCATTGCTGTGGCAGTGTCCTTAAAAAAGAAATATACATTGACAGATGATAGTATGGAAGTGCAATATATATTAAAAAATGATTCTTCTATTACAATATCATCTTTTTTTATGGTTGAAATGTCTTTATTATTTGAAGCAAATAATAAAAAAGCAGCTAAAATTTCAGTGTATACTGAAGATGTTAAGCAAGAACTTTCTATAGAAGAACTTAATGTTTGCCATGCGTTTAAGTGTATTCCATGGCTACAAATAGTTGGAATAGATGGTAGAATTAAGTTTGTTATGGAACTTAATGAACAAGCTAATATTATTTTAATTCCAATATATGGAAAAGATGCCGAAACTATAAATAATTGTATAGGTTTGCGTATTTTATTTTATTGGAATGTGGAGCTGGAACCAGAGCATGACACTGAAAAAATGATGTTTTTTAGGGTGTTAGATTCTAAGAAAAAACAAGGAGAATATTAGTGGTGAAAAATATATTGAAAAAAGCAAAATGGGCTGGTTTACTTATTTTGGTTTTGCTAATTGTGCTTTCTGGTGTTAAAATGATAAAAACTACTGATAATGGTGTGGTTTTACGTCTTGGAAAGTATCATACAATATTACAACCGGGCTTACACATAGTTATTCCTTTTATAGATAGGGTTTATAGTGTTCCCGTTACTATTGTGCAAAAAGAAGAATTTGGTTTTAGGACATCTAACTTAGGTGAAAGAAGTTCGTGGGAAAATAATTTATTGCTTGAATCTTCTATGCTTACAGGAGATTTGAATATTTTGAATGTGGAATGGGTGGTTCAGTATAGAATAGTTGACCCTAAAGCATGGCTTTTTAATGTGCATAAAAGTGAAAGAGAAAACACAATTAGAGATGTTGCAAGAGCTACTATTAATAGCTTGGTTGGCGATAGGGCAATTTTGGACATTATGGGTGAAGAACGCAATAATATTCAGGCTTTTGCAAAAACTATTATGAACGAAAAATATGAAGGGCTAGGTTTAGGAATATCTGTTTCTTCTGTTCAATTGCAAAATGTTACGCCCCCTCTTGCAGTGCAAGAAGCATTTGAAGATGTGAATATTGCAATACAAGACATGAATAGGCTTATAAATGAAGGAAAAGAAGCATACAATCGTGAAATTCCAAAGACAAAAGGTGAGGCAGACCAATTACTTCAGCAAGCACAAGGCTATGCAACAGAAAGAATTAACGTTGCACAAGGTGATGTGGCTCGCTTTAATCTAGTTTATGATGAGTATATAAAGTCGCCTGTTATAACAAAAAGACGCTTATATTTAGAAACTTTAAGCGATATATTTGAAGATAGTGAAAAGCTTACTATAGTTGATAAAAACTTGAAAAACTTTTTACCATTTAAAGACATAAAATAAAGGAATTAAAAAAAAGAATATGAAAAAAATTAAAAATCAAAACACTGTTGTGGCATTGGTAATAGCTTTTTTAGTAATAGTTTTTTCTTTTTTTCAAGTTTTTTATGTATTGGAAGAAGGCGAAGTGGCTATTATCACTCAATTTGGAGAGGTTGTTGGCACAGAAACTAATGCGGGGCTTCATTTTAAGATGCCTTTATTGCATAATGTGAATAGGTATACTGCAAAGTTATTAAGGCTTGATGGGGATCCTCAAAAGATTCTAACAAAAGAAAAGCAATTTATAGAAGTGGACACAACAAGCCGTTGGAGAATATCAGACATAAAAAAGTTTTACCAATCTCTTGTTACTTATCAAGCAGCTTTTTCGCGTCTTTCTGACATAGTGGATTCTTCTGTTAGGGACATTGTGACAGTGAATTCTTTGGATGATATTGTTCGCTCTTCTAATATAATTAATGAAAGCACTCATAAAGAAAAATTTGATATTAATACTGAAGAAATTAAGATTGACGAGCTTGCTTCAGAAAATATTACTTATGCAAAGATTTCAAAAGGACGGGCTATGCTGGCAAATGAAATTTTGCAAAAAGCTAATAGCCAGCTAGATGAGTTTGGAATTGAAATTATTGACGTTATATTTAAGCAAATTAAGTATTCTGACGAATTACAGAATTCAGTCTTTAGCAGGATGATTAAAGATAGGAATCAAATTGCACAAACCTTTAGGTCTACAGGTGAAGGAAAAAAAGCAGAATGGCTTGGAAAGCTAGAAAATGAAAAAAGAAGTATTCTTTCAAAAGCCTATTCTGAAGCAGAGAAAATAAAGGGAGAAGCAGATGCTAAGGCAGCTTTAATTTATGCTTCTTCTTACAAAAAAGATATAGAATTTTATACTTTTTGGAAAAGTATGGATATTTATAAAAGATCGTTACCAGCTAGCGATAAGATATTATCTACAGATATGGATTATTTTAAACATCTATATTCATATTAAATTGGTTTTTAAGTGTAGAAAGTTTCTAGTTGATTTTAGAGACTAGTTTGGAGGGAATATGTCTAAAGGCTCTGTTATGAGAGTAGTGATTCTTTTAATTTTGATTGTTGTTTTAGTGCTAGGAGGTCTTCTTTGGTTTGACTATCTAGGGCTTGTTCATACTAGGGGAATGTTTTCTCCTATATATTCTGCATTTGGACTTAAAACACCGCAAGGAGTGGCAACTAGTGCCGAAGAAATTGCGGACCTAGAAAATGATAGATATGCAAAAAGAATAAAGGCATTGGAAACAAGAAAAGAAGAGCTTGATAAGTTTCAAAGTGAATTGGAAGCAGAAAAAAAAGAAAACTTAAAAATAGCTGAAGAATTGAATGACAGAAAGACCTCTATAGAAGAAAAAGAAAAATCGTTTCAACAGATTATGGAAGAAACAGATGATAGAAATAGAAATATCAACCAAATTGCGGGTTATATGAATGGTATGAGACCAGATAATGCTGTTGCAAATTTGCTAGAAATGGATGACCAAGATATTATTGATGTTTTAAGAGCAACAGAAGAAATAGCCACTAGAGAAGGAAAAACATCTTTGGTTTCTTATTGGTTTTCTCTTATGCCACCAGCAAGAGCAGCCCAGATACAAAGGAAAATGGCAAATAAACCTCTAACACTAAAATAGGCAGGCTATGCTTTTTCCAACTTTTCAGTTTTTCTTTTTCTTTGCAATTGTTTTTCTCTTATACTGGTATGTTTTTAGGCGGAAAGTGCAAAGAAAACTCCTTTTATTGTTTGCATCTTATGTTTTTTATGCAAGCTGGAATATTCGGTTTTGCCTTTTACTTTTCACTGTTACCATTATTAATTATCTTTTTGGTTTAATTTTGAGTCGAGAAAAAGAACACAATGTGAGAGTTGTAGTTATTTGGGTGATTACACTTTTAAATGTTTTATACCTATTTTGTTTTAAGTATCTTTATGATGTGATGCTTTTTTTGACTTATTTATTACCTAGCATCTTTGACAATAATGTTTTATTCCCTCATATAACATCTTCTTTCTTTTTGCCAATAGGGATATCTTATTATACTTTTAAGTGTATGAGCTATAACTTTGATATATATTTATGCAAAATGAGAGTTGGAAGAAAAAACTTTTTAGACACTCTTTTATATGTTTCATTTTTTCCACAATTGCTTTCTGGTCCTATAGTTAATGCTTCATACTTTTTTAAAGAACTACCAAAAGCCTTAACTTGCGATAAATTAAGCTATAAGGCAATAGAATTGGACAAAGCTATGTTGCTTTTAATGAGTGGGCTTTTTAAAAAACTTATTCTTTCTTCTTTTTTATTGGTGCTAATTTGCAATAAAGTGTTTGCAGCTCCTAGTAGCTATAACACTATTGAGCTCCTTCTTGCTGTTTTAGCTTTTACTGTTTCAATATATGCAGACTTTTCAGGCTATAGCGACATAGCAATAGCTATTGGTTTACTTTTAGGATTTAAGACGCCTAATAACTTTAATAGGCCATATCTTTCTTCTAGTGTTAGCGAATTTTGGAGACGTTGGCATATAAGTTTTTCCACATGGCTTAGGGATTATATCTACTTTCCTCTTGGGGGTTCTCGCTTTTCTATTATGAGGACAACTTTTGCTTTATGTTTTACTATGTTTATTGCAGGAATATGGCATGGCATGAAGTTTAATTTTTTGTTGTGGGGTATTTTGCAAGGTGTAGCTCTTTCTATTGAAAAGATTGTGCATGAAAAAAACAAACTAAATAAGCTTGACTTTGATGAAGATGAATTAATTCCACAAAAGAGAAAGTCTTTTTTGGGTTTTATCGGGTTTATTTTTAGAATATTATTGGTTTTTATTTTTACAAATATTAGTTGGCTTATTTTTAAGAGTGAAACACTAAAAGATGTTGTAATTTTTGTTTCTTCCCTATCAAATATACATGTTCCAATTACTATTATCACTCCTTTTATTTTAGGGCTTATTATCTTTGGGCTTTTGATGCAAGTGCCTACAAATAGTTTTAGGGAAAAGTTATTTAAAGTGTATGTTTATGTTCCACTCATAATTAAAACATTGATATTTACAGCATTTATTATTGGTATATACTTAGTTTCAATGTCTAGTGTGCCACCTTTTATATATTTTGCTTTTTAGGACTATTAAATGAAAAACAAAGAAAGCGTAAACAAAGAAAAGAAAAAAGGAGCTTATTCTGTAAACAAAACTATTTTTAGTTTTCTCATTTTTACTTTGTTGTTTGTTTTTATAACTTCAAGCGATCTTTATTCTAAATCTTCTCATGTTGAAAATATTTATATAAGAACTATATTAACTTCGATTCTAAAGCCTATTGATAATTTGGCAAGAAAGGTTGGGGTTACTAATCTTTTTAACCAAGCACGTCAAAAAGTTTTATCTTTTTCTAAATTAAACAAAGAGCTTGAATGGGAAGAATTTTATTACACAGAAAACAATATTCAAGAAGAAATTGTTAAGAAAATTGAAAAAGAAGAAAATAGAAAAAAGCCTATGGGTAGAGAAAAACCTCTAAAGAAAAAGAAGCTTTATGAGGAACAACTTTTGGAAGAAGTTCCTGTTATTGAAGATTTAGAAGGAGAGGGGGAGGAAATAAAAGAAATTGAAGAAATCTCCCCATATTTATATGATGAGAATAAGCCTTTTCGTCTTTTGATGGTTGGGGATTCTCAAATGTATAGTGTTGCAAATGGATTAAAGAAACTAACTATAGAAAACAAAGCTATTGAAATTACTGATATTGCAATACATTCTTCAGGTTTTATTCGTGGAGATTATTATAATTGGGAAAAAAAGCTAGAGAATGTCTTTAAGGAAAGAGAAGCAGGGTATTATCAAGCAAGTGTGATTCTTTTAGGAATGAATGATTATCAAGACATATACACTTATTCTTCTTTTTTGTTGCGAGAAACAAAGGAATGGGAAGAAAAATATAAAGAAAGAATTATGAAAGTGCTTAATGTTTTGCTATTAAACACAAAAAAAGTGTATTGGCTTGGAATGCCTTTAGTGAGAAGAGCTACATATAATGATGACCTAAGATATATTGATAAAATTCAAAAAGAAATAGCAGATGAATATAACCAACCTAATTTGCAGCGAATATCTATTGCAAGTATAGCTCCCGGTGATGGTGTTCCATATACTGACACAATTCAAAAAGAAGATGGCACTATTATTCGCCTTATGAAAGCAGATGGCATACACTACACTGCTCAAGGTGGGGAGTATGTTATGGAAGGCTTTTTAAAAGAGCTATACATTACATGGTTTATAAAGCCAAACATGAAAGAAGAAAAGTAAGATATGGGGTATGAATCAATAGATAAACTACAGAACATTCTTGCCAATGATGTTTTTAATTATGCAAGTGATAAGAAAAAAGCTGCAGGAAGGGCGATAGGAACATTTATTGAAATTATTACATTTTATTTAATTAAAACATGGGGATTAGAAGAATATATAGCAATCGAACATCCATTACCAGAATTTGCAAATAACATTATTAGACATAATGTGGAATTTACTTTGCATGGAAGTAAACTTCTTATAGAAGATTCATTTTCACCGAATGATTATCCTCTTAGTTTAAGTAAGCTTAAAAAGAAACATTTATCTTTGAATTTATTAAATAATAAAAGTATTATGTTAGTAGACAAAGATAATGTTATTCGTAATGCCTGTACTTTGTATGTTAATGATAATTTTATTATTAACGCATATATCAATACAAAAATACAAACATATAGAATTAATAAATTGTTTAATAAACCATTTGCAATGTTTGAGTGTAAGAGAGTTGGAGTTGAAGAAGGAATAAAAAAAGGACCTACAACAATTGAAAAGGCAAAACAAGGGTCTTATGTGGCACGTACTGTTTCAGCATTGCAAAGAATAAGATTAAATGATGGCTCTTTAGGTGGACTATTACAAAAAAAAGATAATTCTTTCATAATAGACCAATATTATAGATTATTAAATCAAATAATTTTGTCAGATGATTCATCATTACTTGCTAATTTTATACTCACTTGTGGAGTGGTCAGTAATCATGGAAATTGGTTTACTTCAGATAATGCAAACAAAGAATTGTTAGTATTGGCACAGTCTTATGATTGGTTGTTGTTTTTAACAGATCAAGGAATTTCTAAATTTATTACTGATTTATTGATTGAAGATAATCCTAAGTTTGAACCTATTAAATCTGCTTTTAGATTGAGTTATCAAAAAGATAAGAAAAGAAATATTTTTACAAAAATCAAAATGGATTATAACTGTGATAAAGCATTATGTTTATACTTTAAAGAGAATATAAAAGAAATAGAATCGTGGTTTAATGTAATTACCCCAAATGATAAAATATTAGCTCATTTAAAAACTGAACTAAGAGCATTATCTAAAAAAAATTGGCAAGTTATATATGGAAATTAAAGTAGATGCAGCAGGCCGCAGTGTGCATTCTAAATCAAAAGATTGGTGTACTCCTTTTAAGTATGTTAAGGCTGTGAAAGAGGTGTTCGGTGGAAGCATAGAGTTAGATCCTTGTTCCAATAAATATTCTATAGTGCAAGCAAAAGTTGAATATACTTTGCCATTTAAAGATGGTCTTGTGGAAAGCTGGAACTATAAAACTATCTATGTTAATCCACCTTATGGAGCAGATCGTGAAAAGAACACAACGATAAAAGATTGGATTAAAAAATGTGCTGAAAGCTACTATCAATTTCATTCACAAATTATTGCATTAATTCCTGTTGCAACTAACACAACACATTGGAAGCATTATATTTTTGGAAAAGCAAAGGCAATATGCTTTTTAGCTGACACAAGATTAAAATTTTTAGTTAATGGGAATGAAAAAAATAAGGGTGCTCCTATGGCTTGTTGTATGGTATATTGGGGAGATAATTTTGACAAGTTTAGATATGTATTTAATAAACATGGGGCAGTGGTAGATATTTCAGAAACAATGAGTCAGTGTGTTTCCCAAGAATTTGCACAACAGATTTTATTATAGAAATATGAATTAATAAATCAAATTACGATAAGCTCATTCTGTGCTTGCAACAAAATATCAGCCTGTATATGTTTCTAAGAATTAGTTAAGCAAAACTAAAATAACTATCAAAACTATACATTCATTTTATTTAATTTATATCAATAGCATACTAGAAAAATATTGCAATAATGGTCATAATTTCTGGTGTTTTTTAAGTAATTGGAGGGAGTATATGGAAAAAGATATTAGTCTTTTCACATCTGAATCTGTTAGTGAAGGGCATCCTGATAAGTTATGTGACCAAATTTCTGATGCTGTGTTGGATGCTTGTATTGCACAAGACAAAAATAGTCATGTGGCTTGTGAAGTGTTTGCTTCTACAGCTTTGGTTTTAGTTGGTGGGGAAATCACTACAGAAGCATTTGCAGATGTTCAAAAAATTGCAAGAGAAGTGGCAAGAGATATTGGCTATACGGATTCAAACTACGGACTAGATTGTGATTCTATGGCAGTGATGAGTATTATTCATGCACAATCACCAAACATAAATCAAGGTGTGGTAGGGCAAGGGCTGGATGAATATAAGGGAATGCAAGGAGCTGGAGACCAAGGCATGATGTTTGGTTTTGCTTGCAATGAAACAAAAGAATTAATGCCTTTTCCTATTATGATGAGCCATAAAATATTGCAACATGCAGCGAATTTGAGAAAAAACAAAACACTTCCATTTTTGCGTCCAGATGCAAAAACTCAATTAACTGTGAGGTATGAAGGTTTTAAGCCTGTTAAAATTGACGCTGTTGTGCTTTCGCATCAGCATAATCCTGATATTTCTTATGGAGAGCTAAAGGCTACATTAATAGATGAAATTATAAAACCAATACTAGAACCTACAGGGCTATTATCCAAAGACACTGTATATTATATCAACCCTACTGGACGATTTGAAATTGGAGGCCCTATGGGGGACACAGGGCTTACAGGACGCAAAATTATTGCAGACACTTATGGGGGTGTAGGGCGTCATGGTGGGGGGGCTTTTTCGGGAAAAGACCCTTCAAAAGTTGACCGTTCGGCAGCTTATATGGCTCGCTACATTGCAAAAAACATTGTTGCTGCAAAACTTGCAGAAAGGGTAGAGATTCAATTGGCTTATGCTATTGGTGTGCCACATCCTGTTTCCATTAGAATTGATTCTTTTGGAACTTCAACTGTACCAGAAGAAAATCTAGTGAATGCTGTGAATAAAGTGTTTGACACAAGCCCAAAAGGCATTATAGAAACACTGGATTTATTAAAACCTATATATAGAAAAACTTCTACCTATGGGCACTTTGGGCGTGAAGAATTTACATGGGAAAAAGTAGACAAAGTGGATGCTATTTTGAAAGCACTGTAATAAGTTATTTAATAATAATTTATTTGATAAGATGATTTTACTTGAAAGCTACAATGAAAATGTTCATTGTAGCTTTTTTTGTTTTATTTATTTTTCTTTAATGTGCTTGCTAGTCTTGATTGTATTATGAGTCGACTTGCTAATAGGCGAGATAGGAAGATGCCATAGTGAGGGTAGCGTTCTATAAGACGCATAAAGTTCATTTTGGGTATTTTGATTAGCACACCTTTACCAATTGAAACAACTGTTGCAGTGCGTTTATCATCAAGTAAAAATGCCATTTCTCCAATGAAGACATCACTTGGAGTTAGCACACTTATTAACCTATCATTAACATATACAGCGAAGCGACCAGAGCTAATATAAAAAAGATTGTTTGTTTCTTCGTTTTCTTTGCAAATTACTTGCATGTGGCGGCACCAAACAATTTCTTGAGACTTTAAGATGACAGGAGTGAAGTTTGTGGTGTTTTGCTGTGTTTCTATTTCAAAAAATACTTTGTTGCCTTTTTCGTTATACTCTAGGTTTTTAACCATTCCTATAGACATTCTTATTCCCATGCCATGAGTTGATGGGGAGATTTCTTCGTTTATTCTTTTTTTCCAATCGAAACCTTCACCTTCATCTTCAATTGATATTTTTGTAGTGTTTTTATAGATGTGATAGCTTATTTTAATTTTCTTTTTAGCTATTTCTGGGTCTTTTCTTTTAATTGCTATTAGGTCTAGCATGTTTTTACCTTTTGCTAGCCATTCTGTTTTTTCTTCATAAGAGATGCCACAATTGCCGTGTTCTATTGCGTTGAGTAATAATTCCATCATTACACATTGCAAACTTGAACGGTCGCAATTATTGATTCTATCTGTGTTGTAAAGGTAGGTGTTTAATAAGTTTGCATAAAAGATAATTTCAAAAGGGTCAGTATCACTTACAAATTCGCCTTGTTCATCATGCTTTGTAATGTTGTTTATATAAGGCTTTTGCAAGAAAAAAGCATTTTTTTCTAAGATTTTTATAATTTGTTTTGCATGGCTTTCGAATTCTTCTCGTGTAATAACAAACAAAAAATTAGGTTCTTTTAATTGTTCCATTTTCATTTTTTGTTCTGTTGTATTTGTGATTGCAATTACACCACCAAATAAAAGCCATGGGTCTGCCTTAATTATTTTTAAGCATTTTTCCCCTTCAATGTTTGCATCCATAAAATCTATAATTTTAATTTCTGGCATTTGGTATTGAAAATATGTTAATGCTTCAGCATAAGATTCCAAAACAACAATCTTTGTGTCATTAAAAAACAAACTTGCATCTGTAATAGCCTTTATTGTGGACTTTGCTGTAGTAACCAATGGGATACGCCTCATAAAACCTCCGTAATTTTTGGATTATACAGTATTTTTCTGAAATTGCCTAATGTTTTAAGTATCGAATAAAAAGATTTATGAATAAAGTTTTAGTTGGGGTAAGATGAAAGTTCAAAATTTAGTGCTAGCTTGATTTTTATGCTTTATTATCCTAGACTAACTAGCTAAGACGTTAGGCTTTTATTGGCTTAGTGCTTTATTATATCAATTTTTTTTGATATGGAGGAATAAATATGAAAAAAAGATTTAGATTTGTTGCACTTGCATTATTAGCAAGTGCAATGCTAATTATGATGTTTTCATCATGTAACAATCAAGCAAAAAATAAAAATTTTGAGCTTGATACAAGTAAAATTTGGGGGAAGAATATTGGTGCAAAAAGTACAACAGTTGAGTCTGACAGTAAAAATAAAAAACTTGAAATACATGCAGAAAACTGTGAAGAATATAAATATACTTATAAAATAGGAACAAATAGTGGTAACGGAACCACTACAAACGGAGCTTTGAGTGTGGATATTCCAGATATTCCAACAACTGATACAGATTTGGCAATTACACTTTCTGCTACAGGTTTTAATGACTATAAGATAACAGGAAAGATTAAAAGAGAAGTTAAACAAGCTTATGATGTGAAAGTTTTATTTAATGGCGGAGAATCAGGAACTGATGAAGATGCTAGCGAAGGAAGAATTTTTAACACAACCAAAACAAGAGGAACTGTCAAAATTATGACAACAGAGAATGAGATGGTAAGTGTTAGTGTGAATGGAAACGATGCAGCACCAGATTCTAACAAAAAAAGTGCTTCTACTGTGATTGATATAAATGGGGATGTTGATGTAGAAGTTAAAGTGAAGTTTCAATATTTAGAAGAATATAGAAGAACATTTAAGATTAAAAAGTACACAAGTACAAGTGAATTTCCAGTACAAGTTGTGAGTGCTAAGATTTTAAGCGGGCCTAATTATGGCAGTGAAAAAAACTTAACATTTGATGGGCAAAACAAAGTAAGTATTTCATTAAGTGATATTGAATATTCTAATGTTAAATTAGAGATGGAATTTGAAAGTGCAATTAATTCAAGAGAAGTGAAAGAATGCAAAGATGGTAGACCAAATCCATATACACTAAAGTCAGAAAGTAGTGGAGGTAAGATTAAGTTTTCCTCAGATGCTATTGTCGGGCATGTTTCAGGATATGTAGTGGCTGAAATTGGTGATGATGGAACTGAGAAAAAGCTTGAACAAATTAAGTCTGGTGAGAAAAAATATAGTGAAGTGCTTATTGTTGGAAAAAATTTTTCTTCTTATAAAATTGAAGTTACAGGCTCAAACACTAAAAAAGCTACTTATGAAATAGAAATTAAAAGAGATGGTGATATTAATACTACTTTGCTAGATAAAAATTTTGTCGGTATATATAATGGCCTTTCAGGACGTTCTACCTCTATTAGTTCAATCTTCCTAAATGGCATAATTTTACCATATTTTAATAAGGGACCTATTTTAAAGAGGGAAAATGGTAAGAATGATATATGTTTTAACAACGGTGGTTTTACAGATTTAGCTTATATGGACCATATGGGATTACTCCTTGAACAGGAATATACTGATGATGCTTTCTATTTCTTCTATAATATATATGGAAATGGAACTAGTAATGTGGATAAACATGAATTTAAGAAAGTTAGAGCTAAAATGGTAAAAGAAAAGACTCCTAAAGGTAAGGAAGTTGATGTTGCTCAGTTAAAGTTTAATATTAAAAATGATGAACTTAAAGATAAGTATCTTGATGCTTTTATGGCAGCTAAAAAAGCATTGCCAAACCCTATTCTTGCTGACTATTATGGTCAAAAATGGCGACGCACAGCTACAAAGCATGGTTGGCTACTTGGGCTAGAAAATAAAAAAGAAATTGTTTCAGAAGTGGGAAAACTTTCTGCTGGTATTGTTTTTGGAACAATCTTTAATTATAGAATTCAAGCTATGGCTTATGATGAGCAACATAAAGAACCTTCTTCTAATGATAAGTATTTAACCATATCTTCTAATCAATCATATAAATCTTGGGAAGCTAATGTTGGGGATCCAAAATTCTCTTCTTTCTTGTCAGGTGAAACTGGTGAAAACAGAGATACTTTTTACTTAACACCTATTTTTGCAGACAAAAGTATTATCCAGAAAGTTACATATACAATTCAAAAGGCTGATAATGGTGGAACTAATTTTACTGATGTAGATGAACATAAAGAAAAAGATATAACAGCTAAAGATGTGAATGGAAAAACTAGATATATTATTGGAAGCAATGGAACACAGTATGAATTTACTACTGGTAATATATATAGAGTTATTGTTACTGTAACATATACTGATAGTAATAGCGAAAAATTTAGCTATCAGATAGATTATAAGAATAAGCAAGAATTGGATATAATGTAGCAGAATAATATGGTGAAAGCTCTAGTCTTTTTGGATTAGGGCTTTGGCAATTCCAGAAATGAATATTTTCTGGTGCACAGCATTTCTAAAAGTAATTTTTAACTAAATTGCTAAAAGCCTACAAAAGTTTTTTGTAGGCTTTTTTTATTGTCCAAAAGGTGGTATTTAAGGGGGGGGGGGCTTTGGGTAAGACAAGGGAATTTAGTAGTATAAATATTAAGGCATAAAATAATAATCATAAATCATTAAAGAAAGACATACTCTTTGCTTATCTGAAGTCTATCCACTCGCTAGACTATATAAAGCATACTTACTCAAGTTTCTGGACCATAAAAGAACATATCTCTTTGTCATAAACTTTCATCTTTTATAATTAACTAAAAAGCTTGTTTTGAAATAGTTTTATAGTCTTTATAATGCTAAAATCCTTGTGGCAACTCTTGTATAAGTATCTTTTTTTTTGTTAGTATGCCAAAATGCTTAAAGCTTTTTATTTTCAAGATTTTATATACATGCTTGAAGTGCGTTTTGGCTCTATATTCGAGGAGATTTATTTATGCAGACATTAGAGGCATTGGGTAAGTATACATTTCAACATTTGCTGGAAAATAGTGTTAAACTTTTTGAAAAACGACCAGCTGTTTCATTTGCTGATGATGTTCCTATAACATATAGTGAATTCTATAAGAGAGTCAAACAAACACAAAAACTTCTTACAAATCTTGGTCTACATTCGGGCGACCATATTGCTATTCTTTCCCCTTCTTCTCCTTTTTGGGGCATCACATATTTTGCTATTGTTCTTATGGGCTGTGTTGCAGTGCCTCTTTTGCACGACTTTACTGAAAATGAAATAGCTTCTTGCTTAAAACATTCTAATAGTAAGGCTTTGTTTGTTTCAAAAAAAATGCAATCAAAGATTCAAAATATGGAAGATTTGGGCATTATAATTAATATTGAAGATTCTAGTTTGCTTAAAGGAAGTGTTTTGAACAATGACGAGCCTCAAAACTATCTTTGCAACGAAGAAGATTTAGCTTCTATTATATACACATCAGGGACTACAGGGCGTTCTAAGGGTGTAATGTTGACTCATAAAAACCTTGTTTTCACTGCAATAACTAGCCAACAAGCTCAACGTATTAATTGTTTTGACGTGGCAGTTTCTATATTGCCTATGTCTCATGTTTATGAATTTACTATTGGCTTTTTAATGTTTATTTTGAATGGGGCTTGCATTTACTATTTAGAAGGCCCTCCTGTGCCTAGAACACTGTTGCCTGTTTTGGCAAAGGTGAGACCTCAATTTATGCTTGTGGTACCATTGGTTATAGAAAAAATATATAAGCAAAAAGTTTTGCCTTCTTTCACAAAAGGTGGGCTTATTACCAAGCTTTATCATAATTCTTTGGCAAGAAAAATGCTTTGCAGAATTGCAGGAAAAAAGCTAATTAAGACATTTGGTGGCAGGTTAAAGTTTTTTGGAATTGGGGGGGCAAAGATTGACCCAGTGGTTGAAGAATTTATGAAAGATGCTGGTTTTCCTTATGCTATAGGCTATGGGCTTACAGAGACTTCACCATTGGTTGCATATTCTTCAGTTGGCAAAACAAAACCAGGTTATTTAGGGCACCAACTTTCAGGTATTGAAGTGAAAATTGATCAGCCAGACCCAGAAACTGGGGTGGGGGAATTGGTTGTTAAAGGCGACAATGTAATGAAAGGTTATTACAATGAGCCTACATTAACAAAAGAAGCTTTCACTGAAGATGGCTTTTTTAAGACAGGCGATTTATGCATGATTGATAAAAAAGGTTGGATTCGCTTAATGGGGCGTTCTAAAAACATGATTTTAGGTGCAAGTGGCGAAAACATATACCCTGAAGATATAGAATTTGTGATTAATCAGCATCCACTTGTTTCAGAATCATTAGTTATTGAAGGTGAAAACTCTTCTTTGCTGGCTTATGTTAAATTAGACGAAGAAAAATTAAACGCCACAGCTATGAATGAGGTTAATGGTGAGAAAACTTTTTCTGAAAATCTTCAGGGAATGGCATCGGAATTATCTGATGCCTTTATGTATAAAAAAGAAGAATTGCTTAATGAAATTAAGTTTTTCATCAATACAAATGTTAATAGAATGTCTCGAATTGACACCATAAAAGCTGTTTCTGAATTTGAAAAAACTGCAAGCCAAAAAATAAAAAGATATCTTTATTCAATTCAAAGCAATAAAAAGGAAGAAAAGAAAGAAGACTAGCTATTTTTAATGCCTTGATTGTGAAAAACCTAAGAAAATTAAAAATACGATAGTTGACTTTGAAGTGCTGTGTTCCTCTATTTTCCTGCAATTAATTTTGTTATTGACAGAGAAGTTAATACGTATCATAATATGTTGATTATGTCTACTATAATTATTTCAGTTTTTATTATAGCGTTGGTTCTTGCTTTTGTTATAGTTGTTTCTGGCAAGGTTAAAAATGCAAGAAATGGAGCGAACGAAGAGAGACGAAAAGATGTTTCTGCTTTGATGAGAGATGCTACTAAAAGATTAACACAAAATCCTCAAGACGTAACTGGTTTGACTATGATGGGAGAAGTTGCATTCCAACAGCAAAACTGGGAAAAGGCTTATTCTTGCTATGCTTCTTTAATGGATAAAATGGCTGAGCTACCTGTAAAAGAACAACGAGTAATTATGCTTAGGTGTGGTATTTCAGGTGTTAAGACTTCAAGAAATGCGGAAGCTCGAAAAGGATTAATGCGTGCCTATGCAGTGGATCCTCATGATGCTGATACTAATTATTATTTAGGGCTTGTTTATTACTTAGACAAAGAATATGACAAAGCTGTATCTCACTTCAAAAAAACATTGGTTGCACGTGCGGGAAACTATTTAGCATTAAAATATTTAGGGCAATCTTTGCAAAAAATGCACAAATATTCTGAAGCAATTCCTAATTTGAAAAAGGCAATGGACATTAAACCTGATGATAAGGAAATGTTGTTTGCAATGGGTGAGTGTTTTTATGAAACAGGTTCTGCAGAAAAGTGCTTAAAAATACTAGATCGTCTAAGAGCAGACCCTACTTTTGGAGCTCAGTCTTCATTATATACAGGTATGATTAGGGCAAAGTGGGGGCAGTATAAAGAAGCAAAAGAAGACTTTATTATCGGCTTAAAGCACATGAGCATTCCTTTGGACATTGCTAATGATTTACGTTATAGACTTTCTCAAGCTTATATAAAACTTGGTGAAATTAATTCTGCTCTTACAGTTCTTAGGGAATTGCAACAAGTTAGTCCTGGATATAAAGATGTTTCAATGCTTATGAACTTGTATCAAGAAATGAACAAGAATAAAAACTTGCAGACTTATCTTATGTCAGGGCAAAGTGAGTTTGTTGGTTTATGCAGAAGAATAGTTGGTAGATTCTACGGAAACATGGGGAAGGTTAAGATATTAGATATTCAGGTAGTAACTGAATATAGTGATATTATTGTGGAAGTGAATACACCAAAGTTTTCAGATACTGTATTGTTTAGGTTTTTTAGGTCTCAAGGTTCTATTGGTGAACTTCTTTTAAGAGAATTCCATTCAAAGATTCGTGACACAAAGGGAGGGCGAGGCATTTGTATGACGCCTGGAACTTTCACTGATGATGCAATTAGATATTCAGAAGGAAGGCCTATTGAATTGTTTGATAAAGCAAAGCTTTCAGCAATGTTAAATAAGATTCAATAGTCAAATCAAATGTAATTATCATAGGGAGGTTTTTTTAATCTCCCTATTCTCTTTTTAAAATTATGAAATATGAGTTGTTACCTGTATATAGTCAAAAACAGAAGATATTAGATGCTCTTGAAGAAAATCGTGTTATTGTAGTGGAAAGCCCTACAGGTTCAGGAAAAACTACACAGATGCCTATTATCTTGCATGAGGCAGGATATAGTCAAAATGGTATGATTGGTGTTACACAACCTAGGCGTATAGCTGTTCTTTCTGTGAGTGAGTTTATTGCAAAACAATTAAATTGTGAACGCCCAGATGTTATTGGCTATAAGATGCGTTTTTCTGATGTTACCGATGAGCGAACAAAAATCAAAATTATGACTGATGGCATATTGCTACAGGAACTCAAACTTGACCCATGGCTTAGTAAATATTCTGTAATTATGGTGGACGAAGCACATGAAAGAAGCCTAAACATAGACTTTATACTTGGGCTTTTAAAGCGTATTGTTGCCGAGCGGAGCGATTTTAAAGTGATTATTTCTTCTGCAACAATAAACACAGAACTTTTTTCAACTTATTTTTTTTCGTGCCCCATAATTAAGATTGATTCAATAACTTATCCTGTTACTCTTATTTTTGACCCCCCAGTTATTCCAGCTTCCACAGAAACACAAGATGCAGAAAACAAGCTATATGAAAAAATTACTTCTATAGTTGGGCGTGTTGTTGAAGAAAAAAGACGTGGTGGTATATTAGTGTTTTTACCGGGAGAGCGAAGCATAAAAAATTGTATTGAAAGCCTTTCTAAAGAAAAATGGTATAAAAAACTCATGATTATTCCTCTTTATGGTAGGCTTAGCAAAGAAGAACAAGATCGTGTTTTTTTGAGCCCACCTATGTGGAAGCGAAAGGTTGTAATTTCAACTAACATAGCAGAAACTTCAATTACTATTAATGACATTAATACTGTAATAGATTCTGGGCTTGCAAAACTAAACTTTTATAATCCTTATTCTTACACTTCTAGCCTTGATGAAACATTTGTTTCAAAATCTTCTTGCAAGCAAAGAAAGGGTAGGGCAGGAAGAACTGAAGAAGGCACTTGTTATCGTCTTTATTCACGCAAAGATTTTGAAAGTAGACCACTATATACAGTAGAAGAAATATATAGAACAGACCTTTCAGAAGTAGTTATGCGAATGAGTGAGCTTGGCATATATGATTTTGATGCTTTTGATTTTATTTCTCCAACAAGCAAAAAAGGCATAATAGGGGCAATTGAAACTCTTAATATGCTTAATGCTTTGGAAAAAGATCATTCACTTAGTAATATTGGGCAAATCATGTGTAAGTTTCCATTGCCTCCTCGCCAGTCAAGAATGATTGCAGAAGCAATTATAAACTATCCAAATGTTACAGAAGAAGTGATTATAGCAGCAGCTTTTCTTTCAGTGCGAAGTCCTTTTTCTATGCCAGAAGGTTATGAAATGGAGGCAAGAAAAGCACATCTTACTTTTAATGATAAGAATGGGGATTTTGTTTCTTTTCTTAAAGTTTATCGAATGTTTTTTTCTGCTCAAGAGAAAGAAGATTTTTGCAAAAAACATTATCTCGATTTTAAGATAATGGAAGAAATCATCAATATAAAAGAACAATTAGAGCTTATTGTTTCAGGCATGGGGGTTCCAATTCTTTCTGGAGGCAATGTTGATGACTATCTCACCTCCATTGCAAAAGGCATGATTCAAGCTGTTTGTTCACGTTATAAGCGTGGAGTGTATAGGAGCTTGACGACTGAAAAAATAGTAATTCATCCTAGTTCTTGCATGTATAGAGAAGAGCCTAAATATATTGTTGCAGGTGAAATTGTAAGGACAACTAGAATGTATGCAATGTCTGTTTCTAGCCTTTCAGAAAAAGTGATTAAAAGAGTTGCTCCTCGCTTGCTTTCCTCTTTTTCAGGTCATAAAGAAAATAAACAAATTATTAGTGAGATTAAGACAAAAGAAGAAAACAAAAAAGACTTGGAAAAAGGAAAAGCAATAAAACTATTTGGCAATGTTTATCCTATTAGGAAGATGAAAAGCAGAAAGGTAATAGTCTTTGATTGGAATACTTTAAGTTTAAGTATTAAAGGAAAATCATTTAAAGAGCTTGATTCAACAATTCATAAGAGCCTAAAACATAAGCAAAAAATAAGTGGAGTGCTTTATTTTGATAAACTAAAGGCGATGGAAGGTGAAAAACTTAAAACAATACTTTACGTTGTAAGCTCTTTTAACATAGCTCCTATTTTTGATGTTACTCTTTCTAAAGCCTTAAACACAAGTTTTTCTTTGCCTAATGATTTGCAATTTCTTTTTCAATTTTTTCCGTTTATTATGAAGTTGACATCAAATAAAAAGAAATCTAAGGAATTAAGTTTTCTTACATTATTCCATGAAAAAAAATCTAACTTTTCATTTAGATTGTCGCTTGGTTTTAACACTGCTTTGCACAAAACAATAACATCTCTTCAAATAATTATGGAATCTTTTAGCATTTCATTAAACGAAAACGAAAAACAGAAGATTCAAGAACTTTATTCCTCATTATTAAAGTTATAAACTATTAAAACAATCTTTTTAATTTTTATAATTTTAAGTATATTATGTAGACTTATGAGAAAGATTATTATTTTTTGCCTTTTTGTTGTTTTGTTTCTTCCAATTTATGCCCAAGATACACCTTTTTCTAGGCTTTTCTATGGAAGAAACGAAAATATTTATGATGCTTTATATTTTCTTAGCATAACTAATGGTGAAGCTATGCTTTCAAACAAAACTCCTCAGTCACAGGGAGAATTGCAAAAAGCCATTAGTGGGTTTGATGTGGAAAATTTAGACGAAGCATCTCTTTCAACTTATTCATACATAGAAAATCGTTTTTATAGAAAACACCTTCTTGCTACTGACTATCTAAAATTTGACATTGACGCATTTTTTGCTTTGCAATTTAAGCTTTTGTACCAACCTAAATATACTCCATACATTGACCAATTTCTATCATATAATAGCACTCCACCACCAATATTAATCCCTATTAATATTTTAATGTCAAACTATTGTTTTTTTTATACAGACTTAGTGATAGAAAAAAACTTTGCTGCAACAAGACTTTCTCATACTTATACAAATGTGCCCTTCTTTCAGCGAGACCTTGATTTTCATTTTCCTACTAGGGCAGGAATGTCTATTGGAGGAGCTTTTTTTAATATTTCTTTTGCACGTGGACCTTTTAATGTGGGACGATCCCTTTCTGGGAGCATGTTGATTTCTGACGTTAACGATAGGCTTGATTATTTTAATGCAACCATTTTTACTAAAAACTTTAAGATGGATTTAAATATATTCCAACTTCAACATGCACGTTATGTTTTTATGCACGAACTTTCGTTTAGAATACTTAAAAAAGCTTCTATCACCTTGCACGAAGGTTTACTTGTAAATTCATATTTTGACCCACGTTACTTAAATCCATTTATGATTATGCACAACTATGCTCCTTGGTATGACCCATGGCAGAGAACAAGTAAAAACTCTAGTGATGAAGTGTATACTAGTTGCCAGTTAGGCATTACGTGCGACATTGTTCCAATAAAGAATTTAAGGCTTTATGGGCAATTTGGTATGAATCAATTTCAAACACCTTCAGAACTTAAAAGCGGAGCTTCTTATATTCCTAATGGAATGGGCGGGCTTTTGGGTGTTGAGTATGTGCATCCTATTTTTAATGGATATTTGGTTGCAACATTGGAAAGTAGTTATGCAGACCCTTGGTTATATATTGGGAAAAATAAGTGGGTAAGCTTTAATCATTATAGAAATGAAGTTGTTTCTTCTTTGAAGAATTATAAAGATTCTACTGTTAATATATGGCTTGCAAATCCTTATGGACCAGATACTATTACACTTTTTGCACGTGTAGGCTTTAATAACTTAAACAAATGGAAGCTTGATTTTATTTATAGGTTTGTTTGTAAAGGGGAAAATGAAGCTTTCTATTTTGATAAAAGCAAAGAGATTGCTCCAAATATTTATTACCCCTATTCGGATGAAGCAAATATTAAACACCCAGATTGGGCTAGATGGACTACACCTTCAGGAGTGCCAACATATTTTAATACTTTAAGGTTGCAAGGTTTTTACAACATAATTCAAAACTTATTTTTGCGTGGCGAAATTAACTGGACTATAGCAACTGGGAAAATTGCAGGTCATGCTTTAGATGCTTCATTGAGTATTGAATATAACATAAGATAGGCTTTCCAAAATTTATTAATTTAAGGAATTATTTTATGAAAAGTGATTTTATATTAAGTCCATCATTATTAAGTGCAGATTTTTGCAATTTAGAGAAGTCTATACGCCAAGTTGAAGAAAAAACGAATTGGCTACATCTTGATGTTATGGACGGGCATTTTGTACCAAATTTAACATTTGGCTATCCATTAATAAAGAGTATTAGAAAAATTACCGATATGGTATTTGATGCACACTTAATGGTGGAAAATCCTAGTGATTTTGTCGAAGTGTTTGCAGAAGCTGGGGTTGATTTTTTTACTTTTCATGCAGAAGCTTGCATTCATGTTGATAGGTTGGTTAATGCAATACATGAATCTAATATGAAGGCAGGTATTTCAATAGTGCCAACTACTCCCTTGAGTGTGATAAGTGAGATTTTACCTATAGTGGATATGGTGTTGGTGATGACAGTGAATCCCGGCTTTAGTGGGCAAAAGTTTATTCCTTATTGTGTTGAAAAAATAAGAAAATTAGCTGAAGCAAAAAAAGAAAAGGGTTATAGTTATTATGTTTCTGTTGATGGTGGAATAAATAATAAAACCTTTCCTATAGTGCTAGAAGCTGGAGCTGATGTAGTGGTTTCTGGTTCTTCCTTTTTTTCAGGCGAACTTAATATATGAAAAAGATTTCTTTATATCTTGTTTTGTTGTTTTTCTCCTTAAATGCTTATTCGGCAGATCATTTTGTTGCAGGGCTTGATGCCTATGCTAGAAGTGACTGGTTAAAGGCAATTAATAGCTTTCAAGGTGCAATTAATAATGCGAAAACTGAGGGTGAAATAGAAACTTCATTGTATTATCTTATCATGTCTTTAGCCTCTAGTGGAAATTATAAAAATGCTGTTAACTCTGCAAATATTTTTTTGTTACGATATCCTAAAAGTGATAAATATCCAGATGTTTTATACCAGCGTGGAAGGCTTTATTGTCTTTTAGGCTTATTTGAAAAATCATTAAAAGAACTTTATTCATTTATATATCAATATCCCACACATAGATCTCTTTTGCAAGCATATTATTGGATTGGCGAAAGCTTATACCTTTCTGGAAGGTTGCAAGAAGCTAGAGATATATTTTCGAGAATCTTATTAAACTATCCTTCTTCTCCTAAAACAGAGCTTGTTAAACAACGTATTTCTTTAATTGACCAAGCTTCAAATCAAGAAGAGTTATTAACTTTGTTACGCCAAAACCAAGAGCAAACAATGAACCTTGCAAAAGAATACGAAGCAAAGCAACGTGATTATGAAAAAGCAATAGCCGAGTATAAAGATAGCTTTGCGAGCAAAGTTGACGAATCACGATTGCTTGAACTAGAAAAAATATTGCAAGAAGAAAGAGAAAAGAATGCAGAGCTTTATGAAAAACTATTGATATTAGAAGCAAAAAATAAAGAGTTGTTAGAAGCTTTGGTATTGTTAGAAAAGCCTGTGGAAGAGCCTATTGCGGAAGCTCCTGTAGAAGAAGAGGTTGTAGAGGAAGAAAAAGAAGAAGTGGACGAAGCTGCAGAAAAAAGAAGGCTTGTTTTGGAAATATTAAAGAGAAAGGCAAGGCAACTTGAAGGAATGTATGACGAAGTGTTAGAGGAAGATAAAAAATGAAAAAAGCTTTGTTTTTTTGTTTATATTTTTTAATTTTTCTCATAAGTGTTAGTGCAAATAATGTAATTGAGCTAAATGAAGGTAACTTAAAACTAAAAGCATTTGAAAGAACAGGTTCTTTTTGCCTTTATCAACTTTCCACAAACGGAAAGAATAATTATGTTCCTTTATATGACGATGTAGCTTATGGGCATACAAATAAGTTTAGTGTCTTCTTGGATGGTAAGATATATAAGCTAGAAAGAAAACTTGGTAGGCCTTTAAGTATAGAAAAAGTAAATAATACATGTTTAATTACTTTTAATATAAAAGATAAGTTACACATTGTTCAGCGTCTTTCTTTTGTTCCTGATGAATATGGAAACACTGCTGGTCCTCTTTTAAAGATACAAACAACAATAGAAAATACTCAAAGTAAGGATTCAAATGTAGGCTTACGAGTCATTTTTGACACCTTATTAGGTGAACATAACAAAAAAGCTCCTCTTGCTACGGACTTACGCGATGGCATCAGAGCAGAAACTTCATTTAATCCTAAAATGGACCGTGATTCTGTTATTATTTCTAGCAATTCAGAATCTGCTTGTATGTTCTTTTTTAAGCATGGAGTGGATTCTCCACAGGGTGTTTACATAGCTAATTGGGAACGCCTTAACACAAGAAAGTGGATACCTAATATTGTTGATGGTAGGTCTTTTAATTCAAAATATTTGCATGATGATTCTGCGTGCCTTTTTGTATGGCCTACTAAAAAGTTAAAACCAACAGAAATTATGATTATTACTACCACTATTGGCTATCATGATTTTATTCGTTCTAGCAAAGGATATAATATTCAAAGTGATCTTTCAGAAGATGAAGTGCTTCCAAAAAAGGTTGTTGAACCTACTGAAAATATGACAGAAGAACAAAAGAAAAACTATGATTATATTCAAGAACTTCTTAATAGGATTCATGAAGTGGAAGAAAACCCAGATGTTATTCCTGATGATGTTATAGAAGAGTTAACCGACCAAGCAGATAATGCAATTAAAGACATTGAGGGGCATAAATAAAATGGCTCTTTCGATTATTCTACAAGGTAGAAAGCTATTAGCTTATAAAAAATATAATGAAGTGATTAAACTCTTAGAACCTCACGTTTTGGAATATAGAGATTCATTTGCCTTCCATTTTTATATTGGGCTTGCATTTTTGAATTTAGGGGCAATGGGAAGTGCAAAAGATTATTTTTCCACTGCTAAAAAGCTAAAACCAAATGATCCTGACCTAATGGCGGCTACAGCTGCTATGTATTTAAGGCGGAATGACACACGAAAAGCTGTTGAATATTATTTGCGTATCTTGAGCATTCGTCCTTCTTATGCTCTTGCAAAAAAAGGTTTGAGTTGCATAAGAAAATATGACACAGCAGAGTCTATGGGGGACTTCATCCGTACAGATAAAATTAAGAGCCTATACCCAATGCCACATATCCTTGAATTTTACAAAAACTATATCAAAATGGGTGTTGCAAGCTTTGCATTTTTGCTTTTAGTTGTAGGCATTACTTTTTTTGTTCGCTCTTTGTTTAAGCCTGCAATGCGCGAAGATATAACAGCATTAAATCTTGATTCTGCCGAAAACAAAAAGTCCATTGATATGGAAGGTGTATATAAGGAAGTCTTAACTCATGCCGAAGTCCTTAAATACTTTTCGCAAGCACAAAACTACTTTCAAACTTTCCACGATAATTTAGCACAAGTTGAAATTAATAGAATATTAAATTCCAATGCAACCTTTTCAATAAAACAAAAAGCCACTGGGCTTGAAGCTTTACTAAAAGAGCCAAGAATTGACACAATAAAAGATGTTTTTTCTTTAACAGAAGTTGAACTAAAGCCATATCTATATAATAAGTGTTATGTTTTATGGCGAGGTATGCCAACTAATGTTCAAAAGGCTGAAAAAAGTTTAAGTTTTAAGCTTTTAGTGGGGTATGATACAAAACAAACATTGGAAGGCACCATAAGTGTTTTGTGTGATTTTGTTAATTATGTGGATGTGGATAAGGTGATTAGTGTGTTGGGTCAGTTGCAGGTTTCAGAAAGTGGTGAAATGTACTTGAAAGGAATCACTATTCACCAAACAGGCAAACCTCTTGAACTTGATTAATATTTTTCTAGCATTATGTGTTTTTTAGACGTACAAAACATTACAAAAAACTGGCAAACAAAAACAATTTCAGTTTCATTTTCTCTTGCAGAAGGCTCTTCTTTAGCCTTGTTAGGCGATTCTGGTTCTGGAAAAACTACTATATTAAAAATGATTGCAGGGCTTGTCAAAATAGATAGTGGTGCCCTGCTTCTTAATGGTAAAGATATAACCAACACTCCTTGTGGCAAACGAGATGTTGGAATGGTTTTTCAAGACTACGCATTGTTTCCGCATTTTACTGTGGAAGATAACGTGGCTTATGGGCTTTTTTGTAATGGTATGAGCAAAAAATATGCAAGAGAAGAAGTTGCTAAATGGATTAAACTTTTTGAACTTGAGCGAATAAAAAAGCTATATCCAAATGAGATTTCAGGAGGCGAGAAACAACGAGTTTCTCTTGCAAGAAGTCTAGCAATTGGCAATCACCTTATTTTATTTGATGAACCCCTTTCTGCCCTCGATTCTAAACTTAGAAAAAAGCTACAATCAGAATTAAAAGAACACCAAAAATCTTTAGGCTACACTGCTATATACGTAACTCATGATGAAAGTGAAGCAGAGGTGTTAGCCGAAAAAATCATCTATATGAATTAAAAGACATTTCTCTTTTCTTTTGTTTGCATGGCAGTGTTGCTACTTTTTTAGTTTTATAAACTAAGCTTGCTTTAACGAAAAGAAAAAACAACAAATACACACACCAACTCACTAACAATTTTCAAATCAAAAATCATTAAAGCATTGCTATGCAAAACAGTGCAGTTTTCGATATCGATTATATGCAAGTTTGCATGCCGTTAACGACCGTTCTCGCATAGTAAAAACGGTCGTTAATGATAGGCGAGAACGTACGTTAACGAGACCATACTCTAGCTAGAGTTTAGATGACTTCTAGCTAGAGTTTGTGCAAAGTCTAGCTAGACTATTTTTCAACTCTAGCTAGAGTTGAAAAATATAGGAGGCATCTATGTCGTCATTACACAAAAATAATGATTTTTAATTAAAAATCACCTAGCCCTAAACGTACTCTAATAAAATTCCACTTTGAATATTTTTGTTTACAAAAACATTTGTTACGGAATATCCTATAGGCATATTCTGAATATGCCACCTCTATTTTGCAAGAAGTTTAAATAGAGTACTCACAAGATCAATAGAATAATTTTCTTTTAACCTTGTTTTTTAAATATTCTTGTTGTATCTTGTATACTTTAAAATAGTTGTAATGTATATAGTGGATTTAATAACTTATTTTATAGGAGAAAGACTACATGAAAAAACTCGCAATATTTTCCGTTGCTACAATTCTTTTTCTTTTTGTTTCTTGTATACAAAATAATTTTGGAGAGAGCCAAGGAGATTATGGAACAGTTGTTTTTGATCTAACAGGAGGTAATGTAAGATCTATTAATGAATCAACTGCACTTCCTGAGCTTTCAAATTCCAATATGAGAATTGTTGTGGAATCTAATGGCAAAAAAATAGATGAAAAAGATTTTAAAGATAAAGAAGAAAGAAAATATAAAAAGTCTTTCTTGGTGGGAAGTAAAATAAAGTTTATTGTTATTGTTATGACAAAGGGCGGAAAGTGGAAAGGCATTCAAGAACACACTGTGGTAAGTGGTGTTAATTCTTTGAATGTTAAGTTAAAAAAAGCAGTTGCTTCAGTTGAACCTTTAAAGTTTAAGCTAACTCCTCAAGAGGGTAATTATTCTGCCAAATTTAGTCTAGGCTTCTTTGATGAAACACCTTTTTTTGATGAAGAGGTTTCATCTGATGAATATAATTGGCTAATTCCTTCGTTTTGCCGAGACCAAAAAGGGAGAATCTATGTTTTTTATAAAGGAAAAGATGGAGGTGCTGAAGAAAAGGCTTTTATAAGACGGTATACGAGTGAAGGCGATGAAGATGATAAATTTACTTATGAACTAGGAGCAGCCCAAAAAACTAATTTTATTATTACCTCTGACCAAAAAACAGGTGCTGTGTTTGCATCTTATATAGATTTAGGGGCACATAAAACTGAGTTATTCTTTGTGGAAGAAGGAAAACCTGCAACATTAGGGAATAGTATAGCACCAGCAGTGCCTATGGGTGATGTATATGCAATAAGTGTATATGATAATATTTTTTCTTTTGTAATGAAGGGGTCAGATTATATTGAGTTTTATAAGTATGATGCTAAGAATAAATCTGTTTCGCCAATGGGAAAAAAAGAAATAAGCGCTAATACTTTACGAATGAATGTGAAAGGAAGTGACCCAAGTGAGCCTGCAACAAGCGGTGAATATGTTGATTCCTTTATGAATGATAAAAATATCTACCTTATGTTTAGATATACTAATGGTAAATATTTTGCTTCGACCGGTATGATTTTAAAGTGCGACTATGCTGTTGGAGAGGGCGGTGTTGTTGTTAGCGATTTTAAAAAACTTTTGACTAAAAATGAGTATATTGCGGATGAGCATAACATCATCAACATTGAAGATGAGGCAACTGAGCTTTATGGACCACAGAAATTTGTAGGCTTTAACGAAGATGTTTTGTATATTGCAGATGATGGCGTTGTTCAAGAATATGAAGCTGGCACTCCTCAGCTTAGCAAAAACAAAAATAGGTTAGTAAACTTTAGCTTAAAAAATGAAAGTATTTCAATTGAAAAAGGTAAGGCTAATCTTCCTGAAACATGGATGCCAGAGGCAAAACCTATAGAAAAAACAAAGCCAACGGTGTTTTTTAGCTATGAGAAGACTCCGTCAGACACTTTTGCTAAAATAAAGCTACATGACGGAAGCAATTTTTTAACTTTTGAGGGTGATAAGCAAGTTTTAGATATTGGAAACCCAAATAAAGATGGTCTTAGGTATATTATTGACTCATCTGGTAATTTTTATGTGTTACATGTAGATTTTACTAGTCCTAATGCATTAAAAAAATATTCGCCACACAAAAGTGGAAATAATGTTGTGTATGAACGTGATCATGGTTTCCCAGATAATTTGGCAGATGCTGATGACACTAACCTTGTAACTAACTTATATTATGATAATGTAAAAAAAGACTTGTATTATTATATTGGCTCTCTTAATAACCTATACAAGCTTAAAAGAAGACACTGGAAAAAGATAGAAAGAGGCAATTATACGTTCAAACCAGAGGCTATGGTTATTTATGATGGAAGGGTTTGGGCATATAATGATGTCAATAAAAAGATAGAAAATATAGGCATAAAGGAAGATGATAAGTTAGAAGATAATTCTGTTGAATTAGCCTTACCAACAGAGCTTAAAACAGAGCTTGGGGGTAAGAAAATTTGGAATCTTTCAATGTATGATGATGTTCTTTATTTCTTGTATTCAGGAGGTAATGATCGCAACATTTCTACTTTAGCAATGCAAAAAGATAATTTGAATAATGTAAAAACTGAAAAATCAATTTTTGTGTTGCCACAAATCCTAGAATATGTAAGACCAATAGGCTTTGATAAAGAGAATGGAGTGAAGTTTTTTATTGACGAGATAAAAAAAGATTATGATGGAAGGGTTTTTACAAATGAAGATAAATATGTTTCATTAAACTACACTCCTACTGCTCTTTCTGCCACACCACATAATCTTCCTTCTAATGATATTACTTGGTATGAACAAAAGCCTGTTTGGCCAGGCACAAAGCAGATTATGCTATGGCGTAGTATTAATAGTAATTTTAGTATTCCTAATACTGCTAAAGAAACAAAGTATTTTGCAGTTCTTGAAGATGCAATAAAATCAGGACGATTGCCTACAGAAATATCTCTTGAAGGTAATAGTTATTACAATGTTTATAACAAATTTTGCTATGACCAATTTGGAAACTTATATGTATTAATTCAAAAAGCTCCTAGGTACTATGTTGTGCGTTTTCCATTAAATGATAAAGGAGAATATGATTTTAAAATATTAGGTGAGAAAATAAAGGATAGTACTTTTGATAATTGGAATGCAAAGTTTGATGTAACCAGTGGTAGTCTTAATAATAATGTTGATAAGTTTATTATGGCAGTTTATGCGGATACTCCTGATTCAGGTACACTGTATTATAGAGTGTTTGATCCTCCCAATACGATTGATATCAAAAGTAATAATTTTACTGTTAAAAACTTTAATCAAAATACTAGTTACCAATGGATGAGTGTGCCAGAAAAATATAATGCTACAGCCTCTTCTGCATTTGAAAGGCAATTTATGGCTATGGCAGCAAATAAAGATGGTGTATTTATAGCAGAAAAAGATTTAGAATATGTGCAAGTATCAGGCAACCCAAATAAATATTATAAGAACTATGGTATAGATGTTAGAAAGTATCCTCTTTATAATAAGGATAACCCAACTTCTTCAATCCCCTATGAATCACCACAAGGAACGATAAACTTAGTGAGTCATGGTACACTTACTAACATGTTTAAGAATTATAATCAGCCAAATGCCCCAACAAATCCTGGATTGCAAGATGGTCATGCACAATGGGATGAATATATTCAAGAAAGTATTTCTGATATGTATGCTTATGATGGTGCTTTATATATGCTTTCTTATAAACAAGTTGGTGGATTCTCTTTTGATACTCCAAATAATGGGGAGCCTAAATTTAACAAAGCAATAGTTTCTGGCAATTTGTTGAAGATTGGGGATACTAAGTTTACAGGAACTTCTGGTACCGCTAAATCTATTGCTTCATCTGAAAGTCTTCATTCAAACCCTGTTGCAAAATTTGCTCCTTCTCATATTATTGGAGTGTTGCCCAAAAAGATTGTTATAGCCTCTAATGGATATCATGGATACAAGCTTAAAGGAGGCACTGATGATGGTAAGCAACAAGGTGATAACTATGACAAGGTTTATTTCATTAATCTAGGAGAAGTGGAAAAATTGGAAGAGGCAGAAATAAACAATGCAAAATTCTTTAACTTTCAAATTAAGCATTACACAGAAGCAGAACTTTTAGGTGCTTCACCATCAACTTCTGCTTTTATATTTGAATAAAACTTTGAAAACACTTTTAAGCATTTGCGTGCTAATGGCACGCTTAAGTGCTTTTACCGGCTTTACTGTATAGTATAAAGAGAGAGGCGACTTCTTATGATAAGAAGTTGCCTCTTTTTTTTGTTTTAGTATATAATATAAACATTCCAAAAGACTGATATTTTTAGAGATTTCTATATCTATATGATAAATAAAAAAATGAAAGAGTTTGATGAACTCACAATACAAGATGACTTTATATTTTATAAACTTATGCAAAATAAAGGTTTATGTACTAAAATTATTCAAACACTTTTGAGTAGCAAGATAGGAAAGATCATTGAACTTACACCACAAAACATAATAAAAAATACATATGGCTCTAAAGGTGTGCGACTTGATATTTTAGCAAAAGATGAAAAGCAGAGATTATATAATATAGAAATGCAAATGATGAATGAGTATTATATAGTTTTTAGGCTGAGATACTACCAGGCTTCTATAGATATATCTTCACTTGAAAGTGGACAGGGTTATAATGAATTACCAAATGTCATCATTGTGTTTTTGTGTAACAAAGATTCTTTAGCGTATAATCTTCCTGTATACACATTGAAAAATTATTGCTTACAAACAAATAGCATAGTAGATGATGGAACGACACATATGATAATAAATTATTCATTATATGAGTTAATAAAGGATGAAGAATTACGAGCTTTTTGTAGATATTGTAAAACAAAAGAAATTACTAGCAAACTTACTGAGGAGATAGACAATATGATAAGTAATATAAAACAGAATGAATTGGCAAGACAAGAGTATAGTTTTTTATTTAATCGATATCCTGATGATATACAACTTGCCATACAAGAAGGTAGGCAAAAAGGTGTGGCGGAAGGTATACTAACAACAGCTAAGCGAATGAAAGAAAATGATTTTGATATTTCTACAATTGCTAAAATAACAGGGCTTTCAAAACAAGAAATAGAATATTTATAATTCTCATGTTACACAAAATAGATAGTTTTCAACAAACACTTTTAAGTATTTGCGTGCCAATTTATGGTACGCAAATGTTTTTGCAAGCTTTACTAGAAAGCATAAAACAAGAGGGGACTTCTTTTAATGAGAAGTTACCTGTTTTTTTATTTTTCTGTATAGGGTATTTACATGAAAAAACGGAAGCAGTTTGCAGAACTTACAATTCAAGATGACTTTATGTTTTGTAAGGTTATGCAAAACATGAATATTTGCAAACAAGTTTTGGAACTTGTATTGAAAGAGGAGAATATACATATTAAAAAAATCTCGGTACAACATACTATAGAGAATAATTCAGAGATCAAGTCAGTGCGTCTTGATGTTCTTGCTGAAGATGAAAATGAAAATAAATTCGATATTGAGATGCAAATGGTAAACAATGATAAAATCCCTAAAAGGATGCGTCTTTACCAAGCTAGTATTGATGTTTACACTATAGATAAGGGTATGTTGTATGCTGATATGCCTGATACAATAATTATATTTTTCTGCATGTTTGACCCAATATGCAAAGGATTGCCAATTTATACGTTTGAAAATACTTGTCAGGAAAACAAGGATATAAAACTAAACGATGGAACATTTAAGATTATCATAAATGTTAAAGCATATGAAAAAGTGAAAAACCCTGAATTGAAAAAACTATTAAAATATATCTGTGATGGGATTGTGACAAACTCACTAACGGAGGAAATCGAAATGAATGTGGCAACAATAAAACAAAATCAAGTCTTTTTGAAAGAGTATGAGTCTTTTTATGCAAGAATGCAAGACGAAAGAGCAGAAGGAAGAAAAGAAGGAAGAAAAGAAGGAGAAAAGATGAAAGCTCTTGAAACAGCATCTCGTATGAAACAGGCTAATTGCGACATATCTTTTATCGCTAACATGACAGGGCTTACCCAAGAAGAGATTCAAATACTATAGATTTTTGCTATGTATTGTGTAAACTCAAATACTTCAACACTTTTAAGCATTTGCGTGCCAATTTATGGTACGCAAATGTTTTTGCAAGCTTTACTAGAAAGCATAAAAGAAGAGGTAACTTCTTTTAATGAGAAGTTACCTGTTTTTCTTGAAGAAAGATTTTCTTATATTGAACAAGATGTAATCAATAGCTTTTTAAGTTTTGTTTCAAGCTATAAAATGCTTTTTGAAGTGATTATTGTGGACGATGGCACTCAAGAAAAGAATGCAAAAAAACTTATCAATAAGGTCATAAAAGAGGCTCAAAAAGATATCAAAAAATATTGCAATGCAGATTTAATTTTAATAGAACATAGTAGGAATTTAGGGCTTGTGGAAGCAAGACGATCTGCCATTTTTGAAGCAAAAGGAAAATGGTGTATGTTTGTTGATTCTGATGATGAATTACCAGAATTTTCTATTATGAGTCTTTTATGTAATGCCTATTTTTCAAAAGCGGATATTGTGCATGGAAAGGCAAGGTTAGATGTAAGTGAAGTACGAGAAGATTTGTATTCAACTGAAAAAATTTTAATGTTGGAAAAAACTATACAAAATGTTCATAATGGAATATTAAAAGCCGAAGAGATATTGAATAATTTCCTGATAGAAAAAGGTCATGTAGGCTTTTTGTGGAGCAAAATATATTTAACAGAAATAGTTAAAGAAGCTTTTGAAGATATTCCTCGAACTTATTGTGTGATGACAGAAGATTTATTAATTTATTTTTTTATTTTGCAACATGCAAAAAGTTATTTGGGTATTGAAGATTTTGTCTACACTTATTATTTAGGAAGAGGTGTTACTGGAAACACTGATATTTCTTCTATTGCACAGTGGGAAAGAGCTTCTACAGGAGGAGCTACTTTTACAATAATATTTGATTACTTAACTACCCAACCTCTTAATGAAGACTTGCGTGAGGCTTTGGAAAAGCTTTGTTTTTATCATGTAATTCAAAATGTAAAGCATTTGAAAAGAGTTGTTCCTGAATTAAAGGAAGAAGCTCGAAATATTCTCATTGAATATTGGGGAGATAACATGGTGAAAGAGGCAGAAGAATATATAGATAATTGACCTATCTTTTGTTATTTTGTAATATCTTTGCATGGAAATATTGAAAATGGGAGAAGAAACATTAAGAGAAGTTTCTAGCCCTCTATCTTGTATAAATGATGAGATAAAAAAACTAATTGATGAAATGTTTGTCACATTAGAAAAAAGTAATGGAATAGGTTTGGCAGCTCCTCAAGTTGGTAAGAATATTAGGCTTTTTATTGTACAACTTGAAGAAAATGAAGGTTTAGTCTTCATTAATCCAGAAATTATAAGGACTTCAGATGAAGTATGTTCTATGGAAGAAGGCTGTTTGAGTATTCCTAAAATATATGAAAAAGTTGTACGTCCAAAAAGCATAACATTGCAATTTATGGATATTAATGGTAAAAAACAACTTATTAAGGCAGAAGGGCTTTTGGCTCGTGTTATTCAACATGAGTATGATCACTTAAATGGTGTTTTGTTTGTTGATAGGCTTGAAGAAGAAACCAAAGAAAAGGCTATAGGTAGATTTAAAAAGCTACATGGAAAAAACAAAAAACATGCTTAATGTCTTATTTGCAGGAACGCCATCTTTTGTCATTCCATCTATTAATCTTATTGCTATTAAATTTAATCTTGTTGGTGTTTTAACTGCTCCTAGCACAAGGCGTGGCAGGAAAATGGAAGTGCAGAACTCTGATGTCTTTAATGCTTATGAAGAGCTAAAAAATACAGATAAATTAGCACAAAATATTCCAATATTTACTCCTAAAAAACTAGATGATGAATTAATGAGTGCTATTAAAGAATTGCAACCAGATTTATTGGTTTGTTTTGCTTATGGCAAAATCTTTACAAAGCAATTTATGTCTCTTTTTAAGAAGGGGGGAATCAATATTCATCCATCATTACTACCAAAATGGAGAGGTCCTGCTCCAATACCTTTTGCTATGTGGAATGGGGAATTTGAAACAGGTATCTCTATTCAAACAATAAAAGAAGCTCTTGATTCTGGAGATATCTTACTTCAAGAAAAGTTTAAAATAGAAAAGGATGAAATAGCAACTGAAGTTTTAGAAAATAAGGTTTCAAAACAAGCTGTTGTGATGTTGGAAAAAGTATTGGATAACTTTGATGAATACTTGGTAAATGCAAAACTGCAAAATGAAAAAGAAGCTACTTATTCAAGACTATTAAATAAAACTGATGGTTTAATTGATTGGTCTAATAGTGCTGAAAAAATAGAAAGACAAATTCATGCTTTTGCGACATGGCCGGGTACTTACACTTTTTGTAATGGAAAAAAATTAAATATAATTAATGCACATGTGCATAATGAAAAAGATAACTTAAAATATGAAGCTGGTAAGATATTGGGCAAAAATGAGGGTATTCTTGTTGCTACTGGTGATGGTGTTTTAGTTATTGATGAATTGCAATGGGAAACAAAGAAAAAGCTTAAATGGAAAGATTTTTTAAATGGTTCTCCTAATTTTTTAAGTTCAACGCTTGGGAATATGTCCTATTTTATGGAGATGGATGATGGGTCTAAACAAAAAAATTGAAGATAATGCTTCTATAATCATTATTACTTCTTTGGTTATGCTAATAGTGGTGATATTAGTTTCTGTTGTGGTTTTTTTTGCTTATTTAAACACAGAAGATCAAGTTTTGGTGCCAAGTGTTGAAGGCAGCACTCTTGAAGATGCGTTGGTTGAATTGCAGGCAAAAGAGCTTTATCCACGCTTACAATTAAGGTTTTCTGATGACCCTTTAGAGAGGGGAAGAGTATTGAGCCAAAGCCCAACTGCAGGCACTGTTGCAAAAGCGGGAAGACGCATCACTTTAGTTGTTAGTAGAGGTACTGTAATAGAAAAAGTTGACAATTATGTTGGCAAAAATATTAAAGATGTAAAAAGCTTATTTGCTTCAATTTTTACATCAAACTCTAAAAAGCTTATCATTATTAAAGAACCATACATGTATAAAAATGATGAATCACCTGAAGGCACAATTTTAGAGCAAAATCCTCCAGCAGGTACAGAGATTAGTTCCACAGTGGAAATTGAATTTGTTGTTAGTAAAGGAAACTATGTTGAAGAGGTGGAAGTGCCAAACTTTGTGGATATGGATTTAGAACATTTATATCGAGTTATGGCTTCAACACCTTTGCTTTTTAATTTTGTTAGTGGAAAAGCATTGGATGTTTCATTCCCACGTGTTGCAGAACAAAGCATAGCTCAAGGAGAAAAGTTGCCACCTTATTCCACAATTCAATTAACTTTAGCTTTTCCACAAAAACAAGATAATAATTTAGTTTTTGGTGTGTATTATGCTGACTTACCACGATATCCATATCCTGTAACAATTTCGTGTGATGTGGTGAATCCAGATGGTTCTAATAGTACTATTGTGGAATTACAACATTATGGCGGTTCTTTCCAGTTTCCTTATTATTTAGCACATGGTTCAATTGTAACTATCACAGCATTAAATGAAGCTGTTAAAGTGTTTGAAGTTGTTGGCGAAAAGCAGCAAAAAGATGATGTAGGAGCTGAAGAAGTCTATGAATAATAAGGAAGTACTTAAAAGAAGATATTCGATAGGTGAAGAAATTGGGAATGCCATAACTCATGGTGTTGGGGCGGGTCTTTCAATAGCAGGCTTGGTTCTTCTTATTATAAGAGCTGTTTTATATGCTCCAGTTTCTTTCAAATCTATGTATGTTGTGGGCTTTACTTTGTTTGGGGCTTCACTTATAATTTTATATTTATTTTCAACTTTATACCATGCCTTACCACTAGGTGCTAAAAAAGTGTTTGGTGTTTTTGATCATATATCTATATATATACTAATTGCAGGAACTTATACAGGCTTTTGTATGGGACCATTACATGGAAAAATTGGTATTTTCTTATTAGGTGCAATTTGGGCTATTGCTTTGTTTGGCATTATTTTTTATGCAATTTTTGGTAGCAAAGTTCGGATTTTATCTGTGATTACATATATCATAATGGGTTGGCTTGTTATTGCAATGATTAGATCTGTTAAAGAAGTATTGCCAAAAGTGAGCTTTCTTTTTTTGCTAGCTGGAGGCTTGTGCTATACTTTTGGTTGTGTCTTTTATGCAATGAAAAAACATAAATGGATGCACTTTATTTGGCATCTTTTTGTTATGGCTGGTAGCATACTACACTTTTTTTCGCTATTTTTTAGCATTTAATTCTTCTATCTATTACTTATTTTTTTCTCAAATTTCTTAAATAATGGTGAAAGGTTGCTTGTATTTTTATGCTTCTTATGCTATTTTTAAATTAGGTTATGAATTTTATTTTTGAAGGAGTGTAGAAGTGGATAATATGTTTACCCCCCCCCCCCCCAAGCGAGAAAAACTATGCATAAGAAAGAGGGTAATAAGCGTTTTTCAATACACATAAAATTAGTTTTAATTTTTGGTGCTTTAATTGCTGTTGCATCTTTTATGCTGGGGTTATTATCTATGGTACTTGCAAAAAAAGCCGTAACAGAAAAAGTTTCAACACATTTAATAGATAAAGCTACAAGCACCGCAGAAATTATTGATGGTAGAGTTTCTTCATTCTTTAAATTTATTGAAGGCATAGCAAGAATGCCTATTTTGAGAAATCCTTCAATTTCACACAAAGAAAAACTACAACTTCTTGATAAAGAAGCTTCATTTAATCCAAGAATTAGCTCATTTAGGCTGTATGATATATTAGGAATACGAAAAACAGAAACAAATGAGGTTATATCAGTAAGTGATAAAGAATGGTTTCAAGAAGTTAAAAAAGGTAATAACTTTTTAGCAGAACCAATTCTTTCAAGGGCTACTAATCAATGGATTTTTGTGTTTGGCGTTCCTGTATATGATGATAATCGTCAAATTATTGCTGTTTTAGCTGCGACTGTGGAAGCAAAATATTTATCAGATGATATAAAAGGCATTGTTGTAGGGAAGACTGGTGGTTGTTATATTTTAGGGCGAACTGGAATAATGGTTGCTCATACTGACTTTAGCATGGTTACAAGCCAGTTTAATGCAATGAATAGTAATGATGCTTCTATTACATCTCTTAGAAATTACTTAACTCAATCTTTTAAAGATACTAAGGGTGAAGTGGATTATTACGAATATAAAGGTGTTTCGTATATAGCTTCAAATGCAACAATGAGATCTGCAGGTTGGAAAGTTGTTATAAAGGCACCTGTTGATGAGTTTCTGGGAACAATTAAAACATTGCGTATTTCTATGTATATTTCTGGTTTTTTCATTTTGTTTTTTGCTCTTGCAATTATTTATGTTGTAGTTCATAGAATGGTAAAACCTATTCAAAAGGCTGTTTTAGCTTTGCAAGGTATTGCAGAAGGAGATGGGGATTTAACAGTACGTCTTCCTTTGCAAGGTAATGATGAAATAACAGATCTTTCTTTATATTTTAACCAGACAATAGAAAAAATAGGTTCTTCTGTTAAGAATATTGAACGTAATACTCATGTTATGGATGATATTGGAACAACTCTTGCAAGCGATATGACAGAAACTGCCTCAAGTGTGCACGAAATTAGTTCTAATATTGATAGTGTTAAACAACAAGCACTTACGCAAGCAGCTAGTGTTACAGAAACTGCTAGCACTATGGAAGAGATTATTAGAACAATAAAACAACTTAATGGAAGCATAGAAAATCAAGCAGCTAGTGTTGCAATGTCTTCTTCTTCTATAGAAGAGATGGTTGCAAACATTGCAAGCATAACAACTACTCTTGAAAAAGCTGACGATGTTATTAAAGAATTAAGCAACGCGACAAAAGATGGAAAGACAACACTAGAAGATTCAAATAAAGTAACACAAAAGATAGCAGAAGAATCTGGTTCTTTAATGGAAGCTTCTAGTGTGATTCAACACATAGCGTCACAAACTAATTTACTTGCAATGAATGCTGCAATTGAGGCAGCTCATGCAGGTGAAGCAGGTAAAGGCTTTGCAGTAGTAGCTGATGAAATTAGAAAACTTGCAGAAGAATCTGCAACACAAGGGAAGACAATAACTGCGACACTTAAATTGCTTTCCACTGAAATTGAAGGCTTATATGCTTCTTCTAAGATTGTTGAAACAAAATTCAATGTGATATTTTCTTTAGCAGAAGAAGTGCGAAGCATGAGTGCAAGCTTAACTAGTGCAATGCAGGAACAAGAGAATGGTAGCCGTGAAGTATTGACTGCAATTAAAGACATCAATTCCATCACAAATGAAGTGCAACAAAGTTCAGCTGAAATGTTGCGTGGTGGCGAGGGTGTTGCAATGGAAATGCAAAAACTTGATGGTTTAACACGTGTTATCACTGATAGCATGAATGAAATGTCTGCTGGTGCAATAGAAATTAGTAATGCAATGCAAGAAGTTTCTGATGTAGTGCAACAAAATAAAGCTAGTATTGCAAGCTTAGTCCAAGAAGTTTCAAAATTCAAAGTCTAACATTAAGCAGGGTGCATCACCCTGCTTTTTTATTATTCAACCTGAAATAATTTACAACAATTCTTAAACATAATGTCACACAATTGTTCAACAGGAACACTTAAATATTCACTTGCCTTTTGGTATGTATGTTTTATGTATAATGAAGTGTTTGGCTTACCTCTTAGTGGTACAGGTGTCATATAAGGAGCATCTGTTTCTAAAAGCAATCGGTCTTTTGGAATGGATTGCATTAAAGACTTAATTTTTTGGATTGCAACATTTGTTTTTGCAAAAGTAATGTTTCCGGGAAAAGAAATAAACCAGCCTCTTTCCAAAAACTTTTTTGCTTCGTTTTCACCATAAGAATAACAATGAATCACTCCCTTATTCCAACCAACTTTATCTATACATTCTAATGTTTCTTGGTACGCTTCTCTAGAATGAATAATGACAGCAAGATTATATTTTTTAGCCATCTTTAGTTGTTCCATAAAAAGTTCTTTTTCACCTAAAACATCTTTGGTGCCACCTTCATTAAGCATAGGTGCTGCATCCCCATTCCAGTAACGGTCAAGCCCACATTCACCAAGAGCAAACATTGGGGTTGTAGTGCTAGAGGCTTCTTTAATACCCATTTTGATATCATCTTCAAGCATTGCAAGAGACTTTTCTCTATCTTTTATAGTTTCAGCATGTGGCCAAAGCCCTGCCGAAAAATGAATGAAAGAAGGTATTTCGCCATTTGAAATTTCTTTAACACATTCCATTCGCTTCGTTAAATCATTTGGTTCTGTACCAATATCCATTATAAACCTAAATTTTTCTTGCTTTAATGAAAACATCATTTCTTTTGCGTCTTCAATTTTTGTAGTTGTTGTTAAAATATGTGTGTGTGAATCTGTAAACATATTGACCTCGCCTTATATTTTTTGTATTATAGATAGGTACGAGCTGAAGTGGTGGAACAGGTAGACACTAGGGACTTAAAATCCCTTGGCAATAATGCCGTACGGGTTCAATTCCCGTCTTCAGCATATCAAATAAAATCCAGTCTATTTATTTAATCATCTATAGCGTTTTCTTTATCCATTTCTCTAATAAAGTTTTCTGCTATTGCCCCTTCAAGAACAGCTGAAACATTTTTATATCCCATCTCAACTAACTCTTTAGCCCCCCATGTTGAAGTGATGCCAGTATTGCAATAAATAACTATTGGTCTATTTTTGTCTTTAGGAAGAAGATTGATATTATTAGGGATTTCTCCAATTGGAATATTGATAGCATCTTTAAAGTGTTCTGCATTGTATGAAGTTTTAGTTCTATAGTCTATTAAAAAGAAATTATCACTATTAATATTGTGCCTAACTTCATATATGCGTATGGTGTCAAAAGAAACAAGTGTGTAATTATATTCGTCGATTCCTTCTGCATTGTATATATTTTGAAAACCATGTTGCACTAATATTTTAGTTGCAGGAAAACTAGAATCAGCATTTTTGCCATAAACGTATATGGGTAGGTGTTTTAAGTCCATAATTTCCACAATTCTTCTTTCTAGGTCTGATTTAGGAATATTAATTGCATATTCTAAATGACCTTCTTTATATATGTGGTATGGACGCACATCAAGAATAAGGTGTTTGTCTTTTTCTTTACTAGTGTTGATTTTCACCATTCTTGTTCCTGAAATATCTTCTACATACACAATCTTACTGCAAGAAACAAAGAACAACAAACCAAGAGATAAGAATATTTTTTTAATTCGCATATTGCAAGAATTATAAAAGTTTAATTTTTTATAGTAAAGGGGTGTAATGAAACGCTGATTAAAGCTGGGCTACCGCCAGCGATAGCTACTAGGCGGAGCATTTAGTCAGTGCCTCCTTAAAAAACGCATATTCAAAATGGTTAAATTGCCATTACAAATTTTGCAATGTCTTCAACACCATTTTTGATCTTTAAGCGTTTAATATTTTCTTGAATTTCTTGCATAGAACTAGACAATATTTCTTCTGTTTTAACTACAGCATCATAAGAAGATGGAAGATAATAACCTGCTTTGTTTAGTTTGACAAAAAGCATGTTTCCAAGTTCTTGCCCTCGTATATAGCTGCATAAAATAAGAGGCTTCGCTAAAGATAGGGCTTCCATAATAGTAGTAGTGCCACTTTTGGATATAATGCAATCAGCTATATTCATAAAGTCTGGCATGCAAGAGACAAAGCCAAACGCGTGTATATTTTTTGCATCAAAATGAGATGATAGTATATTTACCATTCGATATTGGTTTTTGTTTTTTCCACAAACAATTATAATATGCCCATTAAAATTGCGTTTTAAGAACATTCGAGTTAGGCAAATCATATTGCGTAATCCTTCGCCACCTCCTGCAATTAAAACAACCTTGCTTTTTTCAGGAATGCCTAACTTTTCTTTTATTTTTTGTTTTTCTTGTTCACTATAAGGTGTGTTAAATTTATCAGAAATTATTGCAGAAAAAGTATGAACTAATTCTTTAGGAAAATGATATTTTTCTATAGCTTCTTTTGTTATTTTTTCAGAGTATGTTATTAAGTGTGTTTGTTTTTCATAAAACCAAATAGGGTGGGCTGTGAAAGGATCTGTTACTATGCTTATTAATTTAATATTTGGGTCAACCTTGTTTATAGCTTCTCTAAGATGGCTTATAAGAATTTCGTGAAAACATACAACCTTAGTAATCTTTTCTCTTTTTAGGAATCTTATGAAGCGTTTAAGAAAAAATCTTCTATAAGCAAACCTAAAAAATCTTAACATAAACTTGTGTGAAGTTAGTCTATAAAAAAGTAAGTAACAAAGGCTTAAATAATTAGATGTTAGGGAATAGCCTTTTTCAAAAAAGAGTGATGAAAGAAAGGCTCTTTTTTCAAAAGGATTATACATAATGCATCTTGTTTCGGGGTATAAAGATGAGATTTTATCATTTAATGATTTTGCACCAGAAGCATGACCACCACCCGTTTTTAGATAGAAAAAAGCAATATTTTCACGCATATAAAATCGAACTCTATAGTAAAAGATAAGATATTGCAATACGCTAACAAAATAGCACGCCTTTGCAAGATATCTTTGTTAAATAAAAGTATCAATTTCTTTTCAAAATAATGAATTTCCTTAACTTGAGAATTTGTGAAACAAATTCTCATAAGATGCTTTTGTAACACAAAAGCATCAATCCTAGTATCTGCCACCTCTATTTTGAAAAGGTTATTTTGCAACTTCTAGCTAGAGTTTAGATCGCTTCCAGCTAGACTTTACAAAAACTCTAGCTAGAAGCGATCTAAACTCTAGCTAGACTATGGTCTCGTTTCTTGTCGTTTTCGCCTATCATTAACGACCGTTTTTGCTATGCGAGAACGAGCGTTAATGGGATGCAAAGTCGCATATAATTGATGCAGAAACTGTATTGTTTTCGATCTATAAAATGTGCCATTTTGCATGGCCTTTGTGTAAGGGAATGGAGTTGGCTCATTTCGCATATTGCGAAGCTTTTTTTCTCTATTTCCTAGAGGTGAATTTATTTTTTTCTAAGCGTGACGACGCCTAGAAATTGACGAATTAATCAAAGCAGTTCATAATTAAGAAAAATGTAATTCAATATTTACTTTTGCTTTAAGTTTGAGTATACTTACATTCGTGTGATTGATACTTGAAGCAAAAGACTTGTTATCTGATGAAATATAACATTACTATCGTTTTCTCTCTAAATGGCAGATATTCCGTCTCTTAATTTCAGTTTTTATATTGATATTTTTCTCAAAATAAAAAGTATTCTCACATATATTAATTGGAGGTTCGCATGGGAATTTACAAAAAGTTATTTAAGTATGTACCAGAAAAAAAATACTTGGCAGTAATCTCTATGTTTTTAGCAGGGATTGCAGCTATTTTGGCTGTTGGTGCTTACTATGTTTTGTGGAATTTTTTGTATGCTCTTTTGGTGGAGCAAAATATAAGCGATAGCAAAATGTATGCTGTTATCATTGTTTCTTTTCTAGTTTGCAATATTTTATTTATATTCTTTGCTACATGGGCATCTCACCTATTAGCATTTAGATTGGAAACTAATTTAAGAAAAACTGCAATTAATCATTTAATGGAAGCTTCTTTTTCATTTTTCGACACAAATGCTTCAGGAAAAGTTAGAAAGTTGATTGATGATAATGCTGCTGAAACTCATACTATTGTAGCTCATTTAATACCTGATAACACTAATGCTATGCTAACGCCTATTTTAATGTTTGTTGTAATGTTTTTGGCAGATTGGCAATTGGGACTTTTGTTATTGGCTGTCACTATAATAGGTATGTTTCAAGTGAAGTTTATGATGGGTGAGAAAACTTTTATGGATACCTATATGAAAGCACTTGAAAGAATGAATGCAGAAGCTGTGGAATATGTGAGAGGCATTCAAGTAGTTAAAATATTTAGAGGAACAATTCAATCATTCAAAGCTTTTTATGATAGCATTGTTAGTTATTCAGAAGATGTTTTGGCTTACACTATAAGTTGTCGCATTCCTTGGGTGAGCTTTCAAGTTCTTATGAATATATTTATTGTTTTTACAATTCCTTTTGCAATTATCTATCTAAATTATGGAGCTAATGTAAATTTAATTATAGCAAAAGTCATCTTTTTTGCTTGCTTTGCAGGTATTCTTCTTTCTTCATTTATGCGTGTTATGTATGTTGGAATGTATAACCAACAAGCAAATCAAGTTGTAACCAAGCTTGAAGACTTATTTAATGAAATGGAAAAGAATAAGCTTGAGCATGGAAAAGAAGAAAAAATAGAAAACTTTAACATTGAATTTAAGGGTGTTTCTTTTGGTTATGGGGATGAAAACATACTAAAGAATGTGAGCTTTTCTCTTGCAGAAAAAAAGACTTATGCTCTTGTTGGCTCATCAGGCGGAGGTAAATCTACAATAGCAAAGTTAATATCTGGCTTTTACAAAGTGAAAGAAGGAGAGATATTGATAGGTGGAAAAAACATTACAACATATTCAAAAGAAGCATTAATGAAAAACATAGCCTTTGTTTTTCAAAATGCAAAGCTGTTCAAAACTTCTATTTTTGAAAATGTCAAAATAGGCAACCCAGAGGCAAGCGATGATGATGTGATGAAAGCATTAAAAGCTGCTCAATGTGAACCTATTTTAGCTCGCTTTAAGGAAAGAGAAAAAACATTGATTGGTTCAAAAGGTGTTCACCTTTCTGGAGGGGAAGTGCAACGTATTGCCATAGCTAGGGCAATTTTGAAAAATGCTCCAATCATTATATTAGACGAAGCTTCTGCTGCAACAGACCCAGAAAATGAATATGAAATTCAACAAGCTTTCTCTGCTTTAATGAAAGACAAAACAGTTATTATGATAGCTCACCGCTTATCTTCAATTAAAAATGTTAATGAAATATTGGTTGTGGAAAACGGAAAGATAATTGAACGAGGCAATGATGAGGCTCTTCAAAAGCTAGGTGGAAAATATAAAACACTTCAAGATTTATTTTCAAAAGCAAACACATGGAGGATATATGATAAATAAGCTACAAGATATGTTCGGTCTTACAAAGACTGGTGCAAAGGGGATGTTTAAGGCTTCAATCCTTTCATTCTTTGCAAATGTTACATTCATTCTTCCTATTTCAATATTGTTTTTCTTTGTGGATGTTTGCTTAAAAAATGGTAGTGCAGGTGGCATGAAAGAAATAGGATTATACCTAGTTGCTATGGTTATTGTGGCTATTATTATGTTTATTGTAAATTATTTTAGTTATGATAGCTTATACACTGCTACCTATAAAGAAAGTGCTGACCTAAGAATTGAAATTGCGAATATCTTAAAAGAATTGCCACTTTCTTATTTTTCTAAGCACGATACGTCAGATATTGCTCAAACATTTTTAACTGATGTGGCAGCTATGGAACACGCATTAAGCCATGCAATTCCTGAGATGATTGGTGTTGTAGCTTTTTTGATTATTATTGGAACAATGATGATTGCTTCATCTCCATTTTTAGGGCTTGCGATATTTGTGCCTATTATTTTGAGTATTTTGCTATTGGCTCTTTCTTATAAAATACAAGTTTCAAACACAACAAAGTATTACAACAAGCTACGCATGCAGTCTGAATCTTTTCAACAAGCAATAGAAATGCAACAAGAAATTAAAAGCTATTCACTTGTTGAAAAAACAGTTAAGCAATTGACTGAAGATTTAGATGAGACAGAAAAACTTCATATAAGGACAGAATGGGCTCAGGCAGCTCCTTTACAAGTTGCTCTTATTTTGCTTAAAGCACCAATTGGTCTTGTAGTATTTTTTGGTTTACCCTTAGTTTTATCTGGTGGGGTTTCTCTTTTGTACTTTTTAGGCTATATCATAGCAGCAGCTCGTGTTGTTGACGCTGTTGCAGGGCTTGAAGCAAATTTTGCTGAAGTTATGTATATACATTCTAGAGTACAGCGAATAAAGAGTCTTAGAGTATCAGAAAGGCAAAAGACAGTTGCAGATGAGAAGAAAATTGAAAACTATGATGTTGAGTTTAAAGATGTTGAGTTTTCTTATAATGAAGATAGTAAGGTGGTATCTGGTGCTTCGTTTATCGCAAGGCAAAATGAAGTTACTGCTCTTGTAGGTCCATCTGGTTGTGGAAAGACTACTATTTTGCGTCTTGCTTCTCGTCTTTATGATCACGACAAAGGTACTATTACAATAGGTGGGAAAAATATAGACGCAATTCCTATAGATTCACTTTTTGAAAAAATCTCTATTGTTTTTCAAGATGTTATGCTTTTTAATACGTCTGTTTTGGAAAACATAAGGATTGGTCGAAAAGATGCAACTGATGAAGAAGTGAAAGAAGCTGCAAAGTTAGCACATGCTAATGAATTTATTGAAAAGCTTGAAAAAGGCTATGATACACTTATTGGTGAAAATGGTGCTAAACTTTCTGGAGGGGAGCGGCAACGGCTTTCTATTGCAAGGGCATTTTTAAAGAATTCTCCTATTATAATTCTTGACGAAATAAGTTCTGCATTGGATGTTGAAAACGAAATGAATATTCAAGAAAGTTTGAATCATCTAATAAAGAATAAGACTGTTATCATTATTTCTCATAGGCTAAAGTCTATAGAAAATGTAAACAAAATTGTAGTGATGAAAGACGGAAAGGTGGAATGCGAAGGAAGCCATAGCTACTTACTAGAAAATTCCCCAACATATAAAGTGATGATCCAAAAATCTGGGCTTACTGATAAGTGGGTATATTAAAAAGAGATAGCTATTTATATAGAAGGAAACATTGATTATTAGAATAGCACTTAATTTATATGTTTCCTTCTATTGACATATTAAAATGTTTTCTATAGTATACATTTTTCCCAGTAGATTATTGGGTGATTTTTGGAGGTATTAAAAATGAAAATGAAGTATTTTTTACTTTCTGTTTTTAGCATTTTTGTTGCTGTTTTTGCATTTAGTTGTGCAAATGGTTCGGGGGGGGGTACACCATCTGATATAGACATTAAAGGCGTTTGGTCAACAGATGAGTATAAAAACCAAAAAGGTACTGGTACTGGTAAAGCTCTTTTAGCATTTGATGAAACTCTTGCTTATCATGCACATATTGAAAATGGAAAGCTAGAGGCAAAAGGGCAAAAGTATCCATATGAGTTTAAAAATGGTATGCTTTCAATTCCTGCTGTAGCAA
>JBQNBK010000002.1:0-46597 GCA_052169975.1 Treponema sp.
AATTTTGGTGTTGTGTTCTGTAGGTGGTGTTCAATCTCAATCAATTACTGTCGATAGGCAGTTAAAGCGTTATCATGTTCCACGTATTGCTTTTGTTAATAAGTGTGATAGAACAGGGGCAAACCCTTTAAGGGTAAGACTTCAATTGCGTGAAAAACTTGCATTAAATGCTTATATGATGCAACTCCCTATTGGTCTTGAAGATAAACTTGAAGGTGTTGTAGACCTAGTGACGATGAAAGCTTTGTATTTTGAAGGGGATAATGGAACTGAAATTAGAGAAGCTGAAATCCCTAGCAATATGCTTGAAGAAGCAAATAAATATAGAGAAGAATTGGTTGATGCTGCAACTATGTTTTCTGACGAGTTAGCAGAGGCTTTTCTTGAAGGAAAAGAAACTGAAGAAATGATTCGTTCTGCTATAAGAACTGGAACATTACAAGAACAATTTGTTCCTGTTTTTTGTGGGTCTGCTTATAAAAATAAGGGAATTCAACCATTACTTGATGCTGTAACTTATTATTTGCCAAATCCTACAGAAGTTGAAAATAAGGCATTAAACCTTGATGATGAAGAAAAACCTATTGTGCTAGGTCATGATGCTAAAGACCCTGTTGTAGCTTTGGCATTCAAACTTGAAGATGGACGGTTTGGGCAATTAACATATATTAGAATATATCAAGGAACAGTGAAAAAGGGTGAAGACTTGGTCAATTCTCGCACCCATAAGAGTGTGAAGATTGGTCGTCTTGTTCGTATGAATTCTGCAACTATGGAAGATATTACAGAGGCAGGTCCTGGTGATATTGTTGCATTGTTTGGTGTTGACTGTGCTTCAGGTGATACTTTCTGTAGCGGAAAAATAAATTATGCAATGACTTCTATGTTTGTGCCAAATCCTGTTATGTCATTGTCAATTACTCCAAAAGAGAAAAAAGATGCAGACCAAATGAGTAAGGCTCTTAATAGATTTACTAAGGAAGACCCAACTTTTAGAGCATTTGTTGATCAAGAATCCAACCAAACAATTATTCAAGGTATGGGAGAATTGCATCTCGATATTTATATTCAAAGAATGCAAAAAGAATATAATTGTACTGTAGAAGTAGGGAGACCTCAAGTTGCATATCGTGAAACAATTACAACAAAAGGTGACTTTAACTACACTCATAAAAAACAAACAGGTGGTGCAGGTCAGTATGGACGTGTTGCAGGCTTTATGGAACCAATTGAAGATAAAGATTATGAGTTTGTGAATATGATTAAGGGAGGAGCTATTCCTACTGAATATATTCCGTCTTGTGACAAGGGCTTTAAAGAATCTGTTAAAAAAGGTTCTCTAATTGGGTTCCCTATTGTTGGAGTTAGGGTTACGATTAATGATGGGCAATATCACCCAGTTGACTCATCTGATATGGCATTCCAGTCTGCTGCTATTGGAGCATTCCGTGAAGGATATAAGAGGGCAGAACCTACTATTTTGGAGCCATTGATGAAAGTTTCTGTTGATGTGCCACAAGAATTTCAAGGTAATGTGTTTGGACTTATTAATCAAAGACGTGGTGTTATTGTTTCTTCTACTGAAGAGAATTCTAATGCTAACGTTGAAGCTGAAGTTCCATTAAGTGAGATGTTTGGATTTGCTAGTATTTTGCGTTCTTCAACTCAAGGAAAAGGCTCTTTTTCTATGGAATTTGAAAAATATAGTAAGTGTCCAAAAAATATAATGGAAACTCTTATAGCTGAATATGAAGAAAAGAAAAAGGCAGAACAAAAATAAATTTAAGGAGTGAATGATGGAATTAAGTGAATTGCTTAAAAAAAGCCCAATGCGAAAGTTTGAGTCCAGCCTTGAGGGTGGCTTAAAATATGGTGAAGTTGGGGTGATAACGGCAGCAAAAGGAGCTGGAAAGTCTTCATTGCTGGTTCAATTAGGATTAGATCAATTACTCAAAGGAAAATCTTTAATTCATGTTTCTTTTAACCAAGAATTAGACCATACTTTTGAGTGGTATAATAATATGTTTAATGAAATTGCAAAGATGAACAAGCTTGAAAATGCTAAAGAACTTAAAGAAACAATTTTTAAAAAAAGAGTTGTTTTGAATTTTAATCAAGATGTTGTTCGTACAGAGCATATTTTAACTACTGTTAGAGCTTTTAGTTCCAATGTTGATTCTAAGCCTGATTTGTTGTTGTTTGATGATTTTAACTTTGGTAATGCTTTGCCAGAGGCAGTAAAAATCTTGAAAGCATTTACTTCAGAATTGGGCATTGCAACATGGTATAGTGCTTCTTCTGATGTTCGTTCTTGTGATGTTGCTCCTGAATTAAAACCTTATATTGATGATATTACAGTTTTGCTTTATTTAGCCTCTAAAGAACAGTATGTGCCAATTAAAGCACTAAAAGAACACGACAAAAAAGATGTTGAGTTAGGTGTAGGATTTGATCTTAACACTATGCATTTAGTCGAAAAATAGCTTTAAAATCAATTAATTGTTTGAGTCTTGAATTGTTTTTAGCATTTGAGGCTCAAGCTTTCTTCCCATTTGAAAAAATCTCTTCTTTAATGTTATAATATGCCCATGTCAGAAAGGTATATGCCAATAGGCATTCAAGATTTTGAAACAATGCGAACATCTTCATATGTTTACGTTGATAAGACTCAGTTTATCTCTAAGTTAGAGATTGTTGGTAGAGCTTATTTTCTTAGCCGACCTCGTCGTTTTGGAAAGAGCTTATTCCTTTCTACATTAGAGGCTTACTTTGAAGGAAAAAAAGAGCTATTCAAAGGGCTTGCTATTGAGAAAATTAAGGCAGAAAAGTGTGAAGACTGGCAAAGCTATCCTATATTAAAGATAGATTTGAATGCAAAAGAATATACAAAACTTGAACATCTTACTGATATTTTAAGCTATCACATAAAAATGTGGGAAGAGAAATATAGTGTGCAAACTGAATTTAATGCTCCTGACACTGCCTTTGCGTGTATTATTAAGTCTTTATATGAAAAGTTTAATAAGAAGGTTGTAATTTTAATTGATGAGTATGACAAGCCTTTAATTGTAACATTAGAAAATGAAGAATTGAATGAGAAATACCGTTCGATGCTGAAAGCATTTTATGGAGTGATTAAAAGTTTGAATGGATGTATTCACTTAAGTTTTCTCACAGGGGTAAGTAAATTTAGTAAGGTGAGTATTTTCTCAGACTTGAATAATCTCGATGATATTAGCTTTGATCGGGAGTACTCAAGTATCTGTGGGATAACAGAAGAAGAGTTAAAAGATAACTTTTCGTCTGAAGTGCAAACTCTAGCAAAAGAATATAATAAGACTTGTGATGAAATGTTGAATATTTTGCGAAAAAGATATGATGGTTATCGTTTTAGCGAAAAAGAGGAAAGAATATATAATCCATTTAGCTTATTAAGTGTTTTTTCTAAAAACAGACTTGGGGACTACTGGTTTGCAACAGGAACACCTACGTTCTTAGTTCACTTGCTAGAGCAAAAATATTTTGAGCTTCCAGATCTAGAGGGGAACATTGTTACTGCTGAAAGAGATTTAGATGCATATAGAGTAGGGCAAGGAGACTTAGTTCCACTTCTTTTTCAAACAGGATATCTCACAGTAAAAGATTATAAAGAAGATAATATAAGCTATATTAGTCAGTATGTTTTGGGTTATCCTAATGATGAAGTGAAATATGCTTTTCTTTCTTGTTTAATGCAAGTGTACACAAGTGCTAGCAATTCTCTTGCTGGGGAGTTCAAAGTGAATAAGTTTGAAAGTGCTATGAAAAAAGGGGATATAGACGGAGTACTTACTCTCACAAAGGCATTGATGGCAAGCATTCCTTATGATTCATTACCAGAGGATAAGCAATTTTTGCGAGAACAGAACTATCAAACAGCAATCTATCTCATTTTTAAATTGATGGGGCAGTATGTAAGGACTGAGGTGCATAGCTCTATAGGAAGGAGTGATGTGGAAGTGGAAACTCAAGATAGTATATATATTTTTGAATTTAAAGTAGGTGGAAAGCCTATTGATGCTATAGATCAAATAAAAGAGAGATGTTATGCAGAAAAGTACAGTACAAGCAAGAAAAATATCTTTCTTATAGGAGCTATTATTAGCCGAAACAAACGTACGCTTGGTAAGTGGCAGGTGGAAAGGGTGAAATAAAGAGATTGTTACAAAAATCTTAAAACACTATGGATTGAATTTACTTATAAAAAAGTATATCATTTTTTTTACCTATGAAAATCACAAAAAATAGTTTAGTTACTCTTGAGTACACATTAAAAGATGAAGATGGTGAGGTTCTTGATTCTTCTAAAGAAATGGGACCTTTGGAGTATGTTCATGGCTATGGAATGATTGTGCCAGGTCTTGAAACTGCTTTAATGGGAAAAGAAGAAGGAGAAGAATTATCAATTACTGTAGCTCCAAAAGATGCTTATGGTGAATTTGATGAAAGTTTGATTTTTAAAGTGGATAGAAAACAGTTTCCTCCTGAAGTTAAAGTTGAAGTAGGCATGGAATTTGAAACGGATGGCCCTCATAGTAGGGGGGTTCGTGTAATAGAAGTTGGAGATGATGTTGTTACTATAGATGCAAACCATCCACTAGCAGGGGAGACTTTACATTTTGAAGTAAAAGTTATCTCTTCACGAATGGCAACAGATGACGAAATTGCTTCATTGTTTTCACATTCTTGTAGTTGTGGCTGTGGAAATACTGATGAAGATTCGTGTGGGTGTTCTGGATGCTCAGGGTGTCATTAGAAGATAAAGAATTAGCTTTATTTGCTGGCTTATGTTTTTTCCTTTCTTTAATTGATGTGATGATTCCAAAGCCAGTTGTTTTTTTTCGCTTAGGTCTTGCTAATTTAGCTCTTATGCTTGCAATGGATATTCTTTCAACACGCTCTTTTTTTCTTTTGTTGTTAGTGAAAGTGCTGGGACAGGCGATGCTTTCTGGTACGATCTTTTCTTACGTAGTTATTTTTTCTTTTATTGGAACTTTTAGTTCTGGCTCTATAATTTATCTTCTTAATTTTTTGAGAAAAAAAAGATTAATCTCGTTTATTGGAATTAGCATGTTGGGAGCATTGGCTTCTAATATTAGCCAGTGGCTGTTTGCTCGTTACGTGCTTTTTGGAGAAGGTGCCTGGTATATATTACCACCTATGATGGTTCTTTCTTTGATAACATCTCTATTGATAGGATTGTTTGCAAATAGTTTTTATATTTCTTCAATTTGGTATGAAGGGCTTTTAACAGGAGAAATTAAATTAGCAGATTATGAAAAAAATCCTTATAATATAAAAAAAGAATCTAGTAATATTTATCGTTTCTTTGTAGGCGGTTTTTTGGCTGTATTGTTGATGTTTATAGATTTGCCAGAAATTAAGATTGTAATTTTTGCTGCTTCACTTATCCTATGTGTGATAGAAAAAATTAAGATTAATATTTTTCATTTGATGTTAACTTTATTATTTATAGTTATAATTAATTTATTTCCACCTTATGGATATGTTCTTTTTGAATACCATATATTTGATGTTTTTCCCTTAATTATAACAAAAGAAGCATTGTTGCAAGGTATAATTAAAGCAGTGTTGTTTGAAGGATTATTATGTATTTCAAAATGGATGCTGAAATATGAATTAAATATAAATGGAAAGATTGGAAAAACTATAAAAAAGGCTTTGTATGTTTTTCAGCGTCTTATGATATGCAAGAGTGAAATTAAGTTAAAAAACTTAGTTGGTTCTCTTGATTCTGTATTGTTATCTCTCGATAAAATCCTTTAATTATGGTCTTGAATTTATGGATCTAATATTAGCATGGTTGAATTGTCATGTGCATAGCTTCCCTCTAGTTATTTTCATTGCTTTATTGCTTGGTGGGTTTAACTTGCCTATTTCTGAAGATGTGTTGGTTATAACAAGTGCTATTTTATGTCAAACAGAAAAGGCTCGTATAGCTCCATTTTACCTTGCAATTTTCTTTGGAGCTGTAATAAGTGATTGTATCGTTTATTTTTGGGGTTGGCTTTTAGGACGTGGCTTTATTTCTATCAAGTTATTTACTCGTATAATAAAAGAAGATAATACGATAAGATTTTCTCGTGCATTGGATAAATATGGAATATTTGCATATTTAATTTTTAGATTTATTCCTTTTGGTGTTCGAAATGTCATGTCTATGGCATCTGGATTTCTAAATTTTTATTTCATAAAATTTTTGATTTTTGATTCTATTGCAGCTCTTTGTAACACATCTGTTCTTTTTTGGTTTGTATATTTTTTTGGTAGAACAGGTGGCACGTATTTTAAGATATTTGGTATAATCCTTTTCATATTATTAATTTGTCTTTGTATATATCTTTTCCGCTCAAATAAATTTTCTGAATTTATTGATAAGCAGCTAGAAGAAAAAAATGTCTAATTTTTGATAATACTAAGCAAAAGCAACATCTATTATAGAAAAAGTTTTTATATAATTATTGTATATTCATGTATTACTTAGCTTAATTGTTGCTATTGTTTTTTTTGGTTAATGATATTATAGTATAACTTGAATAGGGTGTCTTTTTATTGTTTTGCTTCGCGAAGTTTTGGTCCTTAAGGAGGAAGTTAATGAAAAGAGTGTTTAAAATTAGCACATATCTTCTATTAGCATGTATTTCATTTTCTTTACTTACATGTGGTCAATCTCAGTTTACAGGTACTGTAATAAAGAAAGATATTGACGGTGTGTTTGTTAAATTTAATGATGGAAATTTTGAATCTATCTATACACCGGGAGCTCATGATTTTAGTATGCCTCCTGTTTCATCTAAACAGGTAGTTGCAACAATTAAGGTTGTTGTGGGTGAGAAAGGATTGAATGTTAAGATAAGAGGTTCAAAAGCTACTCCATCGAAAAATAATGCTCTTGAATTTTTTCATAAGCTTAATTTGAAGTCTGGTAGCAACTTCATACCTATTATTGTATATCGTGACGATGAAAAAACTGGTGAGACATTTGAAGTTAAAATTAATAGAAAAGTTAGTGAAGGTGCTTTGCGACTTACTCACTTAAAATGTAAATATACCAATTATTCTGGGGATGCTATAGAGACAGATGATTTTATTGATGAAATCCCATATAACGGTGTATATAAAAGAAGATTTGCAACTAGTTCATTTGTGAATCTTGAAGTTGGATCTCCTGAGCTAAACAAACAAGTGATTGAAGTAAATGGGGCTTCAGAGCCATATATTTCAACAACTAGTGAGTATAGTACTTATCGGATTCCTTTGAAAGAGACAGATACTACTTCTGTTGATATAATTGTTTATGATTCTGTTAAAGGATTAAGCCAAACTTTTCGCATGAATTTTAATGCACTAACTCAATCTCAAAAAGAGAGTACAAGTATTGATTTAGTGAAGATTACAACAGAAGATGGAGACTTCTTTGAATTTGACAAACTTGACATGACAGCCCTTGAACCTTATAGGAAAGGAAGGCTTGGTAGTAGACCTGTAGTTATAGAGAATATATATAGACTTAATACCATTCTTGTTACTCATTTAAATGGACTTAGGCCTACGATATCTATTAAAACGAAAGAACCTGGAGCTAAAGTTGAGTTAGTTGCAAAATGGAATGAGATAGATCATGACCAAACTAGTAGACCAGGTTTGAATGTTGGAGTTGCTAATGGTTGGAGCACAGATATAGAAAACAAACTAGAGGCTTTTGCTGGAGCTAAATTTGGTGTTCTTACTGGTCATGACACTGATATGGAGTTTAAGTTTTGCCCATATAATCAAGGAAAAATAGATCTTTTGTTTAAGATTACTAGTCCTGATACATCAAAGGTTAGATATTATGAAGTAAAATATGGCTTTATTTTTGTTTATGCATATTTGTTTGATATGGAACCTTTTCAAGCTATAATTCAAAAAACATCTACTTCTACAGAAATTAAGCCAGTGGTTATAAAAAGCAGTGATGAAGAAGGTTTATATAATGTTTATATCCCGCATGATGCAAAAAGTATACGTTTTATTGCATATGATAGGGTTAATAATAATGTCGCAACTGGATACAAAAAGAAAGTTAGTGATCTTTGGGATTATAGATTTTATCTAAGTGTTGATGATGGAGATTTCTCTCGAACACATCCGTCAAATACGCAGAGGAATTATAAAGAGATTCCGTTGAAGTCTACTTCAGGACAGGAAGAACATAAATTATCTGTGGTTACTTATCAAAGTGGAGAATTAAAAGATGGTGGCTTTGTTGATGAGTATGGAAGAGAAAGTGGTGTGCAGAAAATTCAAAAGGATTTTAGATTTAGGTTTATTAAAGAAGATAGACAAGTTGCTCCAGCTTTGAGTGTTTTAAAGATTGAAGGAACTCCTAAAACAACACATCCTGTTAATTCTGCAATTAATGGAAAAGTTTGGCCAACTATGGGTTTTAGACCTGCTATTTCAGATAATACTGTAGCTCTTGTTGAGGAAGGTATTACTTATAAATTAAAAATGTTAAAAACAGATGCTGATTCTGAGATTAGGATTAATGGTCAGCTTGTCTCTTTAACAGAAGATTTTTCTCAAAAATTGCAATCTGTGTCAGAAAAATTCCCTAATATTATAACTGCAGACACAGATAATACTGTTAGTTTTTATACTTATGAACTAAAAGAAACTGATTATTATGAAAATGGTAAGCTTAAAGAGGTAACAATTCCAATTAGTGTTATAAAGGGAGAGCTTTATAGAGAATATCAACTTCATATTATACCTGTAAATCCAAACGAAAATTATACAAAAATATCCGTTATAGATTCAAATGGTGGTTCTGCAAGAGTTGGTAGCACTATTCTTTATAAAGAGCATGAAGCTAATAAGCCATTGACAGTTGATTCAAATGGAAAACTTTTTAAGGCTGATTTTCAGGAACTTGGAATTACTGGCGTGGATGGTATTTTAAGTTGTAGAGGGAAATTAAAAGCTGGGCATTATTATGACATTTATGCCTTAGGTGATGATAAAGATACTGCAGATTCTATGCTTGAGCATTATTATGTTTCTGGTATGCCAGGAGAAGTTATTGGTCTTATACAGACTAGCTTAACTCAAAATGGTGGTGCAGACTATACAGATAAAAATGGGCAGACACATAGACTAAAAGCTATTCGAGGTAGTTTTCCTGTTCGCTTAATGAAACAAGTAAAGACAGAATCTCCTAAAGCTTATAATGATGGTGCATATTTCTTTTTTAGGCAGAAAACTACTGGTATTGGTGGTTCTTGGCAACTAAAACCTTGCAATTTAACTTGTGGTGATGCACATATTAAAATGGAAGATTCAAATGCAGGGGCTCTTACGGATATGGTTGTTTGGTTTGATGTGAGCTCTGGTAATAGTATTGAACCTGTTGCATGGGGGCCTGATGGAGTTTCAATAGCATTTGATAGTACACCTTTTGCTTATGCTTCAGGTATTAGTATGACTGATTATAACCCAAATGGTAAAATTTCTATGGAAGAACATGCTGTTGAGCAACAAGGTCAGATGAAATGGGAATTTCCATCAGGTGTATATGATTTAATATTAGTAGCTTATGATGTTGCTGGTAATAGATTAGAAAGACATCAGCTTGTATCTATTGAAGCTGCAAAAATGATGGAAGGAAAACGTCCAGGTTTTGATACAGATAAAGATGAGAGAAAAATTAAATTTGAGAATTTTAGAGTATCTTTATTCCGATGGCCTACTAAACTAAATCTCTTTGAAAACAAACAATATTTTGAAAACCTTTTTGGTATGCCTTGGACAGAATATACTCCTCCTGAAGGACAAGGTGATATAATTAAAACACCTTCTACATATCTAGTTTTGGCACGTGGTTATATTGGGGATGATTTTGGACCTATTTCTATATCAGGAGTCGACTTGTATCGTAGATGCGTGGATGATAACACTCCATTTAGGAGGGTTAGTTCAACAATACCTCCATTTAGGGCAACACCATTTTCTGTTATGGATACAGACTTTACTATGGAAGAAGGTAAAACTTATCAATATAAGATGATTGCTTCTATTGATGAGGGTAGTGCATTGGAAACAGAATATATTGCTGAAGTGAAAGTTCCACCTGCATTTATGTATTTCCTTGACAACATAAAAGTTGAAGGTCAAGGTGGTGGTGTTCAAGATGGTACTGTATATAAATATAATGCAAATAAGTTAGATAAGGCACCTGTTTTAAAGGCTACAAAATATCCTAGAAAAACACCTAATAAAGATAAGAAAAAAATTAAGATTGACTATTCTGCTAGAATATCAAATCCAAAACTCTGGGATAAGGAATATGCTGCAGAAATTGATTTTGGTATTACAGTTTTTACTAGAGATGCTGAACCTGTTTTTGCTTCAAAGTGTCTTTTAGTTTTTGAAGAGGATGGAGAAGAAACACTTCATGTATATTTACCACGTGTTGGTAGATATGCTACCTTAAAAGAATTGATTAATATGAAAGCCATTCCACGCCATTATACAATTGATGACCTTCTTACATTTGATAAAAAAGAAGGACTTCTTACAATTAAAGATAATTATCTTAGAATCGTAGCTTTTAACTGGGCACAGCTTTTGGGTGGAGACGGAACATTTAATTATGAGGCAGGAAATACTTATTATTGGGATATAGTTAGTTGGGGGCGTGTCCCTATTGGTGGCAATGTTGCTAGCATGGCCATGATAAAAGGTTTTGATGCAAAGAAAAAAGATGCTCCTGCTGAAAAGTATAGAAATAATGACGGACAGACACCAATCGGCGGTATATATATCATTAATGGAAATGCGGATAATGACGGTAATAATTCTATTAATGGAAGGTGTCGTTTTACTGTGGTTCAAGAAGATTAAAGGAGATGATTAAATGAAAAAAACAAAGCTTTTTTATTTTTTTGCTACTTGCTTTCTTTTATTCTCATGTAAATTGGGATTTGAAGGAGAAGTAGGAAACAAGAATGCACCTTCGCGCTCTCTTAATTATAGAAAAGAAGCTCCTAACCATATAGATCTACCTCTTTTAGCTGGTGGAACTAGGCGAGTGGATGTTGTGAAGGGGTATTATATAGTAAGAACGCCTAAAGACTTTGATAAGTCTAAATTTATAAAAATGGGAGCTCGTATTTGTGGCACCATGAAAGCTGATGCTGGAAACATATTTTGGTATCTTTATAAAGATGATGAATTTTTTATAAAGAAAGTTTTAAAGCTTGAAGGAGTTATTTCAGCAGAATATGATTTTGCAGTTTATCACGTGAATCCACCAAAAGATAAACTTGATCATCTAAAACCAAAATTAGGAAAAGATCTTACAATTGAAGATATCGCTAAGTTATATCCAACAAGCTTGGAAGAAGGAGATATGAAAAAAGATCCAAGAATGAATGAAGTTAATTATTCATTACAGATTACTCATGCTCTTGACGCTTATAAAGAACTAAAAGATGATCATTTTAAAGAGCCTGTTTTGTTAGGTGTTATAGATACTGGTTTTAATTATTGTAATGAAGATTTTTGGTTTAAAAATAAAAATAATAAGCAAGAATCAATTTCTTATTTTGTTAAATCTGCGTACTTATTAAATGTCGGTAGTGGATATTTTGCATATACACTTTCTGATCCAATTGATGAAAATGATCCTATAGTTCCTTATGCAAAAGAATTTCTTAAGTCTTATAAAAATTCAAATAGATTTTTTGAAGTGCCTTGTTCAAAAGTTGACCCTGGAAATGGACGTGAAGGTTATGATAGTCCTGATTCTGTAATGTTTTGGAATTGGGATAATGGAGAACATGGTACACACTGTGCTGGTACAATGGCTGCAGTTGGAGATAATGATAAGGGTGTTACAGGTGTTTCGTGGAAAAACACAAAAATAGCTTCTTATAAGTGTTTTGGTGGAGTTAATGGTAGTAAGGGATGGGAAATATATGGTGCATTGGATGATTATGCTTCTTATATAGAAGCAGGACTACATAATAAGCTTGATCAATATTATCCTGAGAGTTTTGAAACTCTTCAAAGACGTGATGGCAATCATACAAATGAAGCTGATTATCCATACACAACAGAACAAGAAAAATTTAACTATTATAAGGATCAAGGGGTGTATCCTATTAATATGTCTTTAGGTGGGCCTTTCCCAACACAATTTGCTTCAATTGTTATGGCACGTTGCTTAAAAACTGGTATTTTACCTGTTGTAGCAATGGGAAATGATGGTCAACGTCTACTAGAATTTCCTGTAAGTTATGATGCTGCTTTGGCTGTTGGTGCGACCGATGGGCGTGATAGAAGAAAGGTTTTTAGTTGTAGTGGAGAGTGGATTGATGTTTGTGCACCAGGTGATGGTATTTTGAGTACTGGAACTTCACCAGGACATAATCATCCTTGGGGAACACAGTGGTTACCAGATGGAACTGGTGAAAAACCATGGAAACAAGCAGATATTGGTGCTGCGTATACAACTATGTCAGGTACTTCTATGGCAACTCCTTTTACAACTGGTCTTTTGGGATATCTTTTATCTTTTGAAAAAGCACGTAATAAAAATCCAGGTTGGCTTAAGGCAATTATACAAAGCACAGCAGATCCTCTTGAGGGACAGGCAAAGGGTGTCCACCATGAAGATTATGGATATGGACGCGTAAATGTTCTTGAGGCAGGAAAAGCTGTAAGAGATGAAAAAGATTTTGCTGGTAATGATAAATTTGATTATGATACTACTAGATATGTAACAGTTAAGCTAAGAAACAAAAGAAGCAATGCACTTGATTTAGAAGGAAACCCACTTAAAGAAGATGTTGATTTAGGGCTTTCTGGACATCCTGTAACAGTATATGCTGATGATTCAGGAGATCCAAAAGGTTTTACTTTTACAAATAATAAGGGAGAAGCAGAATTTTTCTTTTTACCAAAACGTCCAGCTGGTAAAGGATATGTTGCACGTGTAATTATTGAAGGTGAATATTATGAAAAGAAATTTGAAGTTAAAAATACTAAAGAAGAAAATATAGTTACTATTGAGTATGATTCTCCAATTATTTATATTTCTACTATACCTCCACATACTAGTATATTTGATAAATATTCAAAAAATGGAGAATATGATGCAGAAGTGGATACTGTTATATCAATATATGAAGATGGTAAATTTGATGAACCAATAGAAAGAATGGATTATCATACTTTGGATATAATGGCATTTAATGCAAAACCAGGTAAAACATATTTTGCAGAAATAACTTGTTTTCCAGATCCATACACTGGAAAATATAGAACAGGTATTTATGGTTTACGTATAGGCTATGAATCTTTTGATGCCCATAGGAGAGGAACTGATGATCACCGCTTAGACCCTATGGTAGTGGATAAAGATAAAAGGCAACCTGTAACAGGTCGATTGATACATGAATTAATTCATGGAATGGATTGTTGGGAACCAAATGATGATTTTGATGCTGCTAGAGGTAAAGGCGATTTTATTGATTTTGCTAAGAAATTGCCATTAAAAAGCTATGTTGTATGTTGCTTAACCCGTCAAAGTGATGGATTGGACAGAGATATTTTTATGTTCAAAGCACCAGATTGGGAAGAAGAATAAAAGTATAGTTGTTTTTAATATAGCCTTGTCATGCAGTGATGCATGATGAGGCTCTTATTTTTAGGAGATAATAATATGGAAAGAAGAATTTTGGTCACAGGTTCGTTGGGGCAAATTGGTAGTGAGCTTATTGTATATTTACGTAATAAGTATGGAGCTGGGAATGTTGTTGCTTCTGATGTTGTTAAAAAAGATGTTCCAAAAGTTATAGATGGCGGGCCTTTTGAGACATTGGATGTTCTTAACGCTCAAGGTGTTGCTGATGTGTGTAAAAAACACAAGGTCAATACAATAATTCATCTTGCAGCTCTTCTTTCAGCTGTTGCAGAAGATAAGTTTAATCTAGCTTATGATATTAATATGAATGGGTTGCATAATATTCTTGAAGTTGCTAGAGAGAATAACTTCTCTCTTTTTGTACCTAGTTCTATTGCAGCTTTTGGGCCTTCTACACCACAGGATAAAACACCACAAGATACAATTCAACGTCCTACTTCACTATATGGAGTAACAAAGGTTGCAGGGGAGCTTTTGTGTGATTATTATCATAAACGGTTTGGTCTTGATACTAGAGGTGTGAGGTTTCCAGGTCTTATTTCTTATGCAGCATTGCCAGGTGGTGGAACTACAGACTATGCTGTTCATATTTATTATGATGCAGTTCAAAAAGGTTCATATGAGTGCTTTATTAAAGAAGGTACTTCTATGGACATGATGTATATGCCTGATGCATTGGATGCAATACATGGACTTTTGGAAGCAGATCCATCAAAATTAAAACATAGAAATGCTTTTAACATTACAGCTATGAGTTTTACTCCTGAGATTATAGCCAATGAAATAAAAAAACATATGCCAGATTTCAAAATGACATATAAAGTTGATCCTGTGAGACAAGGTATTGCTGAATCTTGGCCTAATTCTCTTGATGATAGTGCTGCACGTGCTGAATGGGGGTGGTCGCCAAAATATGATTTAGCAAAAATGACAACAGATATGTTGGAAAAACTTAAAGTAAAATTAGGTAAATAATTTATTCATTTATATATGGAGGGATTTTATGTCTAGTATACATGATATGGAGTTTTTGAAAGTTAAAATTCAAGAACTAAAAGATCAAGGCTTGTATAAAGAGCTTGTTACACTTGATGGTCCAAATGAGGCAGAGTGTGTTCTTAATGGGAAGAAAGTAATTAACCTTTCTTCTAATAACTATTTGGGATTTGCTAATCACCCACGCCTTAAAAAAGCTGCAATTGCTGCTATAGAGAAATATGGTGCTGGTGCTGGTGCTGTTCGTCCTATAATTGGGAATATGGCTATCCATGATGAACTTGAAACTCTACTTGCTAAATTCAAAAGAGAAGAAGCAGTTCTTTCATTTCAATCAGGTTTTAATTGTAATGCTGGTGTTATTCAAGCTGTTACAGAAAAAGGTGATTTGATTATTTCTGATCAACTTAACCATGCTTCTATTATTGATGGTACTCGTCTTTCTAAAGCTGATAAGGCAGTTTTCAAACATTCTGATATGCAAGATTTGGAAAATGTTCTTAAAGAGAAAAGAAATAATTATAATAATGTTCTTATTATAACAGATGGTGTCTTTTCTATGGATGGGGATATTGCAAATTTACCAGGTATTGTTGAATTAGCAGAGAAATATAATTGTTTGACATATGTTGATGATGCACATTCAAGTGGAGTTTTAGGTGAAAGTGGACGTGGTTCTGTAGATCATTTTCATTTACATGGTAGAGTAGACTTTGCTATGGGAACTCTTTCTAAAGCAATTGGTGTTGTAGGTGGTTATGTTGCAGGAAAACAAGTTACTATAGATTGGCTTAAAAATAGAGGTCGTCCATTCTTGTTTTCTACTGGTCTTCCACCTGCAGCAGTTGGAGCTGCTATTGAAGCAATTAAGATGTTGATGGAATCTACTGAATATACTGATAGGCTTTGGGATAATGCAAAGCATTTTAAATCAGGATTGGGAAAATTAGGATTTAATACTGGTAATAGCGAAACACCTATCACCCCAATTATTGTAGGAGATGAAGCAAAAACTCTTGAATTTTCTAAAAAATTGTTTAGTAATGGTGTATTTTCTGGTCCTATTGTTTTCCCAACTGTTCCAAAAGGAACTGGAAGGGTTCGTTGTATGGTTACAGCAGGTCATACAAAGGCTCAACTTGATGAAGCGGTTAAGATTTGTGAAAAAGTTGGTAAAGAAATGGGAATAATCTAAAAAGCTTTTTTATGCCTTTAAACAGCCTAGTTTTCATTGAAAACTAGGCTGTTTTTTTTGTTCAGATGAAATAAATGTTTATGTTCTGAAAACCAATGAATATTACTAACAATGTTCTGGGAACATTGTTATTTTTTTAGAACTATACTTTTATTGCATCATAAAAATTATATGTTCTGGATATATTATTGTTAAAGGAGAAGCCAAAAGAAAAGCGTTTTCAAGAACATTAAAAAGTTCTCTTATGTTACCTTCAAACTTAGATATGTGTAATTTTTTTAAGGCTTCTGGAGATATAGTAAAGTTATGTTTTTCAACATAAAATTTTGCCAATAGTTCTACATCTTCTTTTCTTTCGCGTAATGGTTTGATATTAAAATTTGATATGTTAATTCTATAATATAGGTCTTGACGAAATGAACCTTTTCTTACCATTTCTAGTAGATTACAATTAGATGCACATATAAGTCTAAAATCAACATATTTTTCAGTGTTTCCACCAACTTCTCTTATTCTTTTGGTATCTAAAGCTCTAAGCAACTTAATTTGCATATTCATAGGCATATTTTCAATTTCGTCTAAAAATAGTGTACCTCTATTAGCTTCTTCTATAAGTCCTATTGTATTCTCATATGCCCCAGTATATGAGCCCTTTTTTGCTCCAAAAAGTATTGTTTCAATTAGGTCGTCTGGAATTGTGCCTATGTCAACATTTACAAATCTTTTATCTCTTCTTTTTGATAAATCGTGTATTAATTTTGCAACTGTAGTTTTTCCACAACCTGTTTCTCCAAGCAATATAACTGATTTGTTGGTTTTTGAAACGCTTGAGATAAAGAGCCTTAATTCTTCTGTATTTTCACTTTCACCAATTAATGAAGTATAAAGAAAATTAATATCTTTTTTCTCATTTACATCTCTTTCAGGTAGACTATTAAGAGTTTCAATAAAATTATCAAAATCTGTATCTAAACAGAATGACTTTGTTATTTTGTATGATATAAATCTTTCAAGCACTACTTTTGTTTTAAGTGAAATAGATGTTTCAGAAATCAAAAACACTGGAAGATCGTGGTATAGAGCTTTAATTTTATTAAACAGTTTTATGAAATCTATTAATCGTGTTTCTGGATCAAATGCGATAAATGAGATTTCTCCTGAAATAATTACATGCGATAAAAAATCTATCTTTGATGAAAAATGTAACAAGTATTTAGAAGATAATGTACTTTTAATTGTTTCTTTATACTTTTCAATAGAATTAAATATAATTATACCTTTCTGCATGATTTTCTCCATAAATATAATGTTAGTTTAACCGTACTTATGTTATTTTTCAATCTTTTTTTTAAAAATATTAGCGAATTTATTTATTTTTCATATTTTTTAAAATTTACTATAAAATGGAACTAAGAATATTATCTAAAAAAAGGAGATTTAATATATTTTAAAGTTTTTATCATGCTTTCCGAATAAATAAATATGGAATTTGTATTATTTGATGAAAATGAAAATATTTCATGTAGATTAGGAAATATCATAAAAGAAAAATATAATAATGTAACTGTATATAATAATTTATTATGCTTTTTAGAATCTTTGTATGATAATAATAATTTCATGAATGTTATATTTATTTTTGCTGAAGATTCATTGACTAGTAGAAATATGAACATTAAAAGTATTTTAAAGAAATTTGATTTTTATTCTCCAATTCTTATCTATAGTATTAAGAACGATATTTTTTTGAAATTAGAAATTAATTATATTTATGAGTATCAGAAAGATAATTGTGAAATTTATGCTGATTATATTGCAACTATAGAAGAATGTTTTGATCAGTTTGCAAATGATAAAGAATTCTTTTCATATTATAATTTTCAATGTTTGGAAGTTCCTTTGTTTCTTTCACCTAATATGGAAAATCAAGAAATTCATGCTTTATATGAAAGAGTTAATATAAAAACACAGAAAGAAACAGGTATAATAGAATGTTTGACTAAAATGCAAGCAAAACTATTTATGTTTTTGCTTTCTCATAAAGAAGGTGGAACTTTATCAGATATTACATATAATTTATGGGGCTCTAATTCTAAATCAAAAGCACAAAATGTATATAGCTTGATGTATGAACTAAAAAAAGTTATATCACAAAAAACTACCAATAAATATAGAGTAGTACACATTAAAGATAAATATCAATTAATACATATTAATGAGATGCCCCAAAATTATAATTTATGTGATGCTACTACAGACAATTTACAAGAATGTGCAAATATAAAATAATTTTTATTAAATCTAATTAAATTTTATTTATCATAACTATTCTAGCTATAGATCTCATCTTGAATTTAGTATTGATAAAAATATCATTATGTGCAAGAATGAAAGGCAATTTTTTTAAGGAGATGCGAGAAGTGTCTGATAAAGTTTTAAATGAGATTGAGCAAAAGTTTATCTCATGTGTTACTGAGGCCTTGGACTCTGTTAGGATGTCAGATGATCCTAAAGAGCTAGATAGGTATAGAAAATTATTTAAGAAGAATGTTCCTCTAACTATGAGAAGTTATGTTGCCTCATATTTAGCCAAACAAATGGTTCTAAATGGTGGCAAGTTAATAAATAATGTGCGAATTAATAGTAAAGAAAGTTATCTTAGTTTTCATCAATCAAAACCTAAAATAATTTTAGGAAAAGATGAAGCAAAAGTGTTGTTTTTTAGTATAGGAAGAAAACGTGGAGTGTCTCCTAAAGATATTATTACGCTCATTATGCAGAATACTTCAGTTCCACGCGAACATATAGGTGAAATTAAACTATTAGATAATTATTGTTTTGTTCAAATTATGAAAGAAAATGCAGAAGGGGTGATAGCAGGATTAAATAACTCACGTTATAGAGGAAGACCACTTTCTGTTAGTTATGCAACAAAAGTGGATAAGGAAGATGATATTTTGGTTGCAGCTGATATAGTAGAAGATGAAACTGAAGTGTGATTGTTAGGAAACTATGATGCAAAAAAAGAAAATATTTGCAGGACCATCTATTAGGCGGTTGCCATCATATTTATATATTGTCAAAACAGCTTTTGCACATGGGGATGAATATATTTCAGGGACAGTAATAGCAGATGAGTTACAATTGGAGGCAATTCAAGTTAGAAAAGATTTATCTCTTACTGGTGTGATAGGAAAACCGAAGCGAGGATATTTAATAAAAGAATTAATTATTGCAATTGAAAAATTCTTAGGGTGGAATATTGAGAAATCTGCAGTATTGGTTGGGGCTGGATGTCTTGGTTGTGCATTAATTGGTTATGTTGGATTTAAGGAACATGGACTTAAAATTGAGTTTGCTTTTGATAATGATAAATCGAAAGTTGGAAATATTGTACATGGCATACAAGTGCATGACATTAATGAGGCAAAAAAAATAATAGCTAAAGAAAAAATTAGCATAGCAATTTTAGCAGTTCCTTCAGAACATGCACAAGCATTAACAAATGTTTTGGTTGATGCTGGTATTAAAGCTATATGGAACTTTACTAACATAAAAATTAATACACCAGATGATGTTGATGTTTGGCGTGAAGATTTGAGTTCTGGTTATGCAATGCTTAGTTATATGATGGCAATTAATGGAAGCTAAAAAAGCATATCAAAGAGAGATTTTTACAAATCGACTTATAAAACAAAAACGAAACTTGAGTAAATGGGCTAGGAAGAATAGTATTTATTGTTATCGTATTTATGATAAAGATATTCCCGAAATCCCTTTACTCATTGAGCTTTATCATTCTAAAGATTGTGTTCCATATTTAGTTGTTAGCTTGTACAAAAGACCTTATGAAGTAAATGAAAATGAGGAAACGAAATGGGTTAATGAGTTTGCAATGCTAGCAGCTTCTTTATTACAAATCCCAAAAACAAATATTTCTATTAAAATTAGAGAAAAGCAAAGAGGTGTTTCTCAATATTGCAAGATAAAAAACAATAAGAGTATTCGCTTTATTACAAAAGAGGGAGATGCTTTATTTTATATTAATATTTCTGATTATATTGATATAGGGCTTTTTTTAGATCATCGTCCATTACGTATGCAAATTGCAAGAGAAGCAAAAAACAAGAGAGTACTAAATCTTTTTTGTTATACAGCTTCTTTTTCCATTCATGCCATTTTGGGTGGGGCAATAAGCGTTTGTAGTGTAGATACATCTAAATCTGTACTTTCATGGGCAGAAGAAAACATGAAAATAAATGAAATAGAGCCATCAAGTAATTTCTTTTTTAAGAATGAAGAAGTTATGAGATTTTTAGATGAAGCCATAGAAAGTAATAAGAAATGGGATATTATAGTTTGTGATCCTCCAACATTCTCAAATTCAAAAAGTTGGGAAGGTTTTTTTGATGTTAACAAGGATTATATTGATTTGTGTTGTAAGTGTATAAAGGTACTGGAAAAAGATGGTGTGCTCTATTTTTCTTATAATTCAAGACAGCTTAAATTTGATGAAGAACTTTTAAGAACCCATGCTAAAACAAATCTATTCATAAAAGATATTTCTAGCATTTCTATTCCATTTGACTTTAGGAATAAAAAGATACATAAGGCATGGAAAATTAAAAAAGAAACTTAAACGAAATATTAGTTTATAGTTGTATATTTCTTAATTTTAAATCTTTATTATGAGTAAAATGTAACTGTTTATAAGTTTAGTGATTTTCAACTGCTTTATGGTAATTTAATTTAACTTCTAATAGAGTTGTTAAATTTGTTATTGATGGCGAATGTGTGTTGAAAAACATAGATTGTTATTTAAAGATTCACATTATTCAAAAATTAAATAAAATTTTTGAAATTTAATGTATTTGACAATTTTAGAAGAGTAGTTTAAATTGCTCAATGCCGAAAAGGTAGAGTATGCATTTATTGCCTTTTTTGCAATTATATTTTGAGGGATTTAATATTATACATTATTAGTTTTCACTTTTTTGAAAACGATAGTTTGTATTACTAGGATTAAGTGGTGAGACTTTTCAATATTAATTGAAAAGTCTTGAGGGAACCTTTCTTAACCTCTAGGAGATTATTTATGAAATTAAACCAAAGATGGAATTTTCTGTTTATATTTTTGTTGGTGATTTTTTCTAATACATGCAAAAATAATGTTGGATTAGGTGGGCATATAGACATAACTCCGCCTACATGTCAGCTTACTTTCCCTAGTGAAAGCTTACCAATAATACGAAATTCATTCACCTTAAAAGGTGTGGCTACTGATGATAATGTAGTTGATAAAGTAAAGATTGTTGTGAAGTCTGCTGATAGGGCTTGGGAAGGTGCTTTAGAACTGCCATGTAGTGTTGAAAAATCTGGGGAGGCTTGGCAGTGGAGTGTTGTTGTTAATAAGCCTAATAGTGATGGTAGTTTTCCATTAAAAGATGGAAAATATAACATTACAATTTTGGCATATGACAAGGATGGCAAAGAAGGCACAACATCATCAGTTTTAATAGTTGATAATACTCCACCAGTTTTGTTCTTACAGCGACCTTCTTCTTTTGCAACTAGTAATAAAGATTCAGATGTTTCTGATAACTATGGAGCTGATCTAACAATAAAAGGAACTGCGGCAGACGATAGTGGGCTTTCTAATTTAGAGTTTTTTGCATATGGAAATAATAAATGGGAAAAAGAAACTATCAAAAATATTAGTACCTCTATTAATATAAAGGTTGATGGCTTTTTTTCATCAACTTCAACAGAAAAAGGTATTTATAGAAGACTTTATGGTGATGATGCAGTTCAAGGTTTAAAAACTTTTCCATGTGCTATTAAAATATTTGATAATGCAAAAGAATATGATTCTCCAGATTCAAAAGGAGATAAAAATCAAGGTAATGTTAGTAGTGATTATTATCTTTATGATGTGTTATATAATATAGAAGAACAAAAAGATGTAACCAAACAGTTAATTTTTCCAAAATATAAAGTTCAAGATGTTTATGATATGCTTAAAGGCACTTTTTATCTTAATGATAAGGGTGTAGTTGACACAGAAAAAGAGGAAGAAGCAAAGCGTATTATTGAAGCATTAAAAACAGGAAAATTTGGAGATTTAACAAAGAGATTTAAGATTTCTTGTCCTAATGATCTTGAAAATTTATTAACAAATGAAAATAGAGCTTTAATGGGGCTTTTAGGACTTAATCCATTTAAAAGCCCAACTTTTGAAGTCTTAGGTTTTAAACCTTGTAAGATTGATGCTAATGATACCTCTGATAATATTTACAATAACTATACAAGAGCAAAAGGTGGAACGCTTACTATAAAAATATCCCCAAATTTAGATGATTCTCCATTAAAAGATTTTAATGAATTTGAGTTTTATTATTGTGAACTTTCAGCTTATGTTCAGTATTTTAAAAACAATGGGCGTGTTTTAGACCCTAATAAAGAATATCCTTCAGGAACCAGTTTTGACAAAGAAAGTGGCGTACAAAAAATTGTTGGAGTCGCAATTAAAAAAGTTGGTTCTTCTTATATGGCAACAGTTCCTGTCGAAGGGGATGTTGATAAAGGTGATCTTAATGTTGGTTCTTCTTATGTAATATTGGTAAAAGGCAAGGATAAAGAAGACAATTCAGCTGTGATTGATACTGCAAGTGTACAAAACAATAGCAACGATGTGAATATTACGTATGCTTATGGTGTTAAAATTATTGGTAGTGGTCGCCCAAATGATGTTAAAGTAACTAAAATTGCAACTTATGGTGATGATGAACATGAAATTTCAGAAAGAGCTTTTGTTAAGCGTACTGAAAATGTAATCGTTAAATTTACTGCAACCTCTGAAAGCACCCCTATAAAAGTGTCTTACAAACTTAAATTTGGAAGTGATGAAAAAGCAAATGATGAAAAAGAATATTCTACCACCACTGCAAAAGATCAATTTGTAATAGAACAATCAAAATTTGACAAAGGTGGAATTTATAGTCTTTATGTTGAATCTGTTGATTCCTTATTACAAAAGACTGTTAAAAAATATTCAATTTTTTGTGATGATGCAGCACCTGTATTGAATATTAAACCTGTAGAACTAGCTTCAAGCACTTTCCCAAAACTCGAAGGAAGTTTGTATGATGCTGGTGTAGGTGTTGAAATTACTGATTTAAAAGTTGAGTATACATATAATGATGGTGCAAAAACTTCTATTTTAGTTGAAGAAGGTCAAAACAAAGAAGCTGGAGAATGGAAGCTTGCAAATATTGCTACTCCTAATGAAGGTAAATATAAGTTTTATTTTAATGTAAAAGATAAGTTAGGTAATGCAATAGAACAAAAAGAGATTGAATTTCATTATGATGCAACTCCTCCAACTATAAATATTACCACTAGTTTTTCTACTTGGACAAACGAAAGAAAGTATAGAGTGCAAGGTACTGCAACTGATTCTGGTATTGGGATTAAAGTTATAAAATGTGAAGTGAATGGAGCAATACAGGTTTTACCTGGTACTACTAATTGGGATGGCTTTTTGGAGCTTCGTGAAGGAGAGAACACTTTACAATTTTTTGCAGAAGATGAAGTTAAAAATGCAAGTAGTAAAATAGCACATACAATAAAAGTTGATACAGGATTACCAACTTTAACTCTTGAAAAGCCTTCTAATATGGATGTGCTACTTGCTAATAACACACCTATTGGGGAAGTTGTTGTTGTAGCAAATGATGGCACTTCAGGAATAAAAGAAGTTCGCTATAGTGACCAAAGTGGTATTAGTTTTAATAATGCAACACTTATGACGGAGTCTTCTGGAAAATATAAGGCTAACATTACAAGCATGCCAACTAGCAACACTGTTTACTATTTTTGGGCAATGGATAATGCTGGGAATATTTCCAATGTACTAGAATTAAGTGCTAAAACTGATAATAGTCCGGCTGTTATATCATTAAATCAAATATCACCTAAAGTTGAATTATCAATAGGTGGAACATCTAAAACATATACAAACAAAATTGCAACTATAACTGGTATTGTAACTGACGATCGTGGAATTGAAAGTGTTGAAATAAGAGATGAAAACAATGCACAATTGCATGGTTTTCTAAAAAAAGATTGGGACATTCAAGGAAATAAAAAGGCAATATTTAGTTTTTCTTTTGATACTGAGCAATATTCAGACAATTCAACATTAAAAATTAAAGCTATTGCTAAAGATATCGCTGGAAATGAAACTACAAGTAATTTATTTGAAGTGAATATAAGACAAGAGACAGACTTACCTGTTGTTACTATTTCTAGTTTTGAAAAAATTAATAAAGCGTCTCTTATTAATTCACGAAAGTTATTAGGTGACGTAAGTGATGATGATGGTATTAAGTCTGTTAAAATTCAAATAAATAATGGAAGTTTTGAAGAGGTTTCTAAGCAAGCACAAGGTTCTGGTTTTTGGACATGGAGTTATACACTACCTAGTGGAATAGAAGAAGGTGTGTTAAGCCTTAAATTTAAAGTCATTGATGAAGTAGGAAAAGAATTTGAGGTAGGAGCTACAAATGCAAGTGACAGAGTACGTGTAAAAGGTAGCGATGATGGTGATGATTTTAAAGATAATGATATAAAATTTAATTATGATAATACTCAGCCTGAAATTAGTGATAAGGGGGTGCGTTTTTCTCTTGAACAAACTTTCCCTATACCACCGAATACTTCAACAAAATATACAGAACTAGGAACTCTTGTTGGCACTAATACTGTTTTAGGAAACAAAGAAAAAAAGATTATTTCTTTTAGAATCTTGGCAAAAGATGCACTGAAGCTTAAAAGTGCTACTTTGACAATAGGTAGTGTTTCTGTTTCTTTACCACAAGGAGCAATACCTCTTTCAGTAGGTAAAGAAGATCTTTTTGATGTTATAGATTTTAATAATGTTGATATTTCAGGTGTAACAGAAGGTAGCTTACCACTAAAGATAGAAATTTTGGATAATTCAGGATTCACTAGTACATGGCAAAGTACTTGTATTGTTGATTTTACTTCACCAGTAATTGAGCTTACATCTCCAACAGATGCTGCATATTTTGGTGAAGTAAGCTTTGCAGGAAAAATAACAGATGAACCTGCAAGACCGGGTAATTCTGTTTCTGGTGTAAATGAAAATTCTATTACATACAAAATAGGTAATACAAACTTTATTAAAGAACATAAAGATGGTGGGCATCTTTTAAGTAGTTTGGAAAACACTTCTGCTTCTTGGATGATAAAAATCCCAAATGTTGCAGAGTATGTAAAATATGAATTAGACGTGCAAAAATACGGTGCTGTTCCTCCAACAAATGGTTCCAGATTTTGGACAATACCTGTTCAAATTAAAGCAACAGATAAGGCTGGAAATGAAATAACTTCTAGCATTTATAATTTGAAGTTTGATCCTAATGGAGAAACTCCTTATATTGATATCCTTTCTCCTAATAATGGAGCTACTTTAGGGGGCACTGTAGTATTAAGTGGCACTGCAAGGGTTGCAAACCCAACTAGTGGAAAAACAGTAGATAAGGTTGAGTTGCAGTTAAGTGAATCAAATTCTTTTGGCTCTTCATGGGTGGTTAAAGGAAAAGATTATGGTCAAGGAGTAGAAATTCTTTCTTCTACAAATATCCTTTATTGGAGTTGCTCTTTTACGGTTGCAGATTTATTAACATCTGGAAATTCCAAAAAGATTTATTTTAGATTAAGAGGAAAATCAGGTGCAACAGTTGGGGATTGGACAACTCCTAGAGAGTTCACAATAAGTACTGATGTGGCTCAGTTTTATAATGTAAAGTTGAGAAAAACTACTGATGCTACGGGTTCTGGCGATGATTATGTTCCTAATGCAAAATGGATATCAGGAAATGATTATGTAATTGAAGGAAGTGTTACTCATGGTAATGGAATAGCTGAAAAAGAAGTAAAAACAGGGCTTGTTGCTAGCGGAATACAAGCATTGGATCAAACAAATAGTGAGCATTGGTTTCAGCCAATCACTGGTGGATTTAAATTTACCATTCCTATTAAAACAAGTGATTATACTTCAAAGTATGGTTATATAGAGTTTGATATTAAAGCAACTGATGGAAGAACAGTTGAACCTAAGACAGTTTCTAAAAAGATATTATTAAAATATGATAACTCAAATCCTTCTTGTGCAATAGGTAGTCCTATAGTTGTGGATAATACTAACTTTAATAATGGTAGGTTTACAGCATCTCAAGAATTACTAATTAGTTCCAAAGCATCATATAGGGTTTTGATTGATGGAAAAGTTTATAAAATAATGACCATTGCAGGAGGAGCTGATAAGGGAAAGGAACTAGAATTAGAAAATGCATCAGGGCTTTCTGGTGCTTTTGATTATTCTATAGTGCAACAACCTAATATAATAGAAGGTGCGGATTTCCAAATTGAAGGTGTTGCTGAAGATTCTGGTAGTGGAGTGCGTAAAGTATCTATTAAATTGCAAGTAGGTAGTGAGACTGAAGAAGTAGTGATAGATGCTTCAAATAGCTTAGATTATAATAAATTTAATAAGAGAAGAGGAAATATAGTAAGCTATAAAGACGCTCTTAATACAACAAGGGTTTCTAATGGAAAGGGCACTATTACCACTGTTGTGCTTGATGAAGCTGGTAATTCAGTAACACAAGTTGTGCAAGATGTTTTGGTTAAGAATTCTCCTATCAAAATTAAGAATATTGTTTTTGCAACAGATTTAAGTGGAAATAATACTTATGATGGTGATGAAGAATACAATTGTCTCGTGCAAAATCCTAAAGTAGCACTAGAGAATGGTTGGGATTTTAATGAAAACAAGGATTTTAGAGGTGTAATAGATGTGTCTAGTGTATTCACTTATAAAAACAAGACAAAATCTTCATTAAAAGTTGTTTGCATAGGAGGGTATAAGAATATTACCGCTTCTCTTTATAGGGTGAAAGATGCAGATTTAGCAGGCTTTGCTACTAAAAAAGTTGATGAATTTGATTTGGATGCACCTATAAAAACTGTTACTAATTCTCATTCAGATTCTGAACGCACTTTGGAATTAGATTTGGATAATCTTCTTTCTTCAAATGATGATGGAAAGGGTAAATTTATCTTAAAAGTTACTGACCAATCTTTGGACAACTTATGGTTTGCAGGCATGAAAATTGCTACTAAAGTGGAAATAGGAGATAATATTATTCCAAAAGGTGCTATTTTCCCATTCTTTTATAATAGCGATAAGCAAAAGTTAAAAGGTGAGAGAGAAGAAAAGCTTTCTAGTGTTGTATATGAAAACAGAGAAGCTAAAGGTCACATTGAAATTGGTAGCTTTGATGTCTCTGGCAAAACTAGCGTTTCGGGAAAGGTTATTTTACGTGGATTTTGCTATGATAATATAAAGATTAAAAAAATTACTTTAACATTGCCAAAAGATACAAAATCTGGCACATATCCTCACTTTGTCCGTAATTCTGGTAGTAGAGATGTAAGTAGCACTTATAGTAGTAGTGGCTGGACAGAAACAGATGGACTAAAGATAGTAACAAGTAAGTTTACTAATACTGGCCATTATGTTGAATGGAATTATGTATGGAACACTGAAGACACTCTTTGTGCTAAAGATGCTACCATAAAATTAAAAGTTGAAGACTATTCTAGCAAAGTAAATGAAACAACTGGGGCAAATCCTACTATTAAACAAGGTTCTCGTGTTGCAAGTGATGATAGGTCTATTCAATTTGCAAGTGGCGATGTTGCTAATAAGTATGATGTTGTGGCATTAACAGACAAAGATGAAAAAGTGTATTTTGTTAGTGTATCTAGTGCAAAAGGTAATGAAGCTAGCTGGACTCATGTTGATGTTCCTAGTGAAATTAACCACTATGCTTTGTATAATTCACAAGTAAATATGCCAACTTTTAAGGTTGATATAGTGCCATACATAGCTAAAGTTACAACATCTCTTTCTTCTTATAGTGCAACCCCATCTGTTTATGATAGGACAGCTTTAGGTCATTATCCTTGCCGAAGTGATGAAGTAATTACTGTTGAAGGCTTTAATCTTACAGATGCAAGGTTTTATATTGGAAATACAAAAATTTCAGACAGTACATCTTTGAACTTAAACACTGCAACTTCAGGATTGTTAGAAGCAAGAATGGAATATAAAAGTGGGGGAGAGGATATTAAAATTCCATCTTTAAATAATACTGATGATGATAATAGACCATATAATAGATGCTCAAATGAAATTAATAACGATTTATTGACTAATAATGTGTTTATTGATGTATGGGGCTTTAAGATTGGAGCTCGTCCTACTGACGGATTTATTTCTTATCCTGTACTAAAAATCTCTCCTAAAGATGGTAAGGTGGGCTTAGCTTTTGCTAATGGTGTTGCACGTTTTAATATGGCTGGAACTTCTAAAAATAATTCTGCTTGGAAGAGTTCAAGACAATTTGATGGCAACTGGGCTCAATATGTTTTCACTGACTTTGTTTTTGATGATTTAGACTATGGTTATGGCATGGCTACAGGTGTTGATATGAATAAAGGTCAGGGGGTGGCATCTTATTCAAAGTTTGTTGCAAGAAAAGCAGGGGATATAAACGATTATAACAATTATGGAAAAAATGGTTCTACTCAAAGAGAAGGATGGGGAATACGTATTGAAAATATTGGAACTAAAAATAGCCCATATACTGCTGACCCTGATAGGATTCAATCTCCTTCAATTACAACCGTTACTGAAGCTTCAAATAAAACATGGGTATATCTAGCATATTATGATGCTATAAATAAGCATATTCGCTATAGATATGGTTCGGTATATAGTAAGTATACTGGAGAGCCTGTTTATGAAGGGCAATTAATTGATTTGGAGGGCTATGGTGTAATGCAAGAGCCTCCAGAAAGTAGCTATAGCATTTTGGCTGGACCAGGAAACCAAAGTTCTACAGGGGCAGATAAAGCTGGTAAATATGTGTCTATTGGTGCAATTAAAGATGGGGTAGCGGCTAATAAGGACGTTGTTGTAGCTCTTTGGTATAACTTTAAGACACGTTCTTTGATGTATGCGTATACTACAGACCCTAGAAAAGATAATGTTTCATGGAACGGAGTAAAAGAGCTTGATGCTGGTGGCGAGTATGTTAAGTGTGCTATTGATGGAGATAAGGGAATACATGTTGTGTACTACAGCAAGGGTGACTTAAAATATGCCTATCTTTCTTCTTATGATGGTACTGATTGGAAAATTGTAACTGTAGACTCTTATTCTCTTACAGGTACAAATGTTTCTATAGATTTAGCAAAAGATCCCCAAACAAGAAAATGGGTTCCATATATTGGTTATTACATGGCAGGTAATGCTAATGCAAGGCTTGCATATCTTGTTGGAGGTATTGATTCTACTATTCCTGACGGAGCAGGTACTAATGAAAAATACACCGGTAAGTGGGAAGTAAGTATTGTTCCAACTCAAAAAGCTATTAGGGATTATAGGATTAGTGTAGGTGTTCATAAAGAGTTTACTGGAGCAAATAAAGGTGTGCTTAAACCAATTCCTACACAAAATGAAAGCGTGCAACCAGAACAACAGTCTGGTGAATCTCTTGTTGGAGGCAATGGCACATCCAACCCAATTTTGGGCTATGCGATTGAAGAAGGCGGTGCCTTTGAATTAGCACAGAAAAAATAAAAACATTAAGGAAGCTCATAAATTAATGAGTTTTCTTAATGCAAAAATTAAAAACATCTTTTTAGTTTAGATGTTGTTTTCTAAACAATTTTTTTAAACTATCCATCTTGATAACTTCAAAATGGATAGTTTTTTTTATTCATTTTGATTATATTATAAAAGCAAGAATATTTGAGCATATTCCAATGATTATATAAGGAAAAACTATATGAAAAATATTGCTACTATCACTGCAAATGAACTACGTTCAATGTATATTGAGTTTTTTAAAAGCAAGGAACATAAAGAGATTTCTGGTAAATCTCTAATTCCCGAAAACGATCCCACTGTCCTATTCACAACGGCAGGTATGCATCCGCTTGTTCCATATATTTCAGGCGAACCACACCCACAAGGCTCTCGCCTTACAGACTTTCAAAAATGTATACGCACAGGAGATATAGATGAAGTAGGTGATGCTTCTCACCTTACTTTTTTTGAAATGCTTGGTAATTGGTCTTTGGGGGATTATTTCAAAAAAGAAGCTATTGCTTTTAGCTTTGAATTTTTAACAAGCGAAAAGTATTTAGGTATTCCTGTTGAAAAGATTTCTGTTACTGCTTTTGAAGGAGACGATAGTGTCCCAAAAGATGAAGAAACAGCAAAAATATGGGAAAGCCATGGTATTCCGTCAGATCGTATTTACTTTTTACCTCGTGAAGATAATTGGTGGGGGCCTGCTGGAATGACAGGGCCATGTGGACCAGACACTGAAATATTTATGGACACAGGTAAACAAGCTTGCGGACATAATTGCAAGCCAGGATGTTCTTGCGGTAAATATTTTGAAATATGGAACAATGTGTTTATGCAATACTTCAAAAATTCTGATGGCTCATACTCTCCATTAAAGAGATTTTGTGTTGACACAGGAATGGGAATAGAGCGAACAGTTACAATGCTACAAGGCAAGAAATCTGTTTATGATACAGAAGTGTTTGCGGGGCTCATAAAGAAAATAGAAGAGTTAACTGGTGTGCACTATGGTGAAAATGATGAGGTGGATAAATCTATAAGAATTATTTCAGATCACATTCGTGCTAGTGTCTTTATTTTAGGGGATGCAAAGACTATTACTCCTTCAAATATAGGAGCAGGTTATGTATTGCGTCGTCTTATTCGTCGTGCTGTGCGTCATGGAAAAAAACTTGGCTTACAACAATCCTTTTTGCCATTACTTAGTGAAATCGTAATTAAAGAAAACGAAGGGTCATATCCTGAGTTAAAAGAAAAATCTAACCATATAAAAGACGAACTTGAAAAAGAAGAAAAAAAGTTTATGGAAACTTTGCGAAAAGGCGAGGCTGAATACGAAAAGATGCTTCCTAATTTATTAAAAGATCCCAAAAAGCTAATACCGGGTCGTCTTGCTTTTAAGCTTTATGACACTTATGGTTTTCCTATAGAACTTACAGAAGAGTTGGCGAAAGAAAATGGGCTAAAAGTGGATATGGAAGGCTTTAATAAAGCATTTGAAAAACACCAAGAAGTTTCGCGAGCAGGTTCGGAGCAAGCATTCAAAGGTGGGCTTGCAGACCATTCAGAACAAACCACAGCATACCACACAGCAACGCACCTTTTACACCAAGCTTTGCGTATGGTTTTGGGCACTCATGTTATGCAAAAAGGAAGCAACATTACAGCAGAACGTTTGCGTTTTGACTTTTCGCATCCTTCACCTATGACAGAAGAAGAAAAGAAAAAAGTGGAAGATATTGTAAACGAGCAAATTAAAAGAGACTTACAGGTAAGTATGAAAATGCAACCACTAGAAGAAGCAAAAAAAGAGGGCACTATTGCATTATTTGGTGAAAAGTATGAAGACGTTGTAAAAGTATATTCTATAGGAGATTTTTCCAAAGAAGTTTGTGGTGGTCCTCATGTGCAAAATACTGGAAGCTTGGGGCATTTTGTAATTAAAAAAGAACAATCTTCTTCTTCAGGTGTTAGAAGAATTAAAGCCGTGTTAGAAAAATAATTTTTAAAAAAAATATCCATTAAAACCACTGGTTAGTCTTAAAAAAGCAATCAGTGGTTATTTATTTTTGTAATTCCAATTCAATAAGCTAATTCTTTATTATATTTCTAATTATTAAAATTTAATAGCCGATAATCGTACTACTTATGGGAGGAATACATGAATAAGAGATTGTGGCTTATTGCAGTTTTAATAGTATGCTCTTTTAATTTTTTGGTTTTAGCAGACAACATGATTAGTGCCGATGTGTTTGCATCGTATTATGGAGAACCATTTCACGGACGCCCTACTTCTAGTGGTGAACCTTTTGACATGAATGGTTATACAGCTGCACATAGAACCTTGCCATTTGGAACTATGGTTGAAGTGACCAATCTTGAAAATGGAAAAAAAGTTATTGTAAGAATTAATGATAGAGGCCCTTTTGTTGGAAACAGGGAAATTGATTTATCACGTGCTGCAGCTGAAGCACTTGGAATGATTGGGCAAGGCATTGCTAGAGTTTCAATAAAGAGAGTGGGGCAACAAGAAGTTGCAACAGAAACCAATGCTAATCAATCATGGAAAGCTGTTGAACCTCAAACAAATAATGCCTCTGATCCTGATAAAGAAACTTCAAATAATGAAGCCATGAAGATGGCAGATGCCTATCAGGCACAAAGAAATATGGTCTATATGCCAACAACACCAGAACAAACAAAAGGTGTTTTGTGGCGTATTCAAGTTGGCTCTTTTGCAAGAGAAGAGAACGCACTACAATTAGTTGTGAAATTGAGAGAAGTTGGTTTTGAACCAGCTTATGAAAAAATTGAAACACATGTTCGTGTAGTTCTTTATGGAATTCGTCCTACAGACTTAGAAAAAGTGAAAGCTGTTTTGGACAATAACAATTATAGAGGATATGTTATAAGACAAGAAAGCTGGTAAAATTAGCCTTCCTTTTTTAGCCACACCTTTTGGTGTGGCTTTTTTTTGTTTAATGATAACGTAAACACCCTAAATTTTGAAAAACTCTAGCTAGAAGTTGTTAAAATATAACAGGGTTACAGGGTCAAGCAATTAGAGACTTTGAAAGTCAGCATTGCCGACTTTTAGATAATAGCTTGAAAATATAAGATAGACACAATAACTCATGCTTAGTTTTCATTCCACTAATTCTTAAACTTGCCTATTGTTTTTACCATTGACTTATGCTTAGAAAGATTTTTGTTTGTAAAATTATCCCACGCAGTATACATATGCCCTAGCATGTTCTTGTTTTTTCTATATTGAAGGGAATAATCGATCAAGGCTTTGGTTGCCTTAACATCATTAAAACTCGTTGGAATAACGCTAAAAACTTTATTCAAAAAATATGGAATAGAACCATAAGTTTTTAATCTATCATAATGCCAGTCACAAATGATGATATCTTTAGGAATTAAGTCGATAGCCCTATAAGTGTCATTATAAGAACTTTCGTATTCGCTTTCATAACCACTTTCTTCATCTTCCCCGTTAATCAAGCGATCTCCCCACATATACATCTTAAATTTGCGTTTTTTCACACAATGATTATATAGCATATTCATAGCATGAGCATATAACTCCCCCTTATCTTTTCCATGACACAAGGGACAGGCATACTCTCCAATCAAAAACACTTCATCCATCCCTAAATGGATTTTCTTAACAGATAAAACATCTGTAATCTCATCAATTAAAGCATACAAAATCTTATAAGTCTCATCGTTAGACGCACAAAGACTCCTACAATATATTCCTTCATTATGAGGATACATATTAGGAGTTTCATCAAGCTCTGGATAAGCATTTAATAAAGCAAATGTTTCATCGCCCCATGATTGATGCCCCAAACAATTTATTTCAGGAATAAGGTCTATAGAAAGCCTTTTGCATAGGCTAGAGATTTCTTTTGCACAGTTTTGAGAAAGCCCATCTTCATCAAACATTTTAGGCACGCTCTTCCATTGATAGTTATAAGCAACTTCCAAAAAAAGAGTATTTATTCCTTTTTTTGTAAGAGTGGAAGCTCTCTAATAAGATTTTGAGCCACTTCATCGGAATCAACTGTTGCGTGAAAAGCAATAACATATTCACGGCCAATTACCTCTCTTCCAGATTCAACTGCAAGAAGAGGCGTTAGAAACGACAAAAAAAGAATAATAAAAAATGATTTCATAAAGCATCCTTAAAAATTATTTTTTAAGTAATTTTCCTAAATAATGAGATATAGCCCCAAACAAAATAATTATCGCCAAATAATCAATAAAGAAAAGAATGTAGCCTTTTTCTATATCAAGAAAAAAGAATTGTTCTTGTAAAAAAAGATATTTCCAAAGCCCGTGAGTTATAAAAGCGTAAGCTCCATAGGCAGAGATAGTTATTATAAATAGGCGAGAAATTATTGAAATAAAAAGGTTGCCTCGTTTTTCTGATGTTCTACTTTTTTGCATTCTTTTTGTCATCATTTCAACATGTAAGCCAATGTGTAGCGACATGCCAATAAAATACCAATGACTTGCAAGAAGATGTGCAACTCTTGCAAAGTTAGCACCAAAGCTGATATTTAAAAATGCAAAAACATGGTTTGAAAGCATGATCCCGCTTATCATTAAAAGAATAGCACAAATGAGAATAAGAGAATTTACAAACACTTGCATAATGCGAAAAGCTCGATACGTTCCCTTAAAAAGAGAAGAATACCAATAGCGATTAAGCATTATGTGAAAAGCCCATAGAACAAAAAGGGCAACGCCCAAAATCTCATGCACTCCATCCCAAGTACAAAAGTAATTTCCACCCATTAAGATAAGAGAAAAAACTGTCATCATAATATCTATGAGTATTCTCACTTGACTTTTCTTTATCATATAAGCCTCGTATCAAAATATCTTTATTTTTTCTCTAAAGCCTTTTTTGTTATGCGGATAGCTCCAGCACTATGAATACGAATAAATTAACATTTGTCATCACAATACTCAGCTACTTATTTCTCAAACGCTCAAGAATATCGTTTATCTCTGCTACAGGATAACCTTTTGTTTTCAGTATATCTGCAACTTCTTGTCTACCTTCCTGCCTACCTTCTTGTCTTCCTTCTTCTCTTCCTTCTTCTCTTCCTTCTTCTCTAATTGCTCTAACTTCATCATTATAATTATATTTAGCTCTTAACATATTTAACACCTCCTTAATGTTCCTTTGTAAATAGTCAGATAAAATACCATGTTCTATGCAATATTTAATGCCCAAATCATAACCTTTATCCCCATAACGTTCCCTGAATTCGTATACAATTTGAGCGAATTTCTTATAATCATTCAATAAATCACATTGTTCTAAAAATTTTTCATTATCTGGATGATTTATATTGATAACTTTTACAATCAATTCTAGCGGAATATCGTTTTTGTTTTTACTTGTTTCTATAAATGCGTCAGAAAGTTTTAATTCTTTTTGTGCAGGATAGTCTTGCACACCATTATATATAACGTAGAATTCTGGTTTTGGAATTTTAATTAAATGCTGAAAATATCTTTTATATGTATCAACAATTAATTCATATAAAGCCACAATATACAAAAGGAAGCGTAAAGGCATGTTTTCGTTAATTGTTGACTGATGCTCAATTAACACAATAATTTTATCGTTGAGTAAAAAGGAAACATCATTTTTATATTTGTGATACAAGACATTTTTCAATTCAAGAAACTCTACATTAGTATTCTCTGAAACTTTTTCTTTATGTAATGCGTTATAAAGCGAGATAGTCCCAATATGACGAGTTATCTTGTCACGAGAAAACATATCAACAAATACAGAATCTTTATGCTGTCTATTTGGTTTAGGTTTTCCTTTTCTTTTATTTTTTTCTCTTTTGTAGTTCTTTCCCATATAATTTAAGATATCATATTTTGCATAAAATATAAACTGAAAAAGAAATTGAGGTCAATAATAGTATAGTAAGAGGATTTATTATAAGTTTTCAAAACGCCTATTAACTAAAGATATTTTTTATTCCTATACATCTTGCCCCATTCTTCCATTGCATGCAAAACAGGTTGTAAGCTAAAACCCAGCTCTGTAAGAGAATAGTCAACGCGTGGTGGAATCTGTGCATATATTTTTCGATTCACTAAGCCATCACTTTCCATTTCTCTTAAATGTGCAGTAAGCACTTTTTGTGAAATACCTTGAACTAATTTTTTTAGCTCTCCAAATCTCTTTGTTCCAGTCAATAAGTCTCGAATAATTAAAACTTTCCACCTGTCGCTTATAAGAGACAAAGTCAACTCAACATCACAAGCAGGCAATTGGTCTTTTAGCATTTCATCCCTCCTTATCTTATAGTTTCTAATATATACTATAGCACAAAAAAGTATCTACTTGATTTATATACACTGATTATCGATATTTAACCAAGTAGGCAAGAATAAAGTAACAAACTACACAACCTACTTGGAGGTATATTATGAAAATAGCAGTTATTTCTGCAAACTGAAAATCTGGAAGGCTCATCACACAAGAAGCAGTTAATCGAGGGCAAGATGTTACAGCAATTGTTAGGTCAAAAAATGAAAGTGCAGCAACAAAAGTTATTCAAAAAGACTTATTCAACCTTACAGCTGAAGACTTAAAAGGCTTTGATGTTGTTATAGACGCATTTGGAGCATGGACTTTAGAAACAATTCCTGAAATACCTAAAGCAGTGAAACATCTTTGTGATCTCTTAAAAGGAAGCAATGCAAGGCTTCTTGTTGTAGGTGGAGCAGGTAGCCTATACACAAACAAAGAGCATACTACAACATTAGATTCAGGTGCAGATTTCCCAGCAGATGGAAAAAGAACAGGTAAGTACACTCTAGCAGGTGAAGAATTGACATTGAGTAGCAAAGGTACGAGTGTCATAAGCATGCAGACTATGCAATTGCAATGGTTGATGAAGCAATGAGTGGCCAAAACATTTGTAAGCGTATTTCTGTAGTGGAAGAATAAACTACTATGCAGTAGGTCAGTTAATAAAAAACTGACCTACCAGCCTACTCGGAGGTAGATTATGAAAATAGCAGTTATTTGTGCAAATGGAAAAGCAGGTAGGCTCATCACACAAGAAGCAGTTAATCGAGAACAAGATGTTACAGCAATTGTTAGGTCAAAAAATGAAAGTGCAGCAACAAAAGTTATTCAAAAAGACTTATTCAATCTTACAGCTGAAGACTTAAAAAGCTTTGACGTTGTGATAGACGCTTTTGGAGCTTGGACTTTAGAAACATTTTCTCAACACAGCACATCAATTAAGCATCTTTGTGATATTCTAAATGGGACAAAAATAAGGTTATTAATTGTTGGAGGTGCTGGCTGTCTTTATGTGAATAATAATGGAAAAAAGACTATGATAATAGACACTCCTGATTTTCCTGAAATGTTTAAGCCACTTGCAAAAGCTGAAGTAGATGCGTTTTTAACATTACAAAAAAACACAAATGTTTTATGGACATATGTTTGCCCACCTTTTGATTTTAAAGCAGATGGAAAACGCACAGGATTGTATAAACTAGGTGGTGATGAAATGCTTTATAGTGCTAAGGGAGAAAGCACTATAAGCTATGCAGACTATGCAATTGCAATGGTTGACGAAGCAATGAATGGCAACCACATAAAAGAATGTATCTCTGTGGTGGAAAAATAAACTTGTAAAACTATTTACCCGTGCAGTAGACGGCTTTCAAAAATGCCTTTTACTGCACTATCTCTTACTGAATAATATCTTGAATAACCTTTGCAGGCACACCGCCTTCCCACTGCAAACTTAACAACCAAATAATGATGTGCACTAATTCCAAAAGTTGGACTCCAAGTAAGGAGAGTAAGATATGGAAAAGAAAAATGGAATTAGGTACGAAGACAAAAAAAATGAAAAAAATACGCAATCAAAGTAAGTTTTGTAGCTTATCTCAAAGTTGCATTTGGGATTATTGATTTTGCGATGTTGACTAGCTCTTCTATTTGTTCGCGTGAATAGGGAGTAATGCTATTCCATTCTGGGTTAAGGCAACCACCTCGAATAAACTCTGCAAAGTTCCACATAGCATTGGTTGGTAATAGGCTTGCAATCTCTCTAACTTCAGCCTCTCCAACAAGGTGTGGAACTAAAACTGTTCGATAGTCAACAATAAAGTCCTGATGCTCTTTCATATAAGAAGCTAAAATATCTAAAGATTGAAGGAGCTTTTTAGTGATAACTTCAGCATTTTTTACACTAGAATCCATGAGTTCTATATATCTTTTGGGAGAGGTTTTAACATCTAGAGCAACCATTTTAGGTGAAAGTTTTTCATCTAGCAATACCTCTTTTAACTTTTCAGGGTAAAGCCCATTTGTATCTATTTTTAGTGCAAAGCCCAGCTCTTTGATTTTTTCAATCAAAGTATGCAAAAAAGGAGAGGCAAAAGGCTCGCCCCCTGTCACCACAACACCAGAAAGAACCTTTTTTCTTTTTTCAAGGAACTGAAACACTTCTTCTAAAGTGTAATATTGATTTTCACCTGTGCTTGCCTTCACTCCTTCAGTGCTACTTGCCAAAGCCAACTCTGCATTATGGCAAAAGCCACATCGCATATTGCAACCGGGTAAAAAGATTGCACTAGCAACTTTATTAGGAAAATTAACAAGCGTGATTTTTTCTAAACCTACAAGCATAAAAGACTAATTGATGATAATTAAATGATAATTAAAAACACCTTTAAAATAAAAAAGGAGAACACTTTCTATAAAAAACTGCATTACTTGCAATTTTCATCAATAAATAAAAGTGTTCTCCAGTTTTCTGCCTTATACAGCTAAGTCTTCTTTTGCTTCTGCTGTTTCAGCTTCAAACATTACTCTGTGTCCAAATTCTTCTCTCTTACCCTTATTCCAATTTCGCACAGAGCGGTAATAACCAACAATGCGAGCATATACTTCTGTCTCGCTGCCTTTAACATTTGCTAATTCAGATTTAACTTGTTCAATATCTGCATTAACTTGTTCTAAAGTTCTCATATTTAAGCCCTCCATGTCTTTCATTTTAGCCCGTCCCATTCCAAAAGTCAATTACAAGAGTTAAAAACTTTAATACTTTTTAATTTTCATAACCTTACCATCTATAAGACTAAAAAACATTATGCTTTTTATCAATTAAAATAGAAAGTATACAACATGATGATAAAACAGTATAATTACCAAGAAATATTTAGTTGATAGGAGAAAAACTCATGCCAAAAGTTGTTACATTAGGGGAGCTTATGTTGAGACTCACCCCACAATTGCCATATAAATTCTTACAAGCAAGATCGTTTGATGCAGTCTTTGGAGGTAGTGAAGCAAATGTTGCTGTTTCTTTGGCATTATTAGGTCTTCCTTCATATTATGTTACAAAATTACCCAATAATGATATTGGGGAAGCAGCTTTCAACGAATTAAGAAAATATGGAGTCAAGCTAGATTATATTAAACGTGGGGGAGAAAGGCTTGGCATATACTTTATAGAAGCTGGCTCTTCTATGCGTCCTTCAAAAGTAATTTATGATAGAAGCCACTCAGCAATTTCACAAGCAAGTATTGATGACTTCAATTTTGAAGAAATATTTAAAGATGCAACACATTTCCATTTTTCTGGAATAACACCAGCTTTAAGCAATAGTTGTTTTGAACTCACAAAAAAAGCTTGTAGCGTGGCTAAAGCAAAAGGCATCACCATATCTGTAGACTTAAACTATAGAAAAAAGCTTTGGAGCGAAGAACAAGCAAAAGACAAAATGCTTGTCCTAATGCCATACATAGATATTTGCATAGGAAACGAAGAAGATGCTGCAAAGATGCTAGGATTTAAGGCAAAGGGTGTGGCTCCTGAAAAGGGTATCATTTCATTGGAAGCATATTATGATGTGTTCAAAGCAATGAAAGAAGAATTTGGTTTTAAGTATATTGCAACAAGTTTAAGAGAAAGCTATTCAGCTAGCGAAAATGGTTGGCAAGGGCTTTTATATGATGGAAAGACTTTTTATTCTTCTACCAAATACAAGATTACTCTAGTTGATAGGTTGGGAGGAGGCGATGCTTTTTCTGCTGGCTTAATTTATTCATTGCTAACAAACAAAACTACACAATATGCCGTAGACTTTGCAACTGCAGCTTCCGCATTAAAACAAACTATTGTTGGAGACTTTAATATTTCCACTCTTGAAGAAATTGAACGCCTTGTAGAAGGCTATGGTACTGGTAGAGTTTTAAGATAGCTTAATTCTCTTTTTCTGATGAAGAGTCTTCTTCCACTGCAGTATCTTCTTCTGCTTCTTCTGGTAATGCGTCTTCCTCTACTTCTTCTACAGGTTCTTCTTCTTTTGCTTGCATTTCTTCGCTAGTGTTTTCTTGGAATTCCACCTCTTCATCATCCAAAACAAGCTCATTTAATGTCTTTATCTTAGTTGAAGCTTTTTTAGCGGGCTCTACCTTTTTATCAAACGTAATAGGTTCTTCAAGAGGTGTTTCGTTCTTGATTGGAAAAAATGGCTTTTTCAACTCTGGCTCTTTAACAACTTCTTCATCTTCTAAAACTAAGTAATTAAGAACATTAGTGGAAAGTGGCTGCTCTTTAGTCTTTTCTTCCCTAGCAATTGGTTTTTGCTCAACTTGTACCTTACGTGCTTGAGCTTTGGGCTTTTTATCTTTTAAGACTATGTTTTTAATCTCTTTATTTGATGAAAGATATATCTCGCCAGCTTCAGTGCCAATTAATACATTTCCTGTAACAATATTAATGTCGAAAGAAGATATTTCCACATCTTTTAATAACGGAATACATCCTTCATACTGCCCCGTTGTTATGTTATAAAACTCTAAGCTCTTAGCCTCCGTCAAAACGGCTATTCTATCCTTCTTTTCTGTAAACTTCGCAATCTTAATCCCAGCGGTAACAACTATCTCTTTTTTAGACCTTCCACCAACGTCCGAAACACATAATGTTTGGCGAGAAGTGCAATAGGCAAAATTATCATTAAATGGAGAAAAGATAGCTGGGCACTGGTTTTCGCTACAAAAAGCCAACTCTTTTACCAAAGTTAAAGTTTTTGCATCCCAAATCTTTATCTTTTCATCCTTACCACTTGTAATAAAATATTGCCCCATGCTGTTAAAATGGATTGAATAAACACTATCATTATGAGCCTTAAAATGAACGTCAAATGCCTTTTTTGCTAGCTTCAAAAGATAATGGGTCTGCACAAAACCATTTGCAAAACCCACCACTTCCATCGCATCATCAGGGCTAACTGAAACACTTTTTGCAACAAGCCTTTCATGCACTTTCCTAGTTTTAGGGTTTTCTAAGTCATCAAAGCTAGTTTCTAAAACGATATTCTCATCGTCTAAGGCAACAAACTGCATGTTAGAAATATAAGAACTGCTAGAAATGACAGGTGATGAATGTTCTTTGTAGATATGGATAATTTGTTTTTGTTGATTGGTAGTGCTTGCTAAGATGATGTAATTATTATCACATAGATAATAACTATCTTCTAACATTCCCTTTTGATAAATCCAACCAAGTATGTTGATTGGGTTTTTCACTTTTAATATCAACTCTTGGGAGAATAAAAACACATTAGCCACAAACAATATTATAAACACACATAAACCTTTTTTCTTCATGCTTTTATTCCTCGCATAGCAAAAATATTCGGCAAAAACAGAGCCAAACTATTGCTAGTCTATCACTTACTTTTGATTTTTATCTAGTAGTTTTATAATGGAAAGGTTTCCAGTAGGGCCTTTTGGCAATAAATTGCCATGTTGATAATGCGTTATATAAGGGGAAGGGAAACCCCTTGGTCAGAGCAAGTGGTTTCCCGCCTAGTAGCTTACGCTGGCAGTACGCCCCTTATAATCCCCCACCTTTCCGCAACGCTGCTCGGGGAGAGCCCCGAGACCCCCAGCTTTTGCTGGGTTGGTATCCACTTGCCCGAAGGAAGAAGTTTTCACCCTTAACAGGGTGAATGCCTCACCTCGTACAGGGTGATAACCTCACCCTAAGCGAGGTGGACACTGTATTTTATGCTTTTGCAGTACATGGATAATTGTAGACGATTTCACGTATCTCTTTCAAAATCTTGTTGTTTCCCGTTATCTTCGTCCTCACGACTACAGTGATAGGTCCTGCGTGGAGGCTGTTTGGCACGCGGGCGATGATCTGGCTTGGTTTATTGATGGAAAGACGACGGGTCACTTTCGTTGTGGCTCCGTCTGGGCGACGGAAGAAGACTCCTTGCTCGTTATCTTTTTCGTCAATCTTTAGCTTCTCGCCTTCGATGATGATGTCGTCTCCAATCGTGATGGTTCCGTCTTTTAAGCCTGTTGCCGTGTCGGTTACGCTGGTTATGCGGGCGGTAGAATCTTTTGCCCCAAGCACTTTTACGCTGATTGCGTCTAGCACACTACGTAGGTCGGCAGTTGGCACAATATCTACTGTCCTCTTGTGGATTTTCTCATCATACTCAGCTCCTTCAGTCTCCCACACGCCAGAGACGCGAGGCGTAATTTGAACCACGCCGTCCATCACACTCAAGCCCTCTTCTAGCAATTGAGTGACCACTTTGTCTCGCATCGTCAAGATGTTCATAATGGTTTCTGGGCGGAACTCGGTGCGTTCTTTGACGATGATATCTGCGATGTCTTTGTTTCGCTGGGTTTCAGCGTGCTGGTAAACGTCCGCAATGCAATCGCGGTCGTTATCTTTGGTCAATGTGTTTGGGCGTAAATGTACTTCCCAAACTGATTTCTTCTTACTTGGCATATTAGCCCTCCTTATATTAAATCTCTACCCTATCATCATTAGCATTCAATTTATACATCTTCCAGTTTCTGCCCTTTGCACCATCAAAGGCGGCTTCAAGGGGTTCGCTCTGGGCGAAGTCTTTGCAGTTGCTTTCGCTAATGTATGTTTCTTCGGTGTAAAGGGTAGCCATTGCCTCATCGCTTGTCTCACGCTGTGGCAAATCATTAAAGAGCTTTTTGAAGGCATCGGCGGTGAGCTGATTGCCGTAGCACTCAAGCTTTTGCAAGTTAGTTAAGCCCTGCACGTCAAGGGCGGTGAGCTGATTGTTCCTGCAGTAAAGCCCAGTGATGTTGCCTTTAAGGACTACTCTTGTGTCTTTTGCGTATAGTGTGATTTCTGTGTCGTTTGCAAGCACTACTACGGTGCAACCTTCCACTGTTATGTTAGAGCGTCAGCTGTTTTTGCCCTCAGTCTGATGGTAAGCTTATTGGGATCGAGTGTGAGAATGGCTTTTCCTTCAACAGAGGGTGTAGGCGATGTGCCTTTGCTTTCAAAGCTCACGGTAATTGTGGCGGGCCCGGTTACAGTGTGCTTGTATTCTGTATTTATGCCAGCTTTGGTTATGGGCTTATCCCCGAGCTTCCATTCTTTCACCCTGTAGCCGTCGTTAGCTTTAGCGGTGAAGGTTACCTCTTTGCCCTCTTCCACGTTGATTGGGCTTGTGTTTGGTTCTGCAACTCCTTCTGCCTTTGCGGTGAGCATGCCGTTCGTGCCTTCCACGCTGAAGGTGATATCATGCTTTTTCGTTGCAGGCGGTGTAGGTGTTCCGCCTCCACCATTCCCGCCTCCGCCAGAGTTTCCTCCGCCTGTGCCTGCCTGATTACAGCCTGCAAGTGCAATGAGTAGCATAAAAGCTGCTCCCAAAAAGGTACTAAATGCCTTAATCTTTGAATTACTTATTTTCATAGTAATCCTCCTAAAAAATATTTGTAACAAAGCCTTTGTGCGAATGCACAAAATATTTAAGCAAAAATAAAAAGCGCACCTGAAGGACTTAAGCCTTTTCGGTACGCTTGTTGTGTTTTGCTAGCATGGCCACACAATATAGTTCGTTTTTGTGCAGTTTTCAATGCTTTAGCTTGAATCACTAAGGGATTCTAGTTTAGAGAAAAGGCAGTTAAGTCTAAAGCCCATCAACTACACTGCCTTTTTATTTTGCCTAAAGTATGCTAATCTCGTAGCCATGAAGAAAAAATCAAGACTTACAAAACACTCAAAAAAGGGGCAACCTAAAAAGAATCGGCAGTTCAAAGATTCTGTTTTTGTCTACCTCTTTTCTCGTGATGAAAAGACTCGTCGCACAGCTAGCATTTCTTTGTATAATGCCTTGCACGAAGAAAAGATAAGCGATGATGCAGAGCTTAAATTCATAGAACTTAAAAATGTGCTATACCACAAAGAGAAAAACGATGTTTCTTTTATGGTGAATGGCAAGATTATAGTTCTGGTTGAGCATCAATCTACAGTCAATGAAAACATGCCATTAAGGTTTTTAATGTACATTGTGGCAATCTACCAATTGCTTTTAGATGTAAGTTCAAGATATAAAGAGCGTCTTTTCAAAATCCCTAGCCCAGAGTTCTACGTGATCTATAATGGACAGAAAGAACGCCCCGCGATTGAAGAGCTAAAGCTCTCGGACGCATTTATGGAATGCGGAGCAAAAGCTCCTTTGGAGCTAATCGTCAAAGTGATAAATATAAACCATCCCGATAACAAAGAGTTTTTGGCAAAGTGTGAGTTATTAGAAGGGTATAAACAATTTGGCGACGTAATGAGTGATTTTATAGCTCGTTATGGAGAAAAAGGCTATGATTTAGGTATTTCCTATTGCATAGAACACGGGATATTAAAAGACTTTTTATCAAGGCACATAAAGGAGGTGCTTAATATGTTGAAAGCAAAATATAGTTATAAAGATGAAATTAGAGTTAGAATGCAAGAAGCTAGGGAAGAAGGCTGGGAAAGTGGATTAGCTAAAGGAATTGAAAGAGAAAGAGGTGAAGTTGTGAAGGCTATGAAAAGCAAAGGCTTTTCTACAAAAGACATAGCAGACATTTTAAACATTAAAGAAGAAATAGTAGAATCAATGTAATGTTGTGGCTACTATGAGTGCCACAACCACCAAGCTTCTTTCAAGGCTTTTGGACAGTTTCAATTGGTAATAATGGAAATAAAAGTAATAGAATCCCAACGAAATCCCCTCCTTTAAGCCACTTCCTTGATATTTATTAGTTTTTAAAATAGTATAATACATTATGTCTATAAGTATTTATTCATTGGGAGCTGCAGAAGAAGTTACTGGTTCCAAGCATATATTAGATGTTTCAGGCGATCTATATTTAATTGATTGTGGAGCATTTCAAGGCAAAAGAGCAGAGGCAGATGCTAAAAATAGAGAATTTAATGTTCCTTGTGATAGACTAAAAGCTGTAATTTTAACACATGGGCATTATGATCACTGTGGTCTTATTCCCCTTTTTGCAACACATGGCTTTGAAGGCAACATTTATTCAACTCCCGCAACACGCGATATTGCAAACCTTGTTATGATGGATTCTGCAAGGATTCAAGCAAGAGATGTTGAATACCTAACAAAACAAGCAGTAAAAAAAGGAGAAGCCTTTAACTGGAATCCTCTTTTTTGCGAAGCTGATGTCATAAAGGTACTAAATCAATTTATCACAATATCATATGGAAGAAAAACATGGCTTAGCCAAAATGTAGCCCTAGAATTCTTTGATGCAGGGCATATTCTAGGCTCTGCTATGGCAGTGTTTACCATAATAGAAGATGGAAAAGAAACAAAGATAGCTTTTACTGGAGACTTGGGAAGAAAAGGCAAAGCTATTATTAAAGACCCTTCCCCACTCCCACCTGTAGACTACATAGTGCTCGAAAGCACTTATGGGGACAGGCTACACGAAAGTAAAGATAACGCTATTTCTATTTTAGAAAAGAAAGTTAAGCATCTTGTAAAAACACGTGGAAAGATGATTATTCCAGCTTTTGCAGTGGAAAGAACCCAAGAATTAGTTTATTACTTTCATCTTTTAGTGGACCAAGGTATTATTCCAAACATTCCCATATATGTAGATTCACCTATGGCTGTTAATGCAACAACTATTTTTCAAACTCACCCTGAATGCTATGATGAAAAAACATATCAAGCTTTCATAAAACACCATAAAAATCCCTTTGGGTTTAACTCACTCAAATTCATAACTAGCGTTGATGAATCAAAAGAATTAAACAATATTGAAGGACCTATGATTATCATTAGTGCTGATGGAATGTGCGAGTTTGGACGTGTGGTTCACCATCTTTCTAATAATATAGAAAAAAACACGACAATCATTTTGTTGGTAGGCTTTATGGCACACAATACTCTAGGAAGAAGACTACAAGACAAAGAAAAAGAAGTGAAGATTTTAGGAGAATGGCTTCGTGTTCGCTCTGATGTTATTCAGATAAATGCTTTTTCAGCCCATGCAGACTATAAAGAAGCTGGAGAATGGCTAGATAGTTTTGACACTTCTAGGCTAAAAGGTATTTTCTTAGTGCATGGAGAAACAAAGGCTCAAGCTCATTTTAAGTCTTACTTAGAAAAAAAGAATTATCCAAACATCAAAATTATAAAATACGATCACACATACACCTTATAAACAACAGGGAAAATATGAAATACACTATAACAGGCTTTCACTCAATAGAAGAAATGTTACGTTCAAAAGACAAAATAGAAGAGGCAACTTTGTTTTATTCTAAAGCTGGTCCTAGGGTCAAAAAGATTATAGCACTAGCAGAAAACATAGGAATAAAAACAGTTCATGTAGATGATGATTCTCTTAATAAAAAAGTTTCTTCTCTTGCCCCTCTTTTACAAAACCACAAAGGGGCAGTGCTATGTATAGAACGTTCAAAAAGTTTATTTAATAAGATTAGCATAGAAAGCCTTATTGCAAGCCTAAAAGAAAAAGCATGTGTGCTAATTTTAGATGGCATTTCAGATTGTCATAATATGGGCTCAATGA
>JBQNBK010000003.1:0-45085 GCA_052169975.1 Treponema sp.
TGTTTCTGCAGCTATATCAATGATTCCTGATACATATATTGCTTGTGATAATGACACAACACAAAAAGTCTTAAAATTGATTGATAGATTGGAAGAAGATGAAGATGTGCAAAATGTTGCTTCTAATATAGAAATACCTGATGGGTTTCAAATGGATTAAAATATGAAAGAGGGCAGCGTATAGCTTCCCTTTTTTTATTGGTTTATGGAGTGTTATGGCAAAGGTAGAAGGAATTAAGCTAGCTTGTGGTATTTTGAAGTGGGCTATAGGTAGTATAAGCATAGATGAATTAATACAAAAGTTTCCCAAAATTGAATCTTGGCTTAATGAAACTGAATTACCTACATTTAATCAACTTCAAAAATTAGCAACATATTTAGATTTTCCATTTGGTTATTTCTTTTTATCTAACCCTATTATACAACCTGAAGTAGACGATATAGATTTCCGTACTATAAAAAATAAACTTAAAGATAATCTTAGTAAAAATTTACAGCGTAATATAAGTAATATGCAATATCTTCAAGAATGGAAAAAAGATTATTGCATTAGAAATCAACTTGACAAAATAGATTTAAAATTGCCAGCTACATATAAAGATACCCCAGAATTATTAAGTCAATATATATATAGTATTAAACATTTCTGATAACTGGTTTGAGAAATGTAAAAATGCTAATGATGCATTTAATTATATAAGAAGGAAAATTGAAGAAAAGGGTATTATAGTAGTAGTTAATGGGAAAATTGATGACAATACTCATAGACTATTTAATATTGATGAGTTTAGGGCATTTGCTTTGTATGATGATTATGCTCCGCTTATATTTATAAATGGTAGAGATGCTCCAAAAGGTAAGCTTTTTTCACTTATACATGAATTTATTCATATTTTAAGAAGTGAAACAGATATAATAAATGAAAATCATTTTTTAATTGAAAATTTATGTAATAAGGCTACAATTAATTTTTTAACTCCTGAAGATTATATCAAGAAAAAAATTGTAAATAAAGTTTTAGAAAAAAATGATATAAATAATTTAAGCAATTATTTTAAAGTAAGTTTTGAAGCGATTTGCTATCGCTTATGTGCATTAAACTATATTTCTAAAAAAGAATGTAATTTATATATCAGTGAATATGCAAAAAGCTTTACTGACACTAAAGATAAAAAGCAAGGTGGCAATTATTGGAATTCAAAATTAAATGTATTAAGTAAGCACATAGCTCAAGCTATAATATCTGAATTGCATAAAGGTAATATAACATATACTGAGTGTTTTAAAATGTTAGGGGTAAGTGGACTTAAAACATTTAAACAATTTGAAAATAGGTTGAGTAAAATATCGCAATGAAATATTTATTTGATACAAATATTTTTATTACCGCTAAAGATAGTTATTATGCTACAGATATAGCTCCTTCTTTTTGGTTGCAACTGGAAAAACTTATCAGGCATGGTTCAGTGATTGTTATTGATAAAAATAGATTTTTTCCTTGAATATTTTTTCATATACCTATATAATAAAAATATATGAAATTAAGAGAATTGAGAAAGCTTTTTTTAGTTCTCTTACAAATTTAATTTTAAGGAGAAATAGTATGAGTGTGTTCACCTCCCCCCAGCGAGACAGAGAAAGTAAAAAAAAAATTTCCATTCTCTTAAAGCTACTTTTTATCTTTGGGCTTTTAATTAGTGTTTCACTTTTTGTATTGGGTATTTTAGCGACAACAATATCTAGGAAAGCAACAGTAGAAAAGATAGAAAGCCAGTTAACAGATAAGGCTATAGACACAGCAGAAATAATAGATGGAAGAATAAAATCTTTTTGGCAATTTCTTGAAGGTGTCGCACGCATGCCTATTATGAGGGATCCAAATGCATCCTTCTATTCCAAGACACTTCTTTTGGATAAAGAAGCTACATTAAATAACGACATAATTGGTTTTAACATTATGGATACAAGAGGAAAACTATATTTAAGTGATGGTAGTTCTCCTGATATTTCTAACCTTTCATGGGTTAAAAACCAAAGCACTAACAATTTTGTTTCCGAACCTTACCTATCACCAATTTATAAGAAAGTAGTTGTAGTTTTCACTGTTCCTATTTTTGATGATAACAAAAACTTTATTGCAACTTTGGTTGCTACAACTGAAGGTCTTTATCTTACAGATATGATTGATGATATCGTTGTAGGAGAAACTGGTGAGTGCTATATGGTGGACTTAAAAGGTACTTTTATAGCATGCAAAAACCATAAAGTAGTGGAAAGCATGACTAATGTATTAGAAGATGCAAAAAAAGATGCATCATTACAGTCCACTGCTGAATTTGTTTCTCATGCTATTGATGTTGATGAAAGTGAAGTTGGCTATTATGGGTATAAGGGTGTTTCTTACATTGCATCTTATGCAACTGTTAAGTCTACTGACTGGACTGTGATTGTAAAAGCTCCTGTTGATGAGTTTATGGGAACAGTTACTATGCTTAAAAGATCCATGTATCTATTAGGTTCTATTATTTTAGCCATTGCTTTGATAGTGTTGTATATTGTGGCTATTAGAGTTGTGAGTCCTATTTCTAAAACTGTTATAGCTTTGAAAGATATTGCACAAGGGGACGGAGACTTAACAGTACGTCTTCCATTGCATGGAAATGATGAGATTACAGATCTTTCTTTATATTTTAACCAAACAATATCAAAAATAGGAGATTCTATAAAAGCTGTTGGTAATAATGCTGAAAAAATGGAAGAAATAGGGGGAGAGCTTGCTAGCAATATGACAGAGACAGCTAGCAGTGTGCATGAAATTAGTTCTAACATTGATAGTGTTAAACAACAGGCTCTTACGCAAGCAGCATCTGTAACAGAAACTGCATCAACTATAGAAGAAATTATTCGCACAATTCGCCAGCTTAATTCTAGCATAGAAAATCAGGCTTCAAGTGTTTCTCAATCTTCATCATCTATAGAACAAATGGTGGCTAATATCAGTAGCATAACCCAAACACTAGAAAAAAGTGATGGTTTAATCAAAGAATTGACAACAGCTACTCAAGATGGAAAAGATACCTTGATGCAATCTAGATCTGTAACCAATAAGATTGCAGAAGAATCAGGTTCATTAATGGAAGCTTCTAGTGTTATTCAACACATTGCAAGCCAAACTAATCTTCTTGCAATGAATGCAGCAATTGAAGCAGCTCATGCAGGAGAGGCGGGAAAAGGCTTTGCTGTTGTTGCAGATGAAATTAGAAAATTAGCAGAAGATTCTGCAACGCAAGGAAAGAGTATAACTGCAACACTAAAGAGTTTATCAGGAGAGATTGAAGGCTTATCTTCATCTTCTAAGGTTGTTGAAACCAAATTTAATGCAATTTTTGAACTTGCAGCACAAGTTAAAGATATGAGCCAGCGTCTTACTGAAGCAATGCACGAGCAAGCTAACGGAAGTAAGGAAGTGTTGCAAGCTATAAAAACTATAAACTTGGTAACCCATGAGGTGAAAGAAGGTTCTTCAGAAATGTTGCATGGAGGCGAAGGCGTGGCTGTTGAAATGCAAAAACTTGATGGTTTAACTAGAGTGATTACTGATAGTATGAACGAAATGGCTGCTGGAGCTTTGCAAATTAATAATGCAGTGCATGAAGTGGCTGAAATTACACAAAAAAATAAAGAAAGTATTCAAGGTTTAGTAGAAGAAGTTTCTCATTTTAGAGTGTAATTTTTAAAAGGGCTTACCTTTTTATGGGGAGCCCTTTTTTATTTATTCCTTTTATCTTTAATACGAATAGTTGTAAAAAATATTGATAAACTTAAAATTATGTTGTATAGTCTATAAAAGTGAAGTTGTTGATAGGAATTATTGGAGATAAAGGAAGTGCCTATAGCTAAACAAAAACTCAATAAAATTATAACGTTTACTAATGAAGAGCGAGAGTTAGTAGCTAAGGTTTTTGATGAAGTTAGTGCCATCTCTTCCACTTCTTTTAAGAAAATTAAACAAAAACTAACAGATTTAGAAGAAGTTGCTACAAGCATTTCAAAATATCCTTCAATTAAAGGCTCTAGTGTGCTTGCAGGCAAGACCAGAACTGAAAGTAGTTTGGTGGAATCTCTATGCACTTTTAATTCAGATTCAACGCTTTTAACACTTCCTACCAAGACAATACTAGGAAAGGCATATCTTGTTGCAAAATTCCACACCTTTGTAGCTTTTTATAAGGTAGCTTCAAATTTGAAATTGGAAAAAACTTATATAGATGCTCTTAATAATGCCACTTTTAATATTATGTTTACTATTATGGCAGAAGATGTGTATCTATCTCTTTTAAAAGACCAAGGCTTAAAAAATGAAGTGAAAGAAGAAATAGCATACTCTCTAACGGATTTATGGGAAAGTAGGCTTGATAAAAATACATTTAAGTTTTCTTCAATGTTAACCATAATTTGGGAAGCAAGAACTAAAATTGCTCCTGCTTTTGGCACTATGCTTGGCACAGTTGAGTTTTTTTCTTTTTCTGGTTATGTGGGAACTAAATGGGCACATTTTATATCAGAAAAGCTAAGAATTAAAGAAGTTTTATGGGCATTAGAAGAGTTTTTGTTTGGCATCTCTTATGAAGAAATTGCTTTTATAAGAGAAAAATTAAAAGAAGAAAATTTACAAGCCATTTCAAGAGACGAAGCATTTAAAATGTTAAATAAGACTTCTGATTTTACTTCAACAGATGTGCGTTCTTTTTATGCTTCGTATTCTGAACGTAGGAACAATGCTGAAGCAAGAAAAAGGCTTAAAGTGGAAGGTCCCATTAGAATATTAGAAGACTATTGTGTTCGATCTTTTTTTGAAAATAAAGAAATGTGGAAAGATAGTGTAATTTCTAGTAAAGGCAATAATAAATTTTAAGTGTGTAAATTACGAAAATGCACTAGAACATAAGGATTTTAAAGATGAGTGAAGCTAGAAAGCAAAGTAATAGAGTTAGTTATCCTCTTGTAATTAAACTCATAGTGATTATAACTATGATTGTAGTTTTTTCTACAGGTTTAATAACTGTTCTTTCTTCATATTTTTTTATGCAAGATTCTGCTAGTAGGGCAGAAGAAAACAATTTGACTTTAGTTCAAGTTTTTGCAGCACGAATGGAGGCAGAATTAAGAGAGATTCATTCAAATATACTACTTTTGCTTGATGGTTTACGTGTTGCAGAAACAGATGTTGCTTATAAGTTTTCAGAACAAAACTTTTTTGAAAGAAACACTAATATAGCATATGTTGGCGTGCCCGGTATTGTAGATTCTTACAATGAAAAATTCTTTTTAGCAAATGAAATAGATAAAGAGCTAATTAAGGTGTTTTTGCAATCTAAAGAAGAAGAAATGAGTCTTGCAAATTCGGGAGAGATTTTTGTTATTAATGCAACTCCTTATTTTGATTTTCCTATGGCTTGCTTAGTAGGACCATATAGTGAAGGTGGAAACAAAAATAGGCTTATGGTGCTTTTTTCAACAGAAAAATTGCAAGCAATAGTTGAAACAGGTTCTGCTTTTGTAACTTATGCACTTTCTCATAATAAAGAAGTTATAGTGCACCCTGATTTTGAAGTATTAAAAGCTGGCATTCCAGAAAATAGCAAGCTTCTTTTAAGTCGTATTTTTAGCACAGAACAAGAGTCTTTGCAATTTATTTTTAAGGATGAAGAGGGGGTGAGTTTTTTTGTTGCATCACAAAAGATTGCTTTTGCAAACTTTGTGGCAGTTTCAAGGGTTAGGGTAAGCTTAGTCTACCAAGCTGTGTATGAAATTTCAAAGAGAAATATAATTTTAACTGCAATAGTTTTACTCACTTCAATTTTAGGCATTTGGTTTTTTTCGCAAAGTATAAGTAGGCCTGTTCGCTCTTTAGTGGAAGCTACAAAGCAAATTGAAAAAGGGCAATATTCTATAGAATTAAAGCCTAGAACTAAAGATGAAATAGGGCTTTTAACTTCTTCTTTTGTTAATATGAGTAAGGGCTTATTGGAAAAAGAAAGATTGAAGGAAACCTTTGGTAAGTTTGTTAATAAAGAAGTTGCAAAAAGAGCAGCATCTGGAGAGTTAAAGCTAGGTGGAGAGCGTCGTGTTGCAACTATTTTTTTTTCTGATATTAGGTCTTTTACGGCTATTTCAGAAAACATGAGTCCAGAAGATGTTGTGGAATTCTTGAATGCTTATATGACGCGAATGGTTGACTGCATCGAAATTACTTATGGTGTTGTTGATAAGTTTATAGGAGATGCTATTATGGCAGTGTGGGGGTGCCCTGTAAGTCAAGGAAGCCCTATGCGTGATGCTGATTTTGCAATAAGAGCATCTCTTATGATGAGACGAAGTTTAATGGATTTTAATAAAGATAGAGGTACACCTGATAAGCCTATTTTGCGTATTGGTTGTGGAATTAACACTGGGTATGTTCTTGCAGGGCAAATTGGTTCTGCAAAAAGAATGGAATACACTGTAATTGGGGATTCTGTTAACACTGCAAGCCGAATAGAAGCTTTGAATAAGCCTTTTGGAACTGATATTTTGATATCTGAAAATACATATAAATTATTAAAAGATCGTATAATTGTGGAACCTATGCAACCAATTAAAGTTAAAGGAAAGGTTGCTCCGTTACAGATATATGCAGTTGTAAATTATAAAAATGCTGAAGGACCTAAAACACTTAACGAAGTGAGAGAGCTTGTGGGCATCCCAATTCCTAAAGAAGATCCTAGCACAACTGAACTTAAAGAAGAAGTGAAATATGAGATACTTGAAAAAAAATGATATCATAATCACTGTTGTAATATTAACATTAGATATTCTTCTTCTCACTTTATTTTTTGTGAATATTTATGCAAGCTTTTCATATAATACTACAAATAAGCTTGGAACTTTGGTTTTTAAAAAACGCAGTGCTACAAGAAAACATATTGATGATCTTTCATGGAATATGTTGCAAAATAATACTCCTGTTTATGAACTAGACACAATAAGAACAGCATCTCAATCTGAAGCTTCTATTATTTTTGATGATGGTTCTTCTTTGAACTTACTAGAAAATAGTTTGATTAAATTAAAAATGAAGTCTTCAAATGATTTTGGAGATGCTTTGCATGGTTCTTTTGTGGTTTCTGCTAAGGGTGCAAAAAAGACTTTAACTGTTGCAGGTAAAGTTATTACAATGGATGAGAATACTGAAATTGTGGTGCATAAAAAGGATGATGGCGAAAATGAAATAGAGGTAACACATGGAGAGATTGAAGTAGTCCAAGAAGATGGTGAAGCTTTGAAAGTGAAAGAATTTCAAAGTCTTAATATTAGCCAAGAAGAAACAACTGAAAAAGTTGAAGTTAAAAATATTAGTTGCATTCCATTAGCTCCTCAACACAATGCACATCTATTCACTCCAGAAGATGGGCATGTAATTACGTTTTCATGGAGCTTTTTTGGTGAGAATAGGAGAGCTACAGAAAGTGCTTCAAAAGTAGTTATTGCACAAGATAAAGGCTTTAAAAATATACTTTCAAAAGTTGATGGAAAACTTATGAGTACAGAAGGTGGTATTCATGTTTGGCAAGCTTCTTATTCGGCAACTTTAGGTTCATTATATTGGCAAGTTGAATATGATGGTAAGTATTCATCAGTTAGGCGACTTTCTTTGGAAAAGGTTAAGCAAGTTGAACCTATGAGACCAAAGAATGAAAATACATTTTATTATTATGATGAAATGCCAAATATAGTGTTTTCATGGAATGCTGATGAGATTGTTTCTTCTTCAATATTTGAAATTTCTGAAACTATGGATTTTACTAATCCAAAGGTTAGAATGCAGGTGGTTCCAACTTCAATAGAGCTTTCAAATTTAGCTGAAGGTTCTTACTATTGGCGTGTTTATTCAAATATTAATAAGCAAATATTAGGAAGCTTGCCAGAGCCAGAAGTGCGTTCTTTTAAGATTGTGCAAAAAGAAGTTTTGAATGAGGTGAAACTGAAATTTCCTATTGATGGGTATTTGTGCAATGTTAATGTTTTTCCAAATAGTGGCTTGTATTTTTCTTGGGAAGGGAAAAATGAAGCAGAAGATTATGAAGTATTGCTTTATAACAAGAAAACTGATGAAACGCCTATAGAAACTATTAGAACCACTAACCCATATATAAAATTAACAAAAGAGAATACAACTTCTTTTCAAGAAAAAGGTGATATTTATTTTGCTGTTAGATATAAAAGTAGGCGTGGAAATTTTTCAAATATCTCTGTTAAAAGAACTATAAAAAAGGTTAATTATGATATAGACCTAAAATCATTGTATCCACCTAATGGCTATCAAATTAGTGATTCTCTTATTATGCACCAAAGATTTTCATGGAAACATTCTCTTCCATTTAAGACATTTTTTATTGTGGCTAGGGATAAGGACTTTAATGATATTGTGTTTGAAAAAGAAACTTCTATTTCTTCTTTTGTTGGCCTTAATTTAAAAGACGATGATTATTATTGGCAAGTGAGAATATATAATGCAGATAAATCTATTTTTGCTATGTCGGAAGTGAAAAGCTTTTCTGTTGTTAGCCCTTTGGACATTCCCGCTCTTATTTCACCTATTAATAATGAACGTGTTTCTGTTTTGGAAGACGAAGATTTAAGATTACGCTGGCAAAGAGTAAGAGATGCTGATTATTATGAGGTGTCAGTTTTTAATAGTAGGGGAAAAAGAGTTATGTTTTATCCTATTGTGAAAAACACAGAAATTTATGTTCCAATATCTAGGTATGGGAATGATACTTATGGCGTGCAATTGCAGGCTTTTAGGTTTGATTCTGATATTTCTACTCGTAATATTGGCTATAAAGGTTCTTCTAGTTTTGATAGCCATATTTTAAGCACAGTGAAATTAAAAGAACCTATTCAAAACAGAAGAATTGATGGAATGAAAGCCTATTCTGAAGGTGTTAGGTTTTCTTATAACACAACAGAAAAATATGATAGATTATCTTTAGTTTTAAGAAAAAATGGTTCTAACATAAGCCCTAATGTTTCATATGACAAAGAAAGAAATATAATTGAAGTTCCCACATTATCTGAAGGTACCTATGAGTGGAGTATTAGTGCCTTTGTTAATGGATTTGATATTTCTTCAAAAGAAAAAAGACGGCTAACAATTCTTCCTATTGCTCCTTTACCAGCACCTAAATTATTGCTAAAAAACATGACAGAAACACTTGATGTTTCGTATTTAAAGCAAAATAGAGCCATTCATTTTGAGTGGGAAGATGTTAAAGAGGCTGACTATTATGTTGTAAGGATTGAAAATGAAGAAACAGGAGAAATTATAAGTTCTATTTCTAATATAAAAGATAGTTTTTATGATTTTACTTCTTTTGAAAAGCTTAAAAAAGGAAAGTTTTTGTTTAAGGTGAAAGCAGCTTATATTTTGCCTAAATATAATGGTGTGCGTGGTGGGTATGAAAGCACATATGCTTTTAAAATTGAATTACCTAAGTTAGATAGCTTGAAAGCATCAAATGAGGAATATTATGGATACTAAAGTATCGTTACTTGTTGTGTTCTTTTTCTTCATTTTTTCTTGTTGTTTGTTCTCAGAAGAAGTGGCTTTGCCATCTGAATCTAATAAAGATGAGCATGTTGAAAAAGCTATCGATTCTATGAAAAAAGATAATTACTACTTTAATATTCTTGAAAATGGGGATATTGAGTTTACGCAATTAATTAGTTGGGAAAATCTTTTTGGTGCTCTTTACTATGAGGTTACTGTTAGAGAAAAAGATAGTAAGAATATTGTAGCCAATCAATTACATACTGATAAAAATAGTGTGGAAGTGAGCCTTAAGCCAGGATTTTATGAATATAAAGTTGATGCATATAACATGCTTTCACAAAAAGAAGTTTCTTCAGAATGGACTAATATAGAAGTGAAAAAAGCTTATATGCCTTTTATTAAGTCTGTGAATCCTCGAACTATTTGGATTGAAGATGAGCTTTTAAACTTGCAGGTTACTGGAAATGACTTTATGCCTGATTCAAAAGTTGTGTTTGTAAGTGATGGTATTATAAAGAAAACAATTGAAGTGGAACCTCAAGAAAGAACAAATAAGTATATTTTTTTTCATTTTAAGAAACCTGAAATGTTTTTAGGTAATCCTTATCGTGTTAAAATTACAGATAAATCTGGTCTTTCACAACTTTCTGAGCAGTTCTTTGTGAAATATAGAAGATCAGTAGTGTTTTATGCTGGTTTAGGCTATGCTCCTATTACTCCGTTAACAGATGATTATTATTTAACTCATTGGAATGCTAAATTTTATCCAGCTTCTTTGACTGGGAATATAGGATTAATTTTTAGTAGACAGAGTTTTGGGTATTTTGGTATTTCTTCTAGGAACACTTTTAGGTTCACTAGCTTAGATAAGGATGGAATATTACTTAAAAATTTTAGCTTTTTAAGTAGTCTTAACTTAGTGTATGAATTTTGGTTTATTAAAAAACTTGCATTTTATTTTTCTTCTGGAGCTGGTATTGCATTAAACAACTTTCAATTTGTTTATTCTGATGTTTCAGATGAAAATGTAGCTTTTGTGGACCCTATGTATAATGTTGTTTTGGGGCTTAGAGCAAAGGTTCACACTTTTATATACTTAGACGTTCTTTTAAAAGTTGAACAACTATTAAATAAACAAGTTAAGCCATTGTTTATTGTGCCAGAAATTTCTTTAGGTTTTAGGTATTAGGAAGTTTTATGACTAGTAATGATATTATAATGAAAAAGAGAGGTTTTCACTCTCATTTTGAAGCAAACACAAAAGAAGAGATTGAGTATATGATAAAAGGATATGTCAAAGGTGACATTCCAGATTATCAAATTTCAGCTTATCTTATGGCAATTTATTTTAATGGGATGAATGTTGAAGAAACAGCCATATTAACTGATGTTATGTTGCATTCAGGTGATGTTATAGACTTATCTTCTATAAGAAAAGAAAATGAGATTTTTGTGGATAAGCATTCAACTGGTGGAGTGGGGGATAAGATTTCATTACCTTTAGCTAGCATAGTTGCATCTTTAGGTGTTAGGGTGCCTATGATGGCTGGGCGAGCTTTAGGCTATACTGGTGGAACTCTTGATAAACTAGAAGCTATAGAAGGTTATCGCACTAATTTGACTGTTGATGAATTTAAACATGTAATAGAAAAAGCTAACTATTCTATTATGGGGCAAACTGAAAAGATTGTGCCAGCTGATAGGCTTTTATATGCTTTAAGAGATGTTTCTGGTACTGTAGAATCTATACCACTTATTACTTCAAGTATTCTTTCAAAGAAAGTTGCTGAAGGAACCGATGCTCTTTGTTTTGATGTTAAAGTGGGCTCTGGTGCCTTTATGAAAACAATTGAAGATGCTAGGCTTCTTGCAAAAAGCATTGTGAATACGGCTCATAATTTAGGTAAAAAAGCAATAGCTTTAATAACTGATATGAATATACCACTTGGTAGAAAAGTTGGAAACTTTTTAGAGATTGAAGAAAGTCTTGATGTGCTTGAAAACAAAGCTCCTTCTGATGTTATGGAACTTACTTTGTCGCTTGCAGCACATATGCTTTTTATGGGAGGAAAAGCAACTTCTTATGAAGATGGCTTAAATAAGGCAAAAAAAGCTATAACTTCAGGAAAAGCTTATGAGGCTTTTTTATGTAATGTGGAATTGCAAGGTGGAAATGTAAAAAAAATGTTGGATATGAGAGGGAAGATGCCTTCTCAATATAAAAAAGAAATTGTTGCTTTAGAAGATGGATTTGTAGAATCTATTGATGCATTAGCTACAGGGAAAGCCTGTGTTAAGTTAGGTGTGGGAAGAGAGAAAAAAACTGATTCTGTTTTTGCAAATGCTGGTATAGAATTTATTAAAACTTATGGAGAAGAAGTAAAAAAAGGAGATGTTATAATGATTCTTTATGGTAAAAATTCTTCTTCATTAGATGAAGCTAGCTTTTTGATGAAAGATGCTTTTAAGCTTTCTCCTAATAGACCAAAAGAACGTTCTATTATATACGAGACAATTTCTTAACTGCTTTTTTCATTTTTCTATTTAATTCAATTTAATCTTTCTATTTTGTTCTATTTTTTTGGTTTTATAAGAAACCTTTTTAAACAAAATAATATTATAAGTGTATATAAAAGGATAATAGGTTGATATTATGAAATGGATAAAAAACACTCTTTCTAAAGAGATAGTTCAAGGTTTAATTAAACGTTATAACTGTGATATTTTAGAAGCTACCTTTCTTGCAAGGAGAGGTATATTAGAAGGCGAGAAAGTTCTTTATTATCTCGAAAATGATGTGCGTTATCTACATAATCCATTTTTGTTTAAAAATATGGAAGATGCTGTGGATAGGATTATTGACGCTATAGAAGAAAAAGAAAAAGTGTTGATATTTGGAGATAGGGATGTTGATGGAATAACAAGCGTAACGCTTTTATATGAAACTTTTTCTGAGCTTGGAATGGATGTTGATTGGAAAATCCCTATAGGTGATGAATGTTATGGGCTTTCTTGTGAAGCAGTAGATCAACATGAAGCTAATGGTGGAACGCTAATTGTTACAGTTGATTGTGGAATTTCTAACTTTAAAGAAGTGGAGTATGCAAGAGAAAAAGGTATTGATGTTATCATCATAGACCATCACACACCTCAAGAAAAAGTTCCTAATGCTATTGTTATTATAAATCCTAAGATGGAAGGTTGTGAATATCCTAATTCTGAACTTTCTGGTTGTGCTGTGGCATGGAAGCTTTTGCTAGCTCTTCGTATAGGTTTTTTGCCATTGTATAAAGTGCAAATTTGCCTTTTGAATATAAAGCCAATAAACGAAGCTTTTGTGGTTGAGGCTGTGAAGCTTGTTAATATGGTAGAAGTGGATAGAATTTCAGAAACAATAAATCCCGATAAAATATCTTTTTATGATACACGTTTACCATCATTTTTGCATGATCAACAAATATATGTTTGGGATGCTCCATTGCAACATAGTATGGCAAGAAAAACTTTTGGCGGAAATATAGAATTTAACTTTGCAGACTTTAGAGATGAAATGGCAAAGATTTCAGATAAGTTTTCTAATATGAGTCTTTTGCGACTTAAAGAGGCATCACAACTTGCAAAGTATAGTGAAAATGAAGTTGGTGAAATTGATACTTTTGTTAATCTTTTTATCAGTTTTACTCAAATACAACACAATATTTTTAGCAAGAAAGAGATGGAACAATTACAGCTTGTAGCCCTATCAACTCTTTCTGGTCTTATGGAACTTCGTGATGAGAATAGAATATTAGTAAGATTGGGCTTAGAGCAAATAAATAGAGCACCCCGTAGAGGCATATTAGACTTACTTGCCATTAAAGGCTTACATAATGTTCCTATATCTTCACAGTCTGTTTCTTGGAATATTTCACCTTTAATTAATGCAACAGGAAGAATGGGCTCTCCAGAAACAGCAATTCATCTTTTTTTGGAAAGGAATGGAGTGGAACGAAACAGAATTGCAAAGTCAATTGTTGAAATGAATGAAAGACGAAAACAACTTTGTCAAACAGAATGGAATATTGCTTTACCAATTGCATACAAGGCATTTGAAGAATTTAACCAAAAGCTAGTTGTTGTTGCAAGCAAAGAATTTAACCGTGGAATTACTGGTATTCTTTCAGGTAAGTTGGCAGAGTTTTTTAAGGTGCCAACTGTAGTGATATGTTCTATGGAAAATGGAGAATCCGTAGCTTCTTTACGTTCTGCTAGAAACTATAGATTACTTTCAATACTTGAACCTTATTCATCATTGTTTTTGGATTATGGAGGGCATGCTTTTGCAGCTGGTTGTCGCTTATTAACATCAAATTTACCCACTTTTATGGAAAAACTAAAAGAATATTCTCTTACTATGGAATTTGATTCTAATGAAGAAGAAGCTTTTAACATTGATATAGAATTGCCACATAAATACTTAACACCTTCTATAGTTAAAATTGTTGATAAGTTTGAGCCTTATGGTATTTGTTCTTCTTCAATTCTTTTTATGTGTGAAAACATGAAAATCTTAAATGCTTGTGTTATTGGGCGAGGGGAACCAAATCACTTAAAGATGACAATTGGTGTGGGAAATTATAAATGGAGCAGCATGTATTGGAAGGAAGGAGCAAAATTAAACACTGAGTTTAAAGAAGGCGATGTGGTGGATGCTGTGTTTAATATAGAAAGAAATGCTTTTAGTGGGAATGTAGTAACACAACTCATAATCAAAGACATGAAGCTTCATAAAGATGAAGAATAAGGTGCTTTTAGCACAATAATCACAACCTATATCTATTTTTTTCTCTAAAAGGATAAGAAAATATAATAACCTTGTTGTAATTGTTGTATTATGATAATATTATAAGGCATATGAAGCTTTATATTAAATCTCCAATCTATTTTTTTTTACAAGTACTAAAGTGGGGCTTGATATTTGCTTTAGTAATAGCTGTTCATAGATTAACATGTTGTGAATTTCAAGGCTTTGTTTCTCTATGCACAGAATGTATTAAAATTATTTTTATATCATTCCCTCTTATTTATTCATTAGCTTTTATAGAAGTGCTTATTTTTTTCATGAGTAAAAATAACAATTCTTATATCCCCATTCTAACGTTGATTATTCCTTTTTTATTAATAGTTTTTCTTTTGCAACCATGTTTTTATGTTTTAACATTGAATATAAAAGGCTATGGGGAAGTGATAAGTCAAGGAAAAGGTTCCACTTTTAATTTATTTACAGAACTTGCTTTTAGTGCTAGGATTTTCTTTAAAGAAGTATATGCAATGCTGGATGAGGCAAGGCAAGTTTATTTTGAAAGTTTTGGACGATATCTATTTGCTATGTTGACCTATGTTTTTTTCATGTTTTCTTTAAGCTTACTAACTATTAATGCAAAGTGGAAAATGTTTAATATTGTGGTCATTTTGTTCTTATTCAGATTGCTTACTTATTTTTATGGTATTATGAATATTCATGAAAATGAGATATACATTTTTTCTTTTTCAACAAACGAATTAAAAGGCTTGCCAACCAATATAGTTAATATTGGTTATGCTTGCATTTTATATGTCTACGGTATAATTTCAAGACTTAAAACTTAAAGGTGTTTTGATATGAGTAAAATATTAAAACGTACGTTTATTATTGCAACATATTTTTTAATGTGGATTGTTTTCTATAATGTTGTGTATTACACTGAAGAAGTTATTTTATTACCACAATATAAGTTTTCATACAAGCTTACACTGGTATTTATAGCTTTTATAAAATACTTGCCTGCACTAGAGATTGCAGCCATATTGATTTTATTCACTCTTTCCACATCTAATCGTTCTATCTTTCAGCTAAAGCATCATTCTAACATTATAATCACTCTTATTACTAAGCTTTTTATAATGTGCATATTAGCTTCGTTTGTTAATATAACAATGTCAGAGATTGTTCGCCCTATGTTGATAGGTATGAGAAACTCTTATGAAGTGCTTTCACAAAAATATTATGAAAACATTAACAATGCGTCTTTGGCAATAAACCAACAAGATTATGAAACAGCAGATCAATATGTAAACATGGCATTATTAATATGGGAAGATAATCAAGAGGCTTTGAGTATAAAAGAAAGACTTGCAAGCTTAAAAGCAAGCAATATCCGCGAAGCAATAAACATTCAAGCTAATGAGGCAAATCGTTTTATTACTATTCCCGAAAGTCTTGAAGCAAAGAAAATACTGGATATGGCAAAGAGTAGGGTCAAAATACTTGATTTTTATACAGCTAATTATTATGCAAATTTAGTGTTGCAAATTGCAAAAGAAGATCAAGAGCTAACAAAAGAAGCTTTGGCTTTACAAGAGCTTTGCATGAACAAAATAGGAACAGGTTTTTCTAATGATGACATATCCAATATTCAAAAGCAGTTTGAAGCAAAAAAGGTAGCTTATGATGCTTTGGTTCAAAAAGATTATATGAAAGCATATTATTCTTTTTTGAAGTTGCATAATGATTTAAGCTATGAAAATACATATGACCCTGATGTGGAAAAATACCTTGTAATTGCAAAACAAAAACTAGGGGAAGAAACCTTTTTTATAGAAGATTTAGATAACATTCAGACCTTTAATTCTGGTTATACTGTTCAGTTTTCAATAAAAAATAAAAACACAGATTTTAAGATTGGTAGCTTTTATTTTCATACAACAAAAGATGATTTTGATATACATGTTTCTGATGTGATTTATTCAACATATAAGGCTGATGGTTCTCTTTTTTCTCAAATTAAGTTTCCTTATGCAAAGATTATAGAAAAGCAAGTTGATAATAAGGCTAGATTATATATGCTAGTTTCTGCAATATCAAAAAATGCTCAACTAACAGACACAAGTACTGTTTCTTATAATGCTCCTATAGATTTGGAAATGACACTAGATGATTTCAATTTAATTATCTTAGCACAAAAAGGGGCTAAAGCCCTAACAATAGGAGATTTATATAATTTCATTCCTATAGCAGAAAACTATGGCTTTGTTCGATATGTTTATCAAGCAGAATTGTGCATACGCTTTGCAGATTTCTTCTTATTTATAATTTTTACTCTTATTGGTGCTATTATTGCATTTAATTTAAGACCTAGTCAGCCTAATAAATGTACTTCTTTATTTTTGCTTGCTTGCCTTGTTTTTCCATACCCAATCTATGTGTTATTTGAGGTTGTAAGGTATGTGTTTAAGCTTTTTGTTGCACTTTTAATTAATACAGGTATGATATTCCCTAACATAATTGCGTTGACACTACTATTATTTGCACTCATTATTACAATGTATTTCTTATATAATATTGGTTCTGATATTGGAAAAGATAATGCTTAAAAGTTGCTAGCTAGCCAGCATTAGCTAGCAACTTTTAGCTTACTATATTTCGTAACCAACGTTCCTTTCTTAAAATTAAACCTGCAAGAATTGCTTTCACCATACTTGTAATTTTTACAAGACCATACATAGTTGGTGCATCAAAACTTGTAAACGTGCCTAAAAGGATCATACCGGGTGCAAACAAAAATAAGTTGACAGTGCAATCAATCCAAACACTCATAATTGTGTCCCCACCAGCTCTGGCAGTTGCATATTGAGCATTTTGATATGTCCATAATGGCATATAGATAGAAACTATGATTAATAGCTTTTTTACAATTTCTTGTGCAGGAATAGAAAGCTTTCCATAAATAAGTGGAATTAATGCTATAGAAGATAGTTCTAAAAATGAAACAAAAGCTCCTAAAATAAAGCCCCCAACACGAAGCCATCTAGCTTGGTCTCTTGCTTTGTCTAGTTCATTTCGCCCAAGTGTGGTGCCTACTATTACGCTGACACAAGAAGAAACTGTAGGAAAAATCAAAAAGAAAAGATTGGCAATAGTCCATCCTGCAGCCATGCCTGCAACAACTTCAGAGCCTCCTCTTCCGTTATACACCCCCACAGCAACTGTTTCACTAATTGCCCAAGACATGTCTGCAATAAAAACAAATATTGCACATTGGAATATTTTTATAAATATTTTCCAATCAATGTCTAAAATCTTAGTCAATTTAGTATAAAAATCAGGTTTAACTTTTATCAGATATATGTAATAAGCAATTAATTCAAATATACGTGCAATTATCGTTGCATATGCTGCTCCCACAACTTCAAGGCGAGGAAAATAAAAGTTACCGTATATAAGACAATAATTGAAAAAAGTGTTGACAAAAGTGCTAGCTATAGCGATGTACATTGGTGCTTTCACTTTGCCTATGTCTCTAAAAGAAGAAGAAATGGAAGATGAAAGGGTGATTGGAATGAAAGTGATGGCAATCAGCCTTAAATATGATTTTCCTTCATTTATTATAGCATCTACGTCATTGTTATCTTGAAGGAGCAATTTTAAGACAATATCCGGAAAGAAATAGGAAATGGCAAACATCATGATAGCAACTAATGCCATAACAACAACCTTAAACTTATAGCTTTGCTGCATTCCATGCTTATCTTTTGAGCCGTTGCATTGAGCCATAAAAATGCCGCCACCTATTGCAATAGTCGTGATGGAAACAAAGAAGAGAAAAGTCATCTGGTTTGAAGTGTTTACTGCTGAAAGTTTTATGTTTCCAAGATTGGCTACCATAAAATTATCAATAAGAGAGACAAAGTTTTGAATAAACATTTGTATTATTATTGGAATTGATAAAGATAGGGCATATTTATAAAAATTAGGCGGACCAAAATACTTTTTAAGTTGCATATAAGAAGCAGATTGTATATTAAATAAAATAAATTGAAAAGATGAAAAAAGAGCCTTTGGTTTGTTAAAAATGCTTTCATTTTCTTATTTAATAAACTATATAAAGTGTGAATTATTTGAATGGTAAAGATTGGACTACTACTCAAACAAAATCCTATAGTTTCGATTAAGCAAAACATGCGGGGTTAGATATTAAAAATATGCGAGTTTTGATATGAAAACCATGCTGGTTTCGATCGCATTTATTGCAGGTTTTGCATCTCGTTAACGTACGTTCTCGCTATGCGAAAACGTACGTTAACGAGACCATATATATGGTACTTTTAGGTAGTACATTAGCTAATGTACTACCATAACATTAACTAATGTACAATAGTAACATGAGCTAATGTACGACTATAACACTAGTTAATGTACTATATTTTGAAGGTAAATGGTGGATGAAAATAGTAGATAAAGGCTTAATTAAAACCTATATTTTTACCATAATTTAGTGGTTTTATCAACTTTTAATGCGGTAATAAATGCTTTTAAACTCTTTATGTTTTTAATACATTAGCTAAAAAGGCTTTGCTTAATTCATATATTAGAATTGAGCTAGGTTTAAGTTGAATAAGTCTTCTTTTTCTGTGTTTTCCACTCTTTTTTTGCTTGTTTCATAAAACTGATTTTCTTTTTCAATTCCAATGAACTTTCTTTCAAGTAATTTAGCTGCAAGTAGGGTAGTGCCCGAGCCACAAAATGGGTCTAGCACTAGTTGCCCTTTTTTGGTAACAAGCTCTATTAAAAGTTGCATAAGACGCAATGGTTTTTGTGTTGGGTGTAAGCCTATATCAGATGAACAAGCCGAAATTGAAATTAGATTATTTGCCTCTTGCCCATATTTTAAAAAGATTGCTTCATTATATGCTCCAACTTTGTTTTCTAAAATGTTATGGGTATCTCTAAAAACCTTTGTTGGTCTTTAGAGATACCCGTCGAGTATTCTTATAAGTTATTGTATTACAATAACTTATAAGAATACGTCGCAAAAGAATTCTAAGGTAAACCTCTAAAAATTGATATTTTTAGAGGTTCCCTTATCCGCTAAAGTTCCACCAATTTTATATGGCTTTTGGAACCATAAGATGGGTTCAAATGTTGGGCGCAAGTTGCCTAGTTTCCAGCCTTCCCATTCTTCACTAGATGCCTCATCCCCGCGTCTTTCATATACAACACTGACTCTCTGGGCTCTGTGTGGAGCTTTTGTTTTATTCCATGCAATCATGTCCTTAAAAGTGAAGCCTGCATCTTCAAAAGCTAAAATTACATGATGGGCAAAACGTCTTCCTGCAAACACAAAAACACTCCCTCTAGCTTTTAGCACCCTATACCAATCATGCACCCAGCTTTCAACCCAATTATAGTATTCTTTTCCGATTTTTCTATCAGCTTCTGACCATCCATTTAATGGTTTTCCACGTTTTTTGAAAATGTTTCCACACCTTTCTTGTGCAGGGCTACTTCCTAACAAAGCACTATTTGTGTTTGAATGAAGCACATCCCATTCATCAAAACTTATTCCATAAGGAATATCACTTAATATTAAATGAACTGAATTGCTTTCTATCTCTTTAATTAGCCTGATAGAGTCTCCGTGATATATTGAGTTTGTGGTCATAGTGTTATTATCTTAGCATAAATTGAAATAATTTTTGTGGATGAGAATATCTAAAAATTGGCTTGAAAAGTTTAGAAAGATAAAGACTTATCGAAGTTATAAATAAAAAAGCCCATAAAGAAGAGTCTATATGGGCTTTTAATGAAACTTAAAATGTATATCTTTTGTACTTACACTTGTAGCTATATTTTGATGGAAATTAAAATAGGAAATTGATGGAGCTTTGGTTATTAGCTGCTAGTTTTAAGAAGGGTGCAAAAAGCCCCCTTATCAGAATATTAGCCCTCAATCACCTTCGCTAGCCTTTCAGCCGTAAAGCCCAAATGCTTTGCCACATCTTTTGCAGGGGCTGAAGTGCCAAAGCATTCAATAGAAAAGTTGTCGGCACCGCTTTGCACAAAGCCTTCCCAGCCTTGCCTACATCCTGCTTCCACTGTGATGACCCTGCCTGCCAATAGCTTTTTCATCAGTTTACCATTGCTAGTAAACATCTCTTTCGAGATGACGGAGACCACTCTCACTTCATCCTTATTCTTTGCCAACTTCACCGCCTCCAAAGCCAAAGATACCTCAGAGCCTGTTGCAAGGATGGTGACGCAAGGCTTTCCGTCCTTTGCCTCTTTCACGATATAAGCACCCGTCTTGATAGCCTCTTCCCAATTAGTGTCTTCCTTCTTGTGCACTGGCAAGGCTTGCCTACTCAAAATAATCGCCGTAGTGGCGGTCTTATTCAGCATAGCCATCTTCCAAGCAAGCAAGGTCTCTTCTGCATCTCCTGGACGCAACACTAGCAAGTTTGGAATTGCACGAAGCGATGCCAATAGCTCAATTGGCTGGTGAGTCGCTCCATCTTCGCCCACAAAGATGGAGTCATGAGTGAAAACGTAGATGGCAGGCATCTTCATCAAGGCAGAAAGACGCAAAGAAGGGCGGAGGTAATCGGCAAACACCAAGAACGTCGCACAAAACGGAATTAATCCACCGTGCAAGGCAATGCCATTGGTTACGGCTGCCATCGCATGCTCCCTAATGCCAAAGTGGATATATCGCCCGCCGTCATTATTGAACGGAGCCAAGCCTACACCCACAGCGTTAGGCCCTGTAAGGTCAGCAGAGCCACCAACTATGTTTGGGAAAAGCTTAATAAGTTCGGAAAGTACATCTTTTGAAGCTGCCCTCGTTGCAACTGCCCCTTCATACTTTTTGCCCTCTAGCTTTGCCAAAAGAGGAGTGACAATATCTTTCTTTGAAGCTGTCGACGAAGCGAAGTAGAAGTCAAACAAAGCCTTCTTATCGGGGTTCTCTTCTGCCCAAGCATTAAAAGCACTCTTCCATTCCTTCTCTTCTTTTGCTAGCTCCTTGCCCCTCTTGGTAAAGAAATCGTATGCTTCGGGGCAAACGTAAAACTCCTTTCCTGCATCAAGCCCTAGCCTAATCTTTGCCTCTTTGACCCCGTCTTTTCCCAAAGGGGCTCCGTGTGCCTTTGCATTGTTTTGCACGGTCGGTGCACCATAGCCTATGATGGAGTTCAAAATGATTAGTGTAGGCTTTGTGCTTTTGTGTGCTTTTTCTGTGAGGTGGAAGATATCATAATACGAATACATGTCGCCTTCTAGCACGTTCCAGCCATATGCTTCGTACCTCTTTTTCACGTCTTCTTTGAACGTTATGTCCGTTGAGCCGTCAATGCTAATCTTATTCGCATCGTAATAGACAATGAGCTTATTCAAGCCCAGACTCCCCGCAAGGCTTGAACTTTCCGACGAAATGCCTTCCATAAGGCAACCTTCGCCTGCCAAGACATAAGTGTAATGGTCGATAATTTTGTGTTTTTCTGTGTTGAAAGTTGTGCTGAGCATTCTTTCTGCTATTGCCATACCTGTTGCCGTCGCAATTCCTTGCCCCAAAGGACCTGTTGTCATCTCCACGCCACAGGCTGCCCCATATTCAGGGTGACCTTGACACTTAGAACCTATCTGCCTGAAGTTTTTGATGTCTTCTATAGAAATATCGTAGCCTGCGATGTGCAAGATTGAATACAGCAACATAGAGCCATGCCCTGCGGAGAGGACAAAACGATCTCTATTAATCCATGTAGGATTTTTGGGATTATGCTTTAAGATGCCTGCATACAAAGAAGTTGCGAGCTCGGCTGCTCCTAATGGGAGGCCTGGATGACCAGAGGCTGCCTTTTCGATTGCGTCGATGCTTAAACTTCTAATTGAAAGTGATATAGCGTCAAGAGCTTTTTTCATAAGATATTCTCCTTAATTTTGAAGGTGGGTTGCATTATATATTTTGGATTGGACGTACGTCAATTGAGGGGATTGGGCTTTTTGGGGATTCCCCTAAGACCTTCTTTTTAAATTGATATAAATTGCTTATATCTAGTGGTTTTGTTTTATAAGGGAAAGGGACAAACTTTGGTCAGAGCAAAGTTTTTCCCTTTCCCTTATGATCCCTTACCCTTTTCAAACGCTGCTTAGGGGCTTTGCCCCTAAGAACCCAAAGTCTTTGCTGGGGTGGTATATGTTTGCTCGAAGACTTCCAACACTACTACTCGAGCCTCTTCACTCGCCTTATCTAAGCCACTCGAGTCGTTCTATCTAAGGGTCGCCACTCGAGTGAGTGGGAGTGGTCAGCTTTTTGGCTAACGCCAAAAACTGCCCTTTTGAGAATTTTAGTAAACTAAAATTCTCAATGTGGGATAGGCATACCCCGAGCGAGGTGAAACGTTCACCCTGTACAGGGAACGATGGCTTCCTCGAGCAGGGAACACAGTGTTCCTCGCTCGAGGCTCTGACTTTAAGCTTTTGGTAAAAGCCAAAGTCTAATTTGATAAACTTATTCTTCTTCCACCATCCCTGACATTTCTGCAACACAATAGGTACAGACTAAGTCGCCTGTTACGTTGTTCATTGTTTCAAACATATCAAGTATTGGATTAATACCTAGTGCAAGACCAACGATTATAGCAATTTGGGCTGGGTCTAGGTTCATGTTTTGCAAGATGATAAAAAGCAACATTAAGCTTCCTCCAGGTACTCCACCAGCTCCCACAGAAACCAAAACTGTAGTGATTACTAAAAGGAATAAAGAGGTAAATGTTAATGGCACATTAAAAAGGTTTGCAGCCAAAACCGCAAACATAGGCAAGTGGACACAAACACCGTCCATATTTACTGTTGAACCAAGTGGCAAAGAAAATGCAGAAAGGCTTTCATCTATATGGAGAGATTCTTTTGCAACACTCAAAGAAACAGGCAATGCTGCGGCGGAGCTTCTTGTAACAAAAGCTGTGAGCATTGGGTCTTGCATTTTAAGCAGTATAGAAATCGGATTTTTTCTTACTGCTAATAGTATCATAAGAGGGTAGACCACAAAGACCATTGCCAATATTCCTATTACAACGCCTAGAGTTAAGGATACATAAGGGCCTACAAGGTGTGTTCCATATTGGGCAAAGTTGCAAGATGTTAAAAAGAAAACGCCAATTGGTGAATATGCTAAAATCCAGTCAACAATTTTAAACACTGCTTCTTTACATGTTTCCACAATTTTTAAGAAAAGACTTGTACCTTCTTTTATTGACTCATTACCATTTTCTGAAACCATCTTTAGTGCAATGCCAAAACCAATTGCAAAAACTATGATAGCTAAGAAGTTGCCTTGTGCCAAAGATTGAAATGGGTTTTGGAACATGCCTAAAAACACTTTCACTAAGCTATTTCCACCAGCTGGTGTTACAGTTTGCACTCCTTGTTGCATACTTGCCCAAGCATCTTTTGAAGCTCCCGCACCTGGATTGAATTGCACTGCAAGAAACGAACCAACCACAGCTGCAAACAAAGATGTAATAAAATACCACACAAGTACTTTAATACCTATTTTTCCAAACTCTTTGGTTGGTAAAGATGCTGCTCCCGAAATAAGAGAAAGAAGAATGACAGGTATAACTATCATTTTCAACATTGCAACAAGAATGTCTCCAAAGGGGGAAGCATAGGCTACATAATAGGAAACACCAGCATCTAGCTTCCATAAAACAATTCCCACGACAAGACCTAGCACAAAAGCTAGGAAAATCATCCAAATAAGCTTTTTGTTCATGATAAAACTCCTTAAAATAGATTAAGTAGTTTTACTATAACATGGGATTTTTGATTTGGCAAATTATTTTTTTATATCAATAAAAAAAGGCTGACCTAAAAGGTCAGCTAAGAAGGTTAAGCTATTTCTTTAGCTTTTTGTTTTTTTGCAAGTGCAGGCATGATTAAGCCCAAAGCTACTAAGACAATTGGTGTGAATATATTAAGCACTGTTTGAAACATTGAATTTGGAGAATACATTCCTAAAATACATGCAAAAAGGGTGAATGCAAAACACCATCCACCTAAGATCATTCCAAGATTCTTATTTTTGGTGAACATATACTCTGCACTGAATTTGTCTATATGTTTTTTTAATGCCATATATGCAACAAATACCCATAAATAACGTAAAGGCATACATACTGAATTTAATTTAACAAGCCATCTAACTAATTCATCAACTTCTTTAATTCCAAATATTGGAATGATAATCAAAATAGAAACGATGATTCCTATTAATATATGACCATTTATGTAAGAACCATGTTTATTCTTTTTGAAAAGAGCTTTTGGGATGAATTCGTCAGATGTGCTTTCAAGTAATATTCTTAAAGGAGCATCAATAGAAATAACCATAATTGAAATTTGCCCAGCAAAGTCTGCTAAAGCATATAAAATCATAAATACATTTCCAATACCGTAATATTCACCTAATCTTTCAAAGGCATAATAAGAACCGTTTGTCATTAAGTCTTTAGGAATATTATTAGTGTCAAACATTAAAGAAAGTGCAAAAGTTCCAAGAATAGCAGTGACACACACCATAATAACTAAAGAAATCATACCACGTGGAAAGTCTTTTGATGGGTTTTTCATCTTATTTACGTATGGAGATATTTTTTCACAGCCTCCAACAGCAAACACCAATATTGAAAGAGAGGTAAAGAATTTAACATCAAATGTTGGTAAGAAGCTAGAAAGAGTCCAGTTTGTTTGGATAACCTTTGCTCCTGTTATATGAGGTGCAGAAAGTGCCATGAGTATGTATAAAAGACTCATAATGAACATTGAAGAGCCAGCTATTGTTGCAATCTTTTTTATAAAGCTCACACCTCTAGTTGATAAATATAAGATAATTAAGAAGACAACTAATGCTGCAATAGTTAGTAAGTGAATATTCACATCACTAATTCTTCTATCTTGAAAAACTAACCAACTCAACGAGATTAAAAGACGAGAAGGTTTTTGAGAGATATAAGGCATGTGTACAACCCAATACGTCCAACCTGCATAATAAGCAATTTTTTTACCAATAGTTCCATTAATCCAAGAACTAACCCCACCACCTGCTTCTTTAAAGGTTGAACCAAGTTCTCCAACCATAAGTGAATATGGAATGAAATATATAGCAAAGATTAATACCCATGATATGATAGCTCTTAATCCGCCATACTCAGAATATCCATTGATGATATTCCCCATACTCCAAACAGTGGAGAAAGCCATAAATGCCAAAGTGTACCAAAGAATCTTTTTGGTTTCGCTTTTGTTTTGCATAACCTAAACTCCTAAAAAACGTATTGAACAAAAACTGTAGCTATAGCTTACACTAGCAATTAGAAATAGTCAAATTATTTTTTAAGGGGCTAAAACGCCCCTAATATTATGGAATGTTAAATGAATTTTAGCTTTTATATTGAGTTTTGATTGTTTCAACTACATAGTCTTTCACATCTTTACCATGCAATGAAACTGTGATGTCAGAAAGATTTTCAAAATCGTTTCCATTATATGATGCTAGAATACTAAAAAAATTAAATGCAATTGTGTTTTTATCAGCAAAGAAATCACCTTCAGGAAGAGGAATAAAGAACACTTCTAGTTTTTCTGTATTAAGATTTTCACCTATCAAGTTTGAAAGATTTAGTTTTTTCACAGGAGCTATCATAGCATGAGTTAAAGTTAAATCTTCAATCATACGCATGTTTTGGTTCCAAAACTTAGATTCTTTTGGGCTTTGGCTATTTAATTTTTCACGGTTAGAAATAGCAGAAAGAACCCTTCTAAAAGAGTCTTTTGTAAAAGAATCGCTATATAAAGATTGCATTTCTTTTTTACCTGCAAGCTCTAGAAAATATTCATCACTCATTTTATCTTTTGAGGCTACACTTTCCCAATAAAACAACATCATCTCCAAAACATCTTGGTTGACACTGATTTCTTTTAACATATTACACTCCTAAAAATCTTAATTAAGGATTAAAAAGACCACGCTCTGGGGCTTTAACTCTAGTTAAAGCTACAAAAGCATCTTGATTCATAGAGACAAAGTGAGAAATATTTGTTTTTTTAGCACTTTCATAAACATCAATATGAAAAGCCCCCAATGCGTCAAAATATGGGAAAAAAGAGACCACATGGTTATATTGCCTTAAAGGGGAAGAGCCTACTTCTCTATTAACAGCACCAAGATAAAAATGACCTGGTTCTGTTACTGCAAGATAATATAAAAGAGCTTGCAAATATGTTGTTTGATATCCTGCACTACTTAAGCAACCTTCAAAAGATTCATATTTTCCTTCTGATTTTGCACTTTTTATAGGAGCTGCTGCAAATGGTTCAATCTTGACATCTACACCTGAGTTTTCGGGAGTGCAAGAACGTTTTAAGTTTAATGTTAGTGCTGCAGCACTTAAATTACGAATCCAGTCTAAACCAAAAAATATTTCACTATTATCAAATGAATTGTTAAAGTGAGATTTATTCTTTTCTGTTTGAGTCATTAAAGATTGAACAAAGATTCCTTGCCCTGCAATGGGGCGCACCATACCATCAATAATCCATTTTAAAAAGCCTTGAGAGCTCACTCCACCTATAATGTTTTCTGCATTTTGCACTTCTCTAAGTTGATATATTATTTCTTGGTTGGTTTGTTTTTTTCCATCTTTTAAATGAATAGGCACACCCCATTCATCAAAACCACCATCTTCAAGATATACTAATGTGGAAATACGCTCTGCAATTATGTCAGAACAAGCTTCAACAGTGCTTGAAAAGTTTGGAGGATTAAATAAATCCCAAGGAAAGTTGTCTTTTGTGAAAGAACGTAATTGTGATATAGAAAAATAGCAAAGTGTATTAAAACTTAAACCTATAGGATAGCGACGTTTAACATAGGCATTAAAAAGACAGATATCAATATATGTCATATCTTCTCTAGCTGGGCTAACCCTTAAATAAACTTCAGGATTTTCTCTAGGATATATCTTTAATGATAAGTTTTCTCCAGTTTTATAATCCTTATATAACACCCATGTTCCTTGTGGCACATAATCAGCAGTGCTAGTAAAATCAGTGTTCATAGGGGTCACAACAACTGCAATTTCATTTCTTTCTTTTAGAAATACAGACATGAACTTAAAACCTTTACCATTATCATCATAATATATAGTAGGTTCTAGTTTTAAAAGTTCTTCTGGAGTGGATAAAAGCCAAGTTTTTGCAACAGAGCGACGAACAATAGAAGAATCAGGAATGCTTTCAAAAGGAACAATTGGAACTGAAGCTTCATCTTCATAACTTACTTCAAATATCAAGTCTTTTTGAGTTTTTGAAACTGAAAAAAGAGGTAAAAAAGATAGGCTAAAATATATAAAAATAATACTTATTTTTAAAAGTTTCATAGCATCTATAATCGGCATAGCAAGTTTTACCTTTTAGAAGTCTTTCTCTATTAATAATAAAGAAAAATTAGTTTTCTATTAGTTTAATGTCTAAAGCAACATTTAATAGATATGTTTTTCCTTCTTCTGTTTTTAAGCTTCGCACAATTTCATATCCATCAAGCTTTACCCTAATTATATGATTTCCGTATGTTACATGAGAAGAAAAGGGGAGTTTTATTTTTTTATCATCAAGATAAACGGCTGTGCTAATAGGTCCTTCAATTGATAAAAAAGGAATTGTTGATTTTAGAAATACATCAACTACTTCCATTTTTCCTTTTTCTATAAGGCAAGAAATAATTTCACTTTTATATAAATGAGAATCCACTTGTATCTTATGTTGTCCCACTTTGGTCATAAATGGTTTTGAAATATCTTTAATATATTCATCATCCATTTTCACAGCAACTTCTTTATTTTCTTCTATCTTTGAAGCTTTTGGGGTATTAAAGCATGTAATAGGGGGAGGATAGATTATATTAAATTTTATGCTACCAACATCTTGAAAAATTGGTCTTACTTTAACATTGATTTTTTCTTCTTTTTTGCTTGCATCTAGTTTGTTTGAATCAGAAGAAAAATTAATTAGTATCGGAGAAGTCTTTTCATTTAAAAAGTATGGCATTACTTTTACAATATGCGAAGAAGATAGCTTAGATTTTTCATCTATAGGAAATTGCAAAATAAAACTCTTTTTTGCTTGCGACATTTCTTTTGATAAAATAGATTCAACATTGCATTGTTTTTCACTTTCTTTTGGCAAATGTTCTAGTGAATACAAAGAATAAGAGATAGCTTTTGGTGCTTCTTGAAAAACTTCCATTTCAATACCTTTCAAAAAAGGAATGTTTTCCACAACTAAGATGAGAACATCATCAAAATCTAAAGAATATTCAGTTTCATTTTTGCTTGTTTGATTAAATGTAAAAATTGAAGCTTGATCAAATATAATGTTTTCAGCACAAAGATTGAACACAAGGGAAAGATATAAAGCTAAAAAAAAGCAGTTCTTTTTCATTTTCGTTTTTCTATAAAAGTTTGTGGGTCTTGCGGCACTCCTTTAACCCTAATTTCAAAATGCAAATGAGGTCCCGTAGAAAGCCCTGTGGAACCTACCTCTCCTATTATTTTACCAGATTTAATCTTATCATTCAAGTTTACAAGCACTTTGCTCAAATGTCCATATAAACTTTCTTTTCCATCTTTATGAAGTAAGATTATGTAATTACCATAAATATTGCTATAACTTATTTCTTTAATAATGCCTGAGGTGCAAGCAAAAACAGGAGAACCAGTAGGAGCAGCTAGGTCAATACCGGGATGATATGATGGTTTTCCTGTAAAAGGACTTGGTCTTTTTCCAAAGGATGAAGTTAATATTCCGCTTTCTAATGGGAATCTATATAATGGATGCAAAAGATATGCTCGTGTAGTGCCATCAAAGGTGGCATTAGGAATGCAAAACATTTTCTTTTTACCATTCTTTGAAACTATGTATATTTCTATTGTAGGTGGAATTTCTTTTTCTAATGCTGCTGCAATGAGTTTTTCAATAGGGTTTTCTGGTGTTTCAGGCAAATAAAGAGCTGGCACAGTGGGTAAAAGTATGTATGAATCAGTTAAGTCATCTTTTATACTTTGAAGCCTATTGATTGTTATTATGCCATCATAAGGGATAGAGCACCTTGCAGCAATTCTTATTATGCTATCATCTTTTTTCACTTTATAACGATAAAATTGAATTGGCAATTCTTCATTTAAGCCACCTCTTGCTAAGGCTCGCCGTGAAAAAAGCACATCATCACAGTATTGCTTAAAAGCAGTATCAGAAATATTTAGATTGTTAATTAGAGGATAGGTTTCAAAGTTTTCACTTGAAAATGCTAGACTTATTGTGCATATATAAAAACAAAATAGTATTTTCTTTACCTTCATACCTTTTGTCTTTTAGTTTTCACTCCATCTTGCCAAAAGCGGAAAAATAATTATATATAACAAAAAGCTAATTATTAAGAGGCTAATTGCAAAAGTTCTATAAAAATTAATGGTTACAAAAGCAAAAATAGATAGAGAAGTAGAAATATATGTAAGCTTAAACAAAAACAAAAAAAGCCTGCGTGGACAGGACTTATATGACCTTATCACTTGCCTTATAATTAAAAAAACAAGAGACAAAAGAATGAGAGAAGAAATTAAAAACGTGTAAATCCCTTTATGCAAGCTTGCTAAGTAAAAGAGTGGAAATACAAAAGCAAAACTTGCAATTACACATAAACCGCATAATAAGAAAAAATACACTATATGTGAAAAATATTTCTTATAGCTGTTTAATATCTTATTCATTCTAAAACTCCACGCAGGAAGCATCACAATTGATGCAAGCGTTTGAAATTTTGTAAGACATACGCATACTCTCCTATTGCACGTGCACAAGGCACGCACTAAAGCCTTACATTAACAATCATAAAAGCAAATGGTAAAATAATCAAGATAATAAAACCTATTTTTAAGGAGACGAAAGTATGATTAAGGTTTTTGAAAACTTAAAAAGCCATGATGAAAAAGCTATAAATGAATATAAGTGTGATTCAAACATTTTAATGGAAATAGCAGGTGCAAATTTGGCTCAAGTGATAAAAGAAATAGCTTATAAAAACGAATATTTTTATCAAGACTATAAAAGTGGTTTTTTAATGGAGATTCCTAGAAAAAAAACTATTCAAATAGTATGTGGTCCATCTGATAATGGTGGGGATGGGCTAGTGCTTTCTAGGCTTTTGCAAGATGATTTTAATGTAATTACAGTCTTGCCTTTCCTTCCAAAATCTAACATGTGTGGCTTACAAAAAAAAAGGCTGGATCTTTTAGGAATTAAAACTCAAGATTATATAGAAGATTTTTGTGATATTTTAGTTGATTCTCTTTTTGGCACTGGCTTTAAAGGAGAGGTAAGAGATGAATTTCTTCCTATATTAAAGAAAATGAATGAGATTAAAGCATATAAAATTGCTTGTGATGTGCCTTCAGCTCTTGATATTGAAGGTATTCCAAAAAAAGAATGTTTTAAGGCAGATTTAACTATATGTATTGGTGCTTTAAGAATCCAACTTTTTTCTAGTTTCGCAAAAGATTATGTAGGGCAACTCATTCTTAAAAGACTTCCTCTTCCAATAGATAAGTATGAAGGAGAATCTGATTTTTTCCTTTTGCAAAAAGAAGATGCTAAATTACCACATAGAAATAAGCAAAATATGAATAAAGGGTCTTTTGGGCATGTGTGTATTGTTGAAGGCGAAAAGGCTGGAGCTAGTCAATTAGCCGCCGCATCTAGCTTAATATTTGGGGCTGGTCTTGTAACTATATGTGGAAAAAATGTTCCTTTTGCAAAGCCTGATTTTATGTATTCTAAAACAATCATTAAAGAAGCTTCATGTATTGCAATAGGGCAAGGTTTAGGAAGAGAAAAAGGGGAGGCTTTTTATGAGTTTTTAGATTATGTTTCCCGAAATGCTGAAATTCCTTTAGTGCTTGATGCTGATATTCTTTTGTATAAAGAAATTACTTCTATCTTAAAGTTAGCTTCTTCTATAGTGCTAACCCCACATCCAAAAGAATTTCAAACTTTACTTGAAAATACATTAGGGATATCTTTTTCAGTCGATGATATTAGAAAAAAGAAAATTGCCCTTATGAAAGAGTTTTGTGCTTATTATCCAAATGTTGTGTTGTTATTAAAAGATTGTAACACTTTTATATGTAGTAACGAAAAAATATATATTAATTCTTTAGGTAATGTTTCTCTTGCAAAAGGTGGAACAGGTGATGTGCTTACAGGTCTTATTGCTTCGTGTTTAGCACAAGGTTATTCTTTATTAGATTCTGCCATCACTTCAAGCATAGCTCATGCCTTAGCTTCTCATCATTTCAAAAATAACTATGCACTCACTGCAAGTGCCTTAATCGAAAAAATAGGAAAATTATAATGAAAATATTCTCATTTTTTGATAGTATAATTAGTTTTATTATCTTATTTTCAAAGCTCTTTTTAGAATCCCAACATCGTACATTAGTTAGTGTTATGCTTATACATTAACTAATGTTATGGTATTCCATTATCTAATGTACTGGGGCGAACACGCATGTTTTGCTATGCTATTTATTAAAGAAACACATAGCATTTCTTTAATAAATAGCGATCTAAATTAGCATGTTTTTGATGTGAATGTATTACTATTTTATCTTTGCACTTTTGAAGAAACTCAAAGTGATTAATATAATGATGCAACCTAGCGGAAATGCTGCAAGGATAGAAAGACTTTGTAATTGGCTTAGATTACATTTAATCAAAAGAAGAGAAATTGGTAGTATGATAAAGACTATAGACCAAAAGGCTCTTAAACTCTTTTTAGGCATATCTTTTGCATCTTTTTGGCAATAAAAAGAAATAATTAATGTTATGGCATCGAAGGTGCTTGAATAAAAAGCAATCATAGTAAAACATAAGATAGCTAAAATAACTTTGCTATATGGAATATTCTTTAATATTTCAATGATGACAAGGGAAGGTTCTTGCCCGTTATTAAGTGCTGTGGCAGCTGAATAAACTCCATGAGTTTCTAAATTAAGCCCAAAATAACCTAGTATGATAAAAGAAAGATATGTTCCAAGCATTCCACAGAGGATTCCACCTAACACTGTGTTTTTAATTGTTCTTCCTTCTGAAATTGTTCCAATAAAAAATGGAGTTGCAACAAACCATGCAATCCAATAAGCCCAATAAAAAATAGTCCAGTTTTGCGGGAAACCTGTATTTCCATCACCTGAAAGACGCAATGGGTCTATCCATGTGGACATTGAAATAAAGTTTGAAAGCATGTGGCCAATTCCAGTTATGGCTTCCTCTATGATAAATACCTTATCTGAAGCAAAAAAGACTAAAACTAAAAGCAGTGAAAAAGATGCTACTGATATGTTTGCAAGGTGTGATATCCCCTTAAAACCAAATAAGACTGCTAGTGTATATATCAATGCAATAACTAAAAGAATTGTGATTGTTAGGCCTATTGAAGGAGCTATTCCAAAAAGATCTGAAACACAAAGAGAAAGGAGTGGTGTTGCAAGAGAAAAGGTTGTAGCAGTTCCTGCTAAAAGCCCAATTATAGAAAAAACATCAATAACTTTTCCTGCAATTCCATCAGTGTGATGCCCTAATATAGAGCGGCAACTTTCAGAAATTCTTTTGCTTTTAGCCTTTCTTACATATAGCATATAGCCAAAAGCAACTGCTGGCACTAGATAAAAAGACCAAGGGGTTATCCCCCAATGAAAAAGAGGGTACGAAGCTGCCCAGTCTTGTCTTTCTGCCAAAGTTAAATTAGTTTTAGCAAAGGGTGCTGAATTATAATAATATGCCCATTCAATTAGTGACCAATATAGGATATCTGCTGCCATAGTGGACGTAAAGATCATAGCTCCCCACGAAAATGTTGAATAACGTGGTTTTTCCAAATCTCCAAGTTTTATTTTTCCATATTTAGAAAATGCTAGGTATAAGGCAATGATGACAAGTGAAAATCCTAAAAGCATGTAAAAAAATCCTAGTTTATTTACCATAATGTTCCAAAGATAGTCTATTACATTTTTTGAAATATTAGGATATAAAAATAGGCTAGCTGAAATTAGTGTTATGGCAATTAACGGAATGAAGATCATATAATAATCTATTGTTGATTTATTTTTCATTTTAGTTTCCTTAAAGTTAAGAGAATTGATTTTATATAAGTAAGTAATGAGCTTTAATTTGAGGCATTAAACCTTTGTTTTGTGTTCTATAGCTTTTTTGTAATAGTCTTTTGCATAGCGATACATTTTTAAGCCATAGTCCCCAAAGCTTACACCGAGTGCTTGTTTATAGCATGTCCATAAAGTCCAAAGAAAGCCTGAAAGAGAAATGTAGCAATAAAGACGCAATAATTCTTCGTTTGTAGCTTCTCTTTTTAAGTATATCTTGATGAGTTCCATGATTTTTTCATAATCATAGTATGAGTATATTGCAAACATAGCAACATCAATTAATGGGTCTGCCATTCCTGCATATTCCCAATCTATTAGACGAATTGTGCCATCATCTTTTATGAGAAAATTATCTGCTACTAAATCTACATGTGTGATGCTTGAAGGTAAATTAAGCCCATCTAAAAGTTTTAAAAGCTCTTCTATATTCTTTTTTACTTCTTCATAGTCATTAAATAGAATGCCATGTAAGCTCTTTGCCAAGTCTTCATAATAAGAAATGCGTTCTCTAAAATCGAACTTATGTGGAACTTTTATGTTTGAAGAATGAAGAAGGCGGGCAATAGCCATACATTTTTTCACTTCTTCAATATTATTAGCATCTGCATTGTGTGATGAAACTTCGTATTGTGTTATTTTAATTCCTGTTTCAGGATTGAAATATATTAGCTTATCACAAAGGTTTAGCTCTTTGATTGCTTGGTAGACTGCATATTCTTCATGACGGTTGATCATATGTTCCGTGCCTTCACCGGGAAGTCTAAATATATATTTTGCCCCAGAGACTTCAAATAGGAATGATTTATTTGTCATGCCAAAGTGCGATGGATGAATGTTCATGATGGAGCTTTCACTACAGCCTAATACAGAAGCAATTAGAGCCATGTATTCATTTTTGCTTGAAAGAAGATAGGAAGAATCAAAAAGACGAAGTTCATCTAAAGATTCAAATTCATATATTTGGTTTGAAGGCTGCTTGTTTGCAAACATTGTTAGTTGGTGTAAGTTTTCTTTTAGCACATCTTCCCAATACCATTCATCTGTGCCTTCTTTTGTGTATGCTTTTTCTAATAGTGGCTTTATATAGGAAGAAAATGCTTTTGAAAAAAACACAGGACCATACATAATCCAGCCCCCAAGCATTCCTCCTATTTTTACATCTGTTATCTTATCATGCAAGCCTAGTTTCATAACCCATTCTTTTGTCTTTTCATTTACCTTTATAGAAGCATACCAAGAATCATATTCATATGCATGATACATATTTTCTCGTATCCAGTTATCGCTAGAAAGAATATATGTGTTTTTTAATTCGTGCCTTACATGGTATAGGGTGGAAAGATTGTTTTTTTCTTTATAGTCAGGATTGAAAATGAGCTTAACTCCATATTTATCTATTAGATATTCAAATGTGTCTTTTAGATAGCCAACGACAACTGTTATGTCTTTAATGCCTACTTCATGAAGTTGTTTAATTTGCCTTTCAATCATTCGCTCCCCAAACACTTCTAATAAGCCTTTTGGGGTGGCATAAGTGAGTGGAACAAAGCGAGAACCAAAGCCTGCAGCCATTATTATTGCATTATCAACTTTGCATGCTTCATAATCAGTCTTGGCTTTTTCTGTAAGAAATCTTTTTAATAAAGGGAAAGTTCCTTCGGAATGTAAAAAACCATCCATCTCCATAGAAAAAAGGATTTTATTAACGTATGCTAGAGAAATCTTTAAACGTTTTGCTATTTCTCTTTGAGTAATAGCTTCATTCTCTTTCATTAATTGAATTATTTGAAAATATCTTCGCTTCATAAAAGTTGAGTATATTAAAAACTATGTTTACTAGTCAAGCTATATTATATTATGAGTGAACATATTCTTAATGATAGGTGAGTGCTTGACAGTTTTTTATATATTAATTTATACAAATATTTTAATACTTTTATCAAGGAGTGAAAATTGAAAGGGATTAATATAAAAAACTTTTATGAAAGTTTAGAATATAATGATAAGCATTATGTTATTCAACCAATATCAGAAGATGGTAAATCATGGCTTGTAATATATTTAACTAATGTTTGTAATGATTCTTATCTTGTTTGTGAAGAAATTTTTAAGGATTATAGAATAGAAAAAGAAGTGATTGATAAAGTTTTGAATGCTAAATGTTTTGATGGAAAATCTTTTTTTGAGATTTATAATGATATTGAAATTATTTTATGGGGATAAATAAAGTGTAAGGTGATATAAATGGATTTTATTTATTATACTTAATATTTATTTTTGTAAATTGAATTTAATACTCCCTAAAATTCCACAATTGAAAAATTAAAGTCTTACATATATACTTTTCCAACCAACAATTGCAAGGGTAGGTATATGCTTGAAAATCTATCTATTAAAAACATAGCTTTAATTGATAGCTTAGAAATAAGTTTTTCAAAAGGTTTTAATGTGCTTTCTGGAGAAACAGGGGCAGGTAAATCTATATTAATTGGTTCAATTTCATTCTTACTTGGTGGAAAATCTTCTATAGATATAATAAGGCATGGAGCTGAAGAAGCAAGTGTTTCAGCAGTGTTTTCAATAGATAAAAATAGTCCAAATGCACGCCAATGGCTACTTTCACATCAAATACAAATTGAAAATGATGAGGTTTTAATAAGACGCACACTAAAAACAAATGGTAGGTCTCTTATCTGGATAGAAGGGGTTCAAGTTTCACGCACTGAACTTGTTGATTTTACTTCTCTTTTAATAGACATACATGGGCAGCATGATCATCAGTCTTTGTTTAAAGTGAGCGAGCATAGACGTTTTTTAGATGGTTTTGCAGGAATAGAAAACGAGGTAAAAACATTTACAAAAATGTATACTGAACTTGCTAGTTTAAGAGAAAAATATAATAGTATAATAGAAAAAGAAAAAGATAAAAAAGAAAGAGAAGAGATTTTAACATTTGCTATAGAAGAAATAGAAAAAGCTAATTTAAAGGATGGAGAAGAAGAGAAACTTAAAGAAGAGCAATCGCGTCTTTCTCATTTTGAAAAACTATTTTCTACAATTAAAGATATTATTGAAGTGTTTAACCGAGAAAGCGGAGGTATTTCAACTTTAAGAAAAGTGAATCATTATCTTGATGATGCAAAGAATATGGATAAAACTCTTTTAGATTATGCAAAGAGGTTTGAAACAGCATTTTATGAAATGGAAGATATATCAGAATCACTTTATTCTTATTATTCTAATATGAGTTTTTCTCCTGAAAGGTTAGAGCAAATTGAACAACGTCTTTCTTTGATATATAAGCTAGAAAAAAAGTATGGATCTTCTATTAAAGATATTCTTATCTATTATGAAGATGCTAAAAACAGTCTTGAAAATGAAAATAATGCAACTGAAGCAAAAGATACTTTATTTAAAAACATAAAAGTTCTTGAAAGTTCTATATTAGAGCTTGGACATTTTATTACACGTAAAAGAAAAGAAAATGTGGAAAAACTACAAGAAGAAGTTGAAAATATCTTAAAAAATCTTCACATGACTAAGGCTAGGTTTGGGGTAAGTATTACAACAAAAGAAGAAAATGAAGGACGCCTTACAGCAAATCCTTTTGGTTTTGATGAAATTGAGTTTATGATTAGTGCTAACCCAGGTGAAGACTTAAAACCACTTGCAAAAATTGCATCAGGAGGTGAGCTTTCAAGGATTATGCTTGCACTAAAAACAGTTCTTTCTGAAAATGATGAAGTAGAAACTTTGATTTTTGATGAAATAGACACAGGTATAGGTGGAGAAGTGGCTTTAAGCCTTGCATCTCATATAAAGAAATTATCAGAAAAAAAACAAATTCTTTGCATCACACATCTTGCAGTAATTGCTTGTCATGCCGATAACCATCTGAAAGTGGAAAAATATATAGACGATGGAAATACATTTACAAAGGCTTTTGTGATTACAGATGAAAAAAGAGTTGAAGAAATTGCAAGAATGTTATCTGGTGATGAATTAAATCCAGTAGCTTTTAATCATGCTTCACAATTGCTACAAAAATATGGTGGATAAGTTTTAATAGGAGATGCTATGTCTAAAGAAGAAAAAGAAGAATTAAAAAGAAAGCATGAAGCTAAAACAAAAGAATATGACGACATTATAAGTCAAATATTAATTCGTGAAGAGCATATATTAGGCTTAATAAAAAAAGATGAAAAGGGTGCTAGTTATAAGAGGCTTGTATTGGTTGATGACATGATTTTTCTTGTAACAGCATATCTTGCAAAATATAAGGTTTCAATACAATATCTTGGTGGAAAAAATGAAAATATTTTGAATGAAGCTAGAAAGACTCTATATAAAGTTATTATATATCTTGAAGAAATTGTAACTAGCTATATAGATGCTTCCTATTCAGAATATGAAGAACATGTAGAAGAAATAAGCAGTATAACACAAAAACAACGTTATTATTTGATTAGAAAAATAGGTTTTGTTATTTGGATGGTTGTTGATGCTTATGGTGCAAACACAAAATGGAAATGGTCTTTTTCAGAGATTATGGGGCGTTATGCAACTGTTGCAAAAAATATTGTAGACTTAAAGTTTGCATCAGCGGTTGCATTAAACCCACGTGATGAAAACTATGATGATGTTATTTTTCATTTGCGTCTTGTAAAAACATTGCTAGAAAGCTCTGCCGAAGAATATAGAAAAAAATATGAGATTGCTACTAATAATATTGAAGATGTTAAAACTGCAACAAAATACTTATCTGCATTAAGACGTATCCATGTGATATTAGGCGAAAATAAAGAAGCAGAAGATGTTAAAACAAAGCTTAAAATATGGAATAAGATTGCAGAAAAAGATAAGAAAAGTAAAGGTTCTAAAAGATAAAAATGCTTAATAAAAGGATGGTTTTAACTCTTTTTGAAGCTTTTTCTATAGAGCGTTGGAATGACTTAGTGCGTCCATTTCGTCCTATGGAAATGGATAAGGTAGCTGAAAAAATGTTTTTGGCATTTATAATAGGTAAGTATGAAGAAAAATGCGGAAACAAAATAAATTGGAATAAGATTATAACTCATTCTGTTTTTGGATTACTTCAAAAAATAGCTCTTTCAGATATAAAAGCTCCAATTCAATACTTAATTCGCACTTCTTATCCCGAAGAATATAAAAAAATAAACAAATGGATATTTGATAAATATAGCCCACTTATAGATAACAAAAAGTTTTTAGAGCTATTTGAATCTTATCTTTTTGATGTTTCCAAAACTAAAACCAAAGAAGATGAAATATTAATTGCAGCACATCAATATGCTTCTCTTAGAGAGCTTGAAATGCTAAAGCCTTGCAATGAAGAGTTTAGATTAAAAGATATTTTAATTAGCATAGAAAAGGATGTTGATAGTTTTAAGCACCTAAAAGCAGTTAATTTACTACTTCAAAAAGATATTCCATATAAGTTTATTACAAAGATAGAACAATTGAGGTTTCAAGTTAGATGGAATCAAAGTCCGCGCATTCCACTTACCTCTGTTTTGGGGCATTCTTATTTTGTGGCTGTTTTAACCTTACTTATGTGCTATGACTTAGACTTATCCAATTCTCGCATTTATAATAATTTCTTTTGTGGACTTTTTCATGACTTACCAGAAGCTGTAACCAGAGATATTATTTCTCCTGTTAAACAAGCTACAAATAGTCTACCTGAAGTGGTGAAAGAAATAGAAAGTAAGGTTGTTGAAGAAGAATTACTTCCATTAATTGATGATTCTTATAAAGATGAGATTTTATATTATATTCAAGATGAATTTGAAAATAGAATTAAGATGGATGGAAAGGTAAAAATTATTGAAAACTACATGGAATTAAACACAAAATATAGTGATGAAATATTTAAAGCTACTGATGGTCGTCTTGTGCGTTTTGCCGATCATATTGCAGCCTTTATAGAAGCTTATAGTTCTATTCAATTTGGAATTACATCTAACCAATTAGAGAATGGCAAAAAGGGAATTATTACACAATATCCTGTAGGCACAAAAATAAATGGTCTTGATGTTGAAAGATTTTTTGGCAAATTTAGGCAAAACTAGTTTTTTATGGGTGGGAGAATTATAGGAGAATATAGTGCGTTATCGAACTATTTTATTATTTTCTTTTATGTTTTCTACTCATATTTTTTCTGCTGAATCTTTTCATATATTAAAGAATGGAGAAACTCTTTATAGTATTAGTAGAAAATATAATATTTCTCTTGATTTATTATTGGAAAGCAACAATATAAAAGATGCTTCTAAGGTGATGGCAGGGGCAAAGATATATATCCCAAATAATTACACTGTTAAAGATGGGGACACTATATATGGTATTGCTAGAAAGTTTAGTGTTTCTGCTATGGAACTTATGAGTGTTAATCAATTGGATGAATTTAGTTTGATAAAACCTGGTGATGTATTGAATATTCCTCAAACAAAATCTTCTATTGCTAGTGCAACAATCAAAAAGCCTTCTGTGCAAGCGAAAGAAGTGGAAAATTATAAACCACTTGAAGACCCCAGAAACTATTCAAAAAAAGAAGCTAACTACAATCTTCTTTGGCCAGTGCCTGCAAAAAAGACATTTTATCTTGAAGGAAAAATAAAGGGCATTGTAATAGAATCAAATAAAGGAGAAGATGTAAAAACCATCACTTCAGGAAAAGTGATTTCTACAGGTGTGCATAGAGGTTTTGGGCAAGTTGTGTTTGTGCAATCAAAAAGCAAGCACATATATGTATACGGTGGCCTTGATAAAATTACAGTGAAACCAAATCAACAGATTTCCCTAAACGAAAGCATAGGCAAAATAGGCGAAGAAGCTTTTTCGGGAAATGCACGTCTTTACTTCATTGTTTATGAAAAAAACCAGCCGATTGATCCCGCTAATGCACCAAGAGGGTTTTAATTTTGTTTAGCATCAGCCTTATTATAATATGCCCAATCTTTTATAACTTCGTCTATAGAAGAAATCTTAAAGCCTAGACTTTCTACATACTTGTTATTCTCGGAAGATAGCCAGTCATGATATGGGTTTTCATAATTCTTTTGAATATATTCATGAATACTATCTTCTGCTTTGTTTTCTTCGTCCCCAAAAAGACTCTTTTTTTGAATTATTGAGTTTTCTAACACATGCCTAATAGAAATGCGTACAGTCTTAAAAAAAAGCTCATTATAAATATCGTAATTATGACCTGTTATTCGTTTTATGCTATCTTTTATAGACTCTAATTTTTGCATTTGAATATGCTTTTCTTTTTTGGGAGTGGGCAATGTTGAAAGTGGTTCTTTTTTAGGCTTTATTTTATTTGATGATGCCTTTTTAGTTGGCTTTCTTTTTTTTGTTTCTTTTTTTATCTTTGAGGCATCTAAACTATCTTTTAGCTTTACCCATTCTTTTTGTAGGTATACATCACCTGATATGCTATAATAATAACCATCTGATACATTCATTAAGACATTATGAATAAGTTCTTCATCATTTTTTCTAGCAATAACCGCACTTTTAATGCTTTTAAAAATATTATAATGCTTGGTGTTATATTTTCTACTATATAATAATATTAAGTTTTCAGAAGATGGGTTTAGGCAAATGGGTAAATACTGTGCAATATAGGCTATCACTTTGTCTTCTAAACGTTCAATTTTAGGTGATATTTCAATGAGAGCTTTTTGGCTAGGTGTAAAGTTCACTTTTGAAAAATCAAAGAGTGGGGGGGCAACTTTTTTGTTTTTTATCTTTTGTTCTTCACGCATTGCAAGATAAGAAAACTCTCCAGAAATGTATAGCTTTATAAGATTACTAGCCTTTTTCATTTCTTTACTTTTAAAATTAAAATATGAAGCATAACGTGAATATTTTTCTGTAAATGGAAGAGCTTGATATCTATCGGCTGATATCTTTGAAACCACATTTTCACACTGGCTTACAATACTTAAAATATTAGTTTTTGATGTTTTAGTTAAGTTTTCAGAAATAAAATTGATGATGCCTTTGGTTCGCTCAATTGTTCTATCTGCTAAAGCTTTAAGGCACTGTGTTAATAATAAGGTGAAAATAGGATCTTTTTTTCTATATGCAGAAATAAGAGCCACTCGCATATTTTCATTAGGATATTTTGCTTTTAGCTTATTATTATATAAAAATAAGGCTTCTCTTTCTTTTCCTTGCTTTCTAAATATAAAATAACGTTCTATATCATCATCACCTGAAAGGTTTAAATCTGGGAACTCTTGGTTTAATATAAATCTTTGTGCTTCACTCAAGCCTTGCATTATTTACTCTTAGTGAAAAATGAAACAATCTTATTCCAAAGCCAAACAAAGAAGTTAGGATGCCTTATTTTTTCAAGTTGTTTTTTAGCTTTTTCTAATTCTTCATCTGAAAATTGAAAACGACAAGTATTTTCTTCAAGCTCTAAAAGCAAAAACGTTTCAGCATCTTTTACGCTTACAACATTAGCTAAAATTGTCTCAAAGCCCAATTGTTTACATGCTTGTAATCGCCTAAAACCTGCAATAAGTCTATTATTTTCATCTATAATAATAGGTTCCAAAAGCCCATATTTTTGTATACTTTCAACCAAAGGCTGAATAGAAACATCTTTTTCGCGTATTCGTTTTTTTATCTTTATTAAATCAACATCAATATTTTCTATAGCCATGGATTAACCTCTTCAATTTCTTCGTCTTCTTCTTCCTCATCGTCTTCTTTGTTTTCATTCTCTTTTGGCAAAATTATATCATCTTCTATAAAAACATTTGGATCGATTACTAAGCTATCATCATCAGTTTCCCCAAATATGCTTTCAAAATCATTACTTTCTTGCTTTAATCTATCAATTCCAAGCTCTCTCATTTGTTGAGTGTTTTCATGTAGCTTGCACACTTCTGTAGGTTGTGTTCCTGTTAAAAAATATAAAAGCACTGTTCCATCATTGCAATTGGCAGATGGTAAAAGACCTGATTTCTTGCAAACAGAAAGACCTACCAAACCAGTTTCTGGTCTTACAAAGTCTTTGTATGGTTTTCCTTTATGAATTGCTGCCATGTAATTGGCAACAGCATAAGATGCAAGACCTGCACCAGTGCTTAAAGGGCCTAAAGATTGCCCACGCCTATCAAAACCAAACCATGCAACAGTTGTATAATATGGTGAATAAGCAGCTGTCCACGAATCTGTAAAGTTTTGTGTAGTTCCTGTCTTTCCTGCCATAGGCATTCTAAAACTCTTTCCTGTCCTTTCATCTTTATAAGTGAACTTACTTCCACCTTTAGTTGAACCATACATTGTGCCTATAAGCAAAGATTGTTGAAGCATGCTTGTAATGATATAAGCATTTTGTGGGCTTATAACTTGAATTGCATCTCCTTTTCGTCTTTGTGCTATACGCATGTCTTTTTCAACATCTAAAACTATACTTCCTGTTCTACTTTCTATAGTGCGAATTGCAAAAGGATCTACAGCCTTTCCTTGATTTCCAAAAATTGCAAAAGCCCTTGCTAATTGTAATGGTGTGATGCTTGCAACACCTAAGGCTAGAGGGTAGACACGATCAAATGTCTTTTCTATCTCGTTTGCATCTTCTATGCCAACTAATGCTGCAGCTCGCTTAATTACAGGTTCAAAACCAACTTTGTCTAATAAAGAGACAGCTGGAATATTAAGAGAGCGAGGAAGTGCTTCATATAAAAGAACAGTTCCACTCCATTTTCCTGAAAAGTTATTAGGAACATATTGAACACCACTAGCATTAACAAAAACTTGTGGCGTGTCTTGTAGGGGAGTAGCAGCAGTAACCTTTCTTGAATCTATTGCTGCAGAATATAAAAGAGGCTTAAAAGTACTTCCAACTTGCACTTTTGCCTGCGTTGCTCTTATGAGTTGGTTGTTTTCATTAAACTTGCCCCCACCAACTATAGAAGTGATATATCCTGTTTCATTTTCAATAGAAATTAGAGTTCCTTCCACGACATTTTTAGACATACTTTGTCTCACTCTTTCCATTTGTCTTTTTGAAAGAGTTTTAAGAGGTTCTACCCCTATAAGTGAAGAAACTACGTCCATTAAAGGGGCTACATCTTTATCATAATAGCTATTTGCTCTATGACGCACCATTTTTTCACCTAAGTGAATACCATCAACATTGCAACATAGTGCAAGCAAAGATGAAATATTTGCATATTTTGTGCTAGGAACGTTTCTAATAGACAAAGATTTTTGAACTCTCTTATTTGCCACTTCAATATAGGAAGATATTTCTGCATCTGCTACAGCTTGATGCCTTAAATCGCAAGTGGTATGCACTGTGTATCCATCTGCATAGATATCCATAGTGCCATAAAGTAAGCTTTCTAATTCTCGCCTAACATATTCAGAAAACCATCTAGCTTTATCTTCACGCGTAAACCATGCAGAAAGAGAAACGCGGGTGTAGTCAAAAGAATCCCAATACTCATTAAGAGAAGATGCCGCTTCATCTTTCGTGATAAAACGTAAATCTACCATTCCGTCCAATACATATTGTTGCCTACTTTTTGCGACATCTGGGTGTTCGAATGGATTGTAATTAGCAGGGTTGGAAAGCTGAATAACTAAGAGTGCAGATTCAGCGGGAGTTAGCTCTTTTGCAGAGTGACCAAAGTAAAAACGTGAGGCTGCTCCCACCCCGTAAGTGCCACCACCGAAATACACTTCATTAAGATATAGGTTCATAATCTCATATTTAGAAAAACGGCGTTCCATTTGCACTGCATACCAAAGCTCTAAGAGTTTTCTTTTTAAGCTTTTTTCACTTCTATCACAATAAAGAGAGCCTGCAATTTGTTGTGTTATGGTGCTTCCACCACCAAAAGATTTATGCAATAATATACCCGCAATAGCTCGGGAAATAGACTTTAGATTAAAGCCTTTGTGTTCAAAGAAAGTTCTATCTTCCCTTGCAATTAAGGCATAAATGAGATTGTCAGAGATGTTTTCAAAAGAGACAATTTCTCTTTTTTCATCCATAGAAAACTCTGTGATTAAATCCCCTCTAATATCCAAAACTTTTGATGGTAATGCTGGGTTAAAACTAGTAAAATGTTCATGTTTTTTGGTGTTATATGTCTGTGAAAGCATAAAGCCCAAACAAAAGGAGCCTGCAAACAAGATGAAAGATAAGAAAATTATGTATAAATATATGAGTTTTCTAAACAAACGCATAGGTCAATATAAAAGCATAAATCAGCATTTTTTTCAATACGCTTATATTCAACAATCTATTAACTTAAAGGCATCATTATTTTTGTGTAATGACAACGTAGACGCCTCCTATATTTTGAAAACTCTAGCTAGATTATACATTATTTCTAGCTAGACTTTGCACAAACTCTAGCTAGAAAT
>JBQNBK010000004.1:0-42015 GCA_052169975.1 Treponema sp.
GTTCCCCTAAAGTAAAGGAATAAATTGAAGCTCCACATAACACAGTAAAATCAATTTCATTACTTAATGTAAGATGAAAGCCTGTTTCAAAAAGAATGTTGCCATAGTTTTTTTGTTCTTCATTAGTTTTTTTAGAACTATATTTAATGTGCCTAAAAATAATGTTAATTGGAATTTTTAATCTTGAAGGCTTGGAAAAAGTTTCTGTATAAAGCCCATAGTCAGTAATAGAAAAAAAAGAGCGATTCCCATCAACTATCCCTACTCTTCCTCTATGAGAAATACGTAAAGAAGCAAGTAAATTAGGAAAGCGATAGCCAATATCAACCCCTGCCGATTGAAGATAAGCATGGGCTTCTGTAACACCTATAGTTGCAACAGCGAATGTACCTGAAAAACCTGCAAAAAATCCCAAGCTAGTACGAAGATGAATATCCATAATTATACCCGGACTAAACGAAGACCAAGCATTTTCTAAAGAAGTTGCAGAATTAAGAAGCCCTAAAGATGGTCCTAAAGAAACATCAAGAATAGAACTTTCATAAGTAAGCTTTGCCCAAACACTATTTCCAATTTCAGCATCTCGCTCAAATGCTAGCTTCACCTTAAAATGAGGCAAAATTTGTTCTTCAAGAGAAACACTACCACCAAAATCGGGTATGGTCCTATACTCACCATTATTTTGAAGACCAAAATTACTCATGTCTAATTCAGTTTCTAATACTAAGGCAAAGCTTGAAAACTGAACTATTATAAGGAAGAAAATAGATATAAGTAATGTTTTTTTACACATTAATAAACTGCCTTAACGGAAAATTGTGCCATAACTGCACGTCTTAAATCTGCATATAGCAATGGATTAAAAGGTATCTTAAAATTTAATTCCACCTCACCCGCTTTTGCTGTAAGAAAAGGTCCTATAGAAAAAGTGAAAGGAGTAATCTCTGTAAAGTTTAATAAATTAACCGAAGTCAAAAGTGAAATGCCTCCATTTACCTTATGTTCTTCAAGATTACCTACTCCAACAAGCAAATTAAAACCAATAAAGTTTGTGTTACGTAAATCTTTGTTTTCCAAATCACTTGGCAATTGAAATGGAGAAGACATAAAAAATGAGACAGCCACATTAAATAACGGACGTGTAATTCTAGGCTCAAAAAGCACATAAAATTGTGAATTAAGTTCTTTCCAGCCAAAATTCTGTAATGCTAAACGTGCAAAGCCCATTTCAAAAAACAGCTCATATTCTTCTATACTTATAGATCCCATAAGACCTATTCTCATTCTAAAATCACGTGCATTCTTTTTGGCTAAAAACCCAACAAAAGATTCAAAACTAAAGCTAGAATAGTTAAAACCAAAACGGAAATCGTTTGTGTATACTAAGTCATCATTAGTTTTTGCATTCCAATGACTATAAAATCCTGTATAAAATCCATTTGATGCAGCTCCATAAAGAGCCAAACCAACACCTAAAATATCAAGATTTGGGCGGAACACATTTGCAGGATAACTTTTCATAAAAATAGAAGCTGAAGCACTTCTTTTTAAGTGTTCTCTTAAAATAGAATCAGAACCTAGCTCATCATATTTACCAAAAAATAACGAAAAAGAAATACGTTTTCCCATTATGCTTGGAAAGTTTGCCGAAACATTTAAAAACTCTTGAATATCTTTTTGCAATAAATCAGCATAAAGCCCTTTTTCTTTATTCATATTCAAGATGAGATCACCTTTAAAGAAAATGTCAAAATACATTGCTTTTAACATTTCTAGTCTAATTCCTGCATTAATACGCAAAAGGTTGGTTACATCTCCTTTATTCTCTCCTGAATATATTGAGTAAGAAAATTCAAAAGGATATGCAGGAATACATAGTGCATCTGCTTTGTTTATTGAGAAAATATAGATGAGTACTAAAAATATTAAAAGAGGTGTCTTCCTCATATATCTTTTATCGGCTAGCCACCATATATATTCAATAGAGGGAAGGAAACAGCATTGCCCCTCCCTCCCATAATTTGAACTTAAGCTACGTAATATTCAAGTCCTCTATTTTTTGCAACTCTTTTTAATTTCTCAATTGATTTTTTTTCAATTTGTCTAATTCTTTCTTTAGTTAAATTAAATTCCATGCCAACCTCTAATAAAGAATGAGGTTCTTCACCTGCAAGCCCAAACCTATATTTTAGAATTGCTGCTTCTCTATTAGAAAGAGTTGAAAGCATAGTCTGAATTTCTTCTTTTAAGCTTTGATTCACCATTTCAGTTTCAGGTGAAGGTTGTGTTTCATCTTTTATCAACTCGCCAACAAAAGAATCAGAATCCCCTTTTTTGATTGGCTCATCAAAAGAAAGTGTCCCCTTAGAAACATTAAGCATTGCATTCAAAGTGGGAGTATCAATATTCATTGAATAAGCAATTTCTCCAATGTTTACCTTTCCATTAATTTTTTCACGTTCTTGTTCAATTATTGAAAGTTCGTTAATCCTATTCACAGGAAGGCGAATTATTTTCGACTTTTCTGATATAGCTTTTAGAATAGTTTGTTTAATCCACCAAACAGCATAAGATATAAAACGGAATCCCTTAGATTGGTCAAACTTATCTGCTGCCAATATAAGACCAATGTTGCCTTCGCTTATTAAATCTGAAAAAGAAAGCCCATTATTTCTATATTTTTTTGCTATTTTCACAACAAAACGTAAATTACTATCAACTAATTTTTGTTTTGCTTTTTTATCTCCCTTTGCTGCAAGAATTGCATATTCTTTTTCTTCTTCAGCAGTGAGTAGAGGAATGCTATTTATTTCTTTTAAGTATATAGCCAATGACTCTGTTTTTTCCAATTTACCAAATGTTGATGTGTTTTTCATAATTCCCCTCCAAGGTATTTTACCAAACCTTTCATTCACCTATATAGCAAAAACCATGCCAAAACATTATTTTTATAAAAGAATATAAATATTAGCTATTTTGCAGTGAATTATTGTAAGAAGTGCAGTATTTATATGTTTTTAGCTAAAAATGAGCTTGCTTTTTATAGCTTCAATTATTTTTAACTTGCCTTTTTGATATAATTTGAGTATATTCAGTTTAATATTGTCCTTTTAGTTAGCTATAAGGATACACTTTGATGTTTTTATATTAAGAATATGTATCTTATTGACACAATAAAAACATTAAACTAAGTAATTTAGGTTCTTTTGGAGGTTAGAAATGAAAGTGAAACCATTACAAGATCGTATTTTGCTAAAGCCTGAGCTTGCAGAGTCTAAAACAGCTTCTGGAATTATAATTCCAGATACAGCCCAAGAAAAGACACAAAAAGCAGTTGTTGTGGCTATTGGAGACGATAAAGAAAAAATTAAGGTTTCTGTAGGAAATAGGGTTATCTATGATAAGTATGCTGGAACTCAAATTAAAATTGAAGGTGAAGAACATTTGATTGTTAAAGCAAACGATGTTATAGCAGTTATTGAATAAAACTGCTTAAAAATCAACAACTGGTTGTAGCATTTTGCTACAACCTTTTTATTAAAATCCCATCCCACAATTTATCATCTTGAAACAAAAATAATACTCTTCTATTATATGCTCCTATTACAAAAAAAGGAGTGCCTTTCATGGACGTTATTTCAATGTTAAAAAACCTTCACCCTTTAGAAATTAAAGTTTTAACAAACTTAAAAAAACATACACAACTTTCAGCATCACTTTTAATAGACCACTTAAAGTTTAAAGAAGGTCATGCAAATCAAGCTTTTTCATGGCTTAATATGAAAAACCTTATTAAAGAAACAAAAAGAATAAAACATGTTTTTTATGAGCTTACTGAAGTAGGTGCTTCTTATGCCAAAAATGGAATGCCTGAATCAAGACTTATATCTTTTCTCGAAAAACAAAAGAAAATAAAGCTACCAGACATAACAACCGCATTATCCATCACTTTCAAAGAAGCAGGTGCTGCCTTTAGTTTCCTTTCTAAAGAAGGGGCTGTAAAGATGGACGAAGAAAAGAATGTAGTCTTTATAAGAGAATTACAATCAAAAAAGCTGAGTATTATTGATAGTTTATTTAACAAAGTGCTTAAAAACGAAGAGCATGTTTTAAAAGATGAGGAGCTCACAAACGAAGAAAAAGAAGTTATTCTTTCAATTGCTAAAAAAAGAGGTGCTAATGATGTTCCATTTAAGATAGTGGAACGTGATGAGATTTTTTATGAGTTCACTCCACTTGCAAATGAAGTAACTAAAGCTTTGGAAAAAGCTGGAATTACAGGAGAAGAAGCTGGGCAACTCACTCAAGAAATGCTAAAAACCGAAGAGTGGAAAAGTAAAACATTTAGAGCCTATAATATCAATCTTCCCCCAGCAAGAATGTTATTGGGAAGAACCAACCCATATGTAGATTTTTTAGAAAGTGTAAAAGATAAACTAGTAGGAATGGGTTTTGAAGAATTTGACGGACCTCTTGTGGAAACAGACTTTTGGAACTCTGATGCTTTATTCATGCCACAGTTTCATGCAGCAAGAGATATTCATGATGTTTATTACATAAAAAATCCAACACATGCTGCCTCAATTGAAGAACCATATCTCACTCGCGTCTCTCAAATACATAAAGATGGTGGAAACACAGGAAGTCGTGGATGGAATTATGAGTTTGATAAAGATTTTACACGTAGACTAATTTTACGAAGTCAAGGAACAGTGCTATCTGCAAAACAATTAAGAAATGCAAAAGTACCGGGAAAATATTTTGGTATAGCTAGATGTTTTCGCTCTGACAAAGTTGATGCTACTCACCTATCAGACTTTTACCAAACAGAAGGTATTGTCTTAGGAGAGAATGTTAATCTTAAAACACTACTTGGCATACTAAAGATTTTTGCAGTTGAAATTGCAGGAGCCACTGAAGTGAAATATGTTCCCGGATATTTTCCATTCACAGAACCTTCAATTGAAGTGCATATTAAACATCCTGTTATTGGTTGGTTTGAACTAGGGGGCTCTGGTATTATGCGTCCTGAAGTTACCAAAGCAATGGGCATTGATGTGCCAGTGCTTGCATGGGGAATTGGAATTGACCGCATGGCTTTAATGGCTCTAAAGCTCAATGATTTAAGAGAGCTTTTTAGTAATGACATTGAAAACGTGCGTTTGAGAAGATAATATCATCAACTTTAACTTTCCTCATGTTTTAAGTTTTCCTCTTTTTATCTTAGTTTATTAAATTATCCTCATATCAATTTTTCAACATTTATAATGCTTAACTCTTACTCTTTTAATGCTATATGAAAACTATAGCATTAAAAGTAAATCTTCATATAAAAGACTATTCAGTAGTTAAATAATCCTGTGCATTGAAAGTGCTATTTTTGAATCTCATTTATATGCAGTTTTTGATATCGATTATATGCGAGTTTGCATGCCGTTAACGTACGTTCTCGCATAGCAAAAACGGTCGTTAACGATAGGCGAAAACGGCCGTTAACGAGACCATAGTCTAGCTAGAGTTTAAACGACTTCTAGCTAGAGTATTTGCAAAGTCTAGCTAGAGTTGAAAAAAACTCTAGCTAAACTTTGTTAAAGTATAAAATTTTTATGTTGTCATTACACAAAAATAATGAATATGTGTAGAAAGAAATAAGATTAAAAAAAGACTTCATTAATAACTCCCATCTTTTAATAAAACCATAAACTCAAATTTATTACAAGTTATAAAAAAAGATTTTGTTATAATTAAAGTGTACCATTAAGTTTTGTTGAAGCATTGATATTTATTTTTTTTTGCAATAGACTTAATCTCTTGATTTTGCATATCTTTTGGAGGTGTTCCTATGTCAGTTTTAAATAAAAAATCAGAAAGATTGCCCCTTATTAGGCATAGCATAGCACATGTTATGGCAGAGGCTGTTAAAAATCTTTTTGAAGGCACTCGTGTTGCCATAGGACCAGCTATTGATACAGGTTTTTATTATGATTTTGAGCTTCCACGTCCAATAAAAGATGAAGATTTGCCTAAGATTGAAAAAGAAATGAGGCGTATATTAGCAAGCAACGCTCCTTTTGTTAAGTCAGTAATAAATAGGCAAGAAGCTTTAGAGCTTTTTAAAGATCAACCTTTCAAAATTGAACTTATTAATGGCTTACCACAAGATGCTGAAATAAGCACATATACATCTGGTAATTTTGTTGACTTATGTAGAGGACCTCATGTTGATTCAATGAAAGAAATTAATCCTCAAGCATTTAAGATTATGAAAATTGCTGGAGCATATTGGAAAGGTGATGAAAACCGTCCTATGCTAACCCGCATTTATGGCACTGCATGGGAAAATCCTAACGACTTAAAAGAATATTTGAATCTTTTAGAAGAAGCAGAAAAAAGAGATCATAGAAAACTAGGTGTCGCTCTTGATCTGTTTCATTTAGACGAAGAAGATCCCGGTCAAGTATTTTGGCATCCTAAAGGTTGGGATATCTATCTTACTGTGCAAGCTTATGTGCGTCGTAGGCTAAAGGAAGATGGTTATCACGAAGTGAACACTCCTTTTGTTATGCCACGTTCTTTATGGGAAAGGTCTGGGCATTGGGCTAAGTATAAAGAAAATATGTTTATTACAGAAAGTGAAAAGCGAACCTTTGCCCTAAAACCAATGAATTGTCCAGGTCATGTTGAAATATTTAAGAGAGGGCTTAAAAGCTATAGAGACTTACCATTACGTTTAGCAGAATTTGGTTCTTGCACTAGAAATGAACCTTCAGGTTCTCTTCATGGAATCATGCGTGTGAGGGGCTTTGTTCAAGATGATGCACATATTTTTTGTCGAGATGAACAAATATCAGAAGAAGTTGCAAAGTTCTGTAGACTTCTAAAAAGAATGTATAATGATTTTGGTTTTGCAGCTGAAGATATAAAAGTGAAGTTTTCAACTAGACCAGAGATGAGAATAGGTGATGATGAAACTTGGGATAGGGCAGAACAAGCACTAAAACAAGCATGTAATGTAGCAATGCTTGACTATACCATTGCAGAAGGTGAAGGTGCTTTTTATGGACCAAAACTCGAATTTACTTTGATTGATGCAATAGGAAGAGAGTGGCAATGTGGCACTATTCAAGTTGACTATCAATTGCCTTCAAAAGAACGTCTTAATGCTGAGTATATAGCAGAAGACAACACAAAAAAACACCCTGTTATGTTGCATCGTGCAGCTTTAGGTTCTTTGGAAAGATTTATTGGTATTTTGATAGAAAACTGTGCAGGGCTTTTACCCCCATGGCTTTCTCCAATTCAAGCAGTTATCATTCCTGTTGCCCCAACCTTTAATGAATATGCTTTGAAAGTTAAAAAAGTGCTTATTGAAAAAGGCTTTAAGGTTGAAGCAGATGATTCAACTGAAAGAATGAATGCAAAAATTAGAAAACACCAAAGCCTAAAAATACCATATCTTTTGATTGTTGGTGAAAAAGAAGCAAGTGAAGAAGCTGTGGCTGTTAGAATAAGAGGCGGAGAACAAAAAGTTATGAGTCTTCAGGATTTTATTAAATATATTGAAGAAAAAATTACTTCTTTTTCCCAGGATGCATAATTATACTTAAATTGAATATGCTATCGTGGAAAAATGGGATTTTTCCTGTAGAGGTTTCTGCTTTGGCAGATGCCCAAATATTTGAAATTGGAAGGTAGGCACTAAACAAAAGACCTACTTTCCAACCAGTATTAAAGGTATATTCACATTTTGTTCTTAATGCAGGATAAAACCATCTACCCTCTTGCCAAAAATATGAATTAATCTTTGCCACTTCTTCGCTTGCAGTGATCTTATTGTTTCCAATATCCGAGCCTTTTATCCCTAAATCTAATGCACTAAATCTAATAAGAACCGCTAAGCTAGGACCAAAAGATACTGTCCACTTTTGAATATCAAAAGCAAGCATAAGTGGTAATTCCGCAGTAAATGCAAAAGTAAAAGCTGTTTTATTTTCTATTTCTGAAAGGCTTGCCATTTTGCCTGTCCATAAATGGTGCAAAAAAGAAAGTTCCAGTGATGGTTGTATCTCAAAATATTTTGCAGCTCTATATTCATATTCAAAACCAAATGCAACACTTGCTTCAAAAGGAGTATACAATCCTTCATCATCAACTTGATTAACTACAAATTTCGGACCAAAATAAAAACCATATGGAAAAGTTATTGCCTCTCCCTCATCTTCAACTGTTTCTTGACTAAAAATATTTGCATTAATTAGGATAAAAACGATAAAAACAATCCATATCTTTTTTATTAAAAACATATCTTACCTCATTTGTTTTAAGAAAACAAAACTATAAAACAGGATAGTGTTTTCCCTATCTCTTATTGACTATTTTTAGTGTGTTTTTATCATACCAAGTAAGAGACCCATCAGTGTTTACACTAACTATATAGTTACCAAAAATACTTGCTATTTTAGGCAAGGCATAATCTCTTTCCATCTTAAAACTTTTCTTAGAAAACAAATTAAAATATATTAGATTTTCTTTTCCTAAATTCGTAATTAGGACATCTTTATAGCTTAAAATAAAAGAAGCAAAATCTTCATCGTTATAAGAAAGTAAGTTTTCAAATTTTCCACTTAATGTTCTATCTCCATCAGTTACAAACTTAATTAGGTTTGTGCTTGCACCATTTTCATTTGAAGTTAAGAGAAAACAAAAAAAAGTATTGCTAAGTTCTTCATTATGCGTTAAAGAAAAAGTTAATTCTCCTTCAAGTCTTATTGGGGTTCTCTCCATTGTTGCTAAGTTAAGTTCAAAAAGAGGAGCTTGGCTATTATCTAATGAGTTTTTTGCTATAATTATGTGTGAATCCCCTCTTTGCACAGCACTTTGAGCACCACTTATTGATGTAGAAACAATAGATTTTCCACTTTCAATATCTATAAGAGAAACCAAACCAGAAGCTTCCACTACAGTAAGCTTATTTTTTAATGCTAAGCAAGAAAGAATTGGAGTGCGTCCTTTATAAAGAACAGTTTGATTTTTTTCATTTATGGAGTATTTATATATAGGTTTTTTTTCCCCTTTACTCCATAAAATAAACAAATCTTCTGAATAAATTAAAGAATTAGCATCTACATTTTCTTTTAGAAGAGTAGCTTGTTCATTATAGCTTTTTTGTGAGAGTAAATTTCCATTTTGGAGCAAAAAAATGGACGTAGGGCTAGATGTTATACTTTGAGTATCATTGACTTTATATTCACATGGACAAAATGTAGTAATCTTGTTTTGGTCGTTATTAATTACATATATTTCACCATTATTTGTTCCTGCAATGACACTAGACATGATAGAAATGCCACATGTTATACCAATTGCATTTGGCAAGACAAAAGAAGTTGATACATTCTTCCCATTACGCAAAACATACTTGTTTTTTTTGTTCACTCTTTCTATCCATGTAGGGCTATCATGATCTGGCTCTGTCGTAAAAATAGCATTAGCTGTCTTATATTCTTCTACAGACTCCCCAGTAGAAGCATTGATCACATAAACTTTGCCAGATTTATAGCCTAACATTCTAGTGAAATTCTTAATCATTTTAGGAGTTTCTAGCCCTTCAATTGCTTGATATTCTGCTAATTTTTTTCTACTGGCAAGGCTTGTGTATGTAAGTTTTCCACCTTTTCCATAAGTTACTATGCTTTTTTCTCTTTTACCTGTAGTTGAAAGTAAAATAATACCCGGTGGTGTGGAATATATATTAACTATTTTCCCATTCTTATCAAAAATTTCTATACCTTTTTCTGTGTTGCCAACAAAAAGATAGCTACCATTTGCAGACCACGAAATAGATGTAATAAGATAATTTGGTCTTATAATAAATATTCTTTTTTTTCCTTGCCATTCCCATACAGATATTTTATGAATGGCTCTTCCATCACTTTCATAAAGTGCTATTGTCTTGCCATCAGGATGGGCTGCTATTTTCTTTATTGGTAGGTTAGAAAGTTGCCATGTTTCAGTTGTAAATGAAGGATAAGAACACTTTGTAACAAAACCATCTTCACCTGCAACATAAAAAGAGTCTCCTCTATTATGTTCAAGCACTATGTCATTAACGCCCCCCAAAAACTTATGTGGAGCACGTGAAAAAGCTATACTACTTGTTTTTTGTCCCGCTTTGTTTGCTTTTGCTTTTGAATCATCAAAAGCCTTGATCAAAGCTTCAACATTTTCTTCAGTTTCTTCTATTTGATTTTTCTCTTCTGATTTTGTATTATCATCAGCTTCTATTGTTGCCTCTGTATTCTCACTTGCTCCCCATTCCCATTCAACAGAAAATACAAGACTGGAAAGACTAAAAAAACATATAAACCAAATCTTAAATAATCTATTCATAGCTATTCCTATTTGAATATATTCAAAATAAGTGCTGGAACTGTTATAAACGTTCCTATTGAACTTCCTATACTTGATAATAAAAATACTAAGAGTGCATGAGTAATTCTATTTTTATACCACCCTTTGAATGTGCAAATATCATCTGACAAAGATTCCATATCTTTAACTTGTGGCTTTTTTATCCATGCTTGTAATATTCCAGTGAAAAAACCCACACCAATAAATGGATTTATAGATGTAATTGGAGCAATTAAAAATGAAGCTAAAATAGTAATAGGGTTAGCCAATGCAAAGACAGAACCAATTGCAGAAAGCCCACCATTCCATAAAATGTATGAAATAAGTTGTGACTTTGTAGTAGAAAGCCCGCCCTTAAAAAAGCCTATAATGATTAAAGTTAGAATTAGAGCTGGAAGAGTGAAAGAAAGAGCTATTTTCATTTTGCTTTTGGGAGGAAGTTCTTCCAGTTTATCAACAGAATTACTAGCTTCATCATTATCATTAAATTGATACAAAAATCTTTCAACACCAGGTAGATGCCCTGCACCTAATACAGCTATTAGTTTTTTGCCTTCTGTTTTCCATATCTTTGAAGCAAGATATTGGTCACGCTCATCAATAAGCACTTCTTTTATGTTTGGTAATTCATCAGAAACATCCGACATAACACCATCCATAGCACTTTCTAATTTTAGTTTTTCTATTTCTTCTGGAGAAAGCTTTTCATTTGTGAAAACACTTGATAACATTATCGCAATTAGTTTTGATTTATTAGTAAAAGAACTTTTAGCCCACGCTCTTTTTAGCGTTATTTGAACAGGACGATCAACTAAAGCAGTTTTTATATTTAATTCTTTAGACATTTCAATTGCAGCTTTCATTTCATCACCTGGCTTTACTCCCATTTCAAGCCCTAATTTTTTCTGAAAAGCTTGCAATGCTAGATTTGCTAAAAGCAAAAATCCTTTTCCTTCTTTTAATAACTTAATTATATCTATTTCTTTCCATTCTTTTGGATTTGTCAAAGTGTTATAACGAGCTTCATCTAATTCCACACAGACAACATCTGGCATCTCTTTTTGAATAGCTTCTTTTACTTCTTCAATACTTTTATTTGAAACATGTGCCGTGCCCAATAATATTATTTCTTTACCATTCAAATTTAGCTTTTTTATAGCTTTATTTTGTGTTTCAGTATTCTCTGATAGTTCTTTTTCCATAACAATGTTCCTTAAATTATCTTAAAATTATAATTATTAAAAATATTTGATTAAATAATTATAACAAGGGTTGTTTTTTAAGATTTTTGTTTTAATCTATCCATTCCCATTTGTGTAAGGCGATATTCAATAAATGAAGGAACTTTTGCACTTAAAACTTCAAGATAACACTTTTCTGCAAGCAAGTTTTTTCCTTTAAGTTCGTAATAAGCTCCTAGATAAAACATCATTTTGTAATAAGTAGTTTTTTCTTTCACTTTTGCTATTCTATTATTTACATCACTATCACCAGAGTTTTCTAAGAAAAGTCTTGCTAAAAAGTATTCATCTTCTTTTGTGGTTTTATCCATAACTTTTAGATATTCTCGCATAAGCTCTTTTGCTTCTTTTTCTTTTCCAGCTTTGTATAAACAAAATGATGATAAAATTGCATATTGATAGTGATCTACAGCTCTTTTTAATACATTTTTAAAGCAAACAGCTGCCTTATCCCATTCTTGGTTTTGAGTATAAAGAATACCAGCTCCTTCAAATGCAAAATAATATGCAGGATATAATGAAATAATCTTATTATAATCTTCTAATGCTTCTTTTGAAAAACCTAACTCATCATTTATTCCAGCCCTATAAATATATGCCATGTAAGAAGATGGATCTAATTTAATTACATTAGTAAAAGCTTCTTTTGCTTCATCTTTCTTTCCAATCTGCATAGTATAAATTCCTAAATCAAGCCAATGACTTGGAATATCTTTATCTAATTCTGTAGCTTTTTTCATGTCTTCAACAGCTTGTAATATTCTGTTTGTTTCTGATTTGATTCTCGCAAGTTCTGCTAATGCAATGCTATTATCCTTATTAACTTCCAACACTAAATTTAAATTAGATTCTGCATCTTTAAGCCTATTTTGCATGTAGTTAACCCTTGCAAGACCTAAAAGAGCTTCAACATTTTTTGGAGAGTTTTTAAGGGCAGCTAGAAATTTAAGCTTAGCTCCTTTGTAGTTTTTTTTAGTGTATAAATCCAATCCTTGCTCTGTTAATGCCCAGCTATCATGTGGAAATCTTGTAAGTATTTTTTTTAAGTATTCTGATTTTGTTTTATCATCATTTTGACTTTGTGCAATCATCACTCTACAATAAAGAACTTCTACGTTATTTGGATATTCTTCTTCTAGTTGTGAAACCATAGCTTTGGCTTTTGAAATTTTATTAGCAGAAATTAATATTGAAAGATGCAATATCTTTGTTGAAACATCTTCTAAAACTGATTTATCAAGATCTTCTGTTTTTTCAAACAATGCTAAGGCACTTTCATAATCTCCATTAACCAAGAAAGACTGCAAAAGCAAACCAAAATCATGCTTTCCCATTTTTTTCTCTGTTGGTTGTTGCACATCTTCTATAATCTCTTGTTCTATTTCCTGCACCTTAGGTGTGGAAACACAAGAAAAAACTAAAAAGGAACAAGCCAAAAATAACTTAACAATTTTTTTGTTATGTTGCATTATATCTCCCGAATTTGCTTATTGCAGTATAAGCGAATGAATGTTAAAATATACGGTTATGAAACATATTTCAAGTAGGATAGTTATTTTTTCACTTTTATATTTATTAATATTGTTTTTTATTTTTTTTATTCAATTCAAAAAAGGTGTTTCTTTTCATTATGAAAATTCACACCTCAACGTTTATGGTAGGTATTTTATAAACAAAGATGAAAAACAAGAACTATTACTACCATTACATATAACGTCAAATGGTCTTGCAATCTTTATTACAGAACAAAGTCCTGTAAAAGTAAGATATGATAATAATAGCGTAGATGAAATAAAAATTACTTCTTATAACGTAAAAGGTTCTGTATTTTCTTTAAATTTTGATAGTGGCTCTGTTCTTAATTTTACTACAAATGATAGAGACATAAAAAACACCGATGATAAAATTGAAGCTTTAAACATAAGTTGTAAGCTTGGAAAAGGAATAAAAGAATTATATCTTCCATATAAGCTTACGCAAAATGCTAGATTAGAAAAGATAGGAGACAATTTTTTTGTTCAATACAAAAAAAAGAAGTTTGCATTTTCAAAATTGCAAGATGGAATTATTGGGCATGAAGATTCATCTCCATTTATATCTTTTTCTAAAAATAATACTTTTATTTCTTATCACACTCACCTAACTAAAGAAAGCTTAAAATTAGAGAATATGTTGGCAAATAGCATAGCTTCTAAAGAAAAATATGAAGACAATTTAAATGAATGTATTGATGTTTTTTTGGATACTTTTGAAAAACAAATTAGAAATAGAAAACACAGTGAAAAAACTCTTGTATCTTTTGTTGCAGAAAATGCAAAACGAGGCTTTTTTACTTCAACAATAGAAAAATATCCCATTTCACTTTTACCCAAAAATAAACGAACACTTTTATCTTCTCTTTACTATGGTGGACTTATAGAAAGTTATAAAATAAAGATGATTGAAGATGAAGAAGAAATTAAAACTATAAGTACAAAGCTAAATAATAAAGATTATTCATTGTTTGAACATTCTTCTCTTTTAACTTTTTTAACTAATAGAGAAGAACATACTTTAGTCAACAATATATTTGAATTTATTGAGACTATTGATGAAAAAAACATGACTGCCTTGCAATTAGCTAATGTTTTACAATTCTCAATTGACTATAAAAAGGCTTATGGAATTGAAAAAAATATTGAAAATATCACTAAGAAATGTGAAAAGGCTTTGTTAGAAAAACTTTTTGCAATAGAAGATATGCTTTATATTTATACTCGAGAAAATATGGTTGATTCTTTGGATACATTTAATATTGCAAAAATACTTATTAATTATGGTAATGAAGTTAGTAATGAACTTCTTAAAGGCACTGGTTATTTACTTTTTAATTCTCTTTATTCTTTCACTCAAGATCCTTCATTTTTCCCTTCATCATTTAGTGTCAAACAAGATGAAAATAAAAAAGAAGGACTTATGGCTAGTGATACATTGATTATTGGTGCTGATATTTTATACCACATCTTTTTTCCTGAAAATACATGGTATACACATGAACTCTCTCTCATTCATGGAGAAAATAGGAGTATTTTTGCTTTAACTTGTGCCAAAGACATAAGAATAAAAAAGCATTCAGATAATGCAATACTTTTTGAAGTTAATTTTCAAAAAGGTGCATCCCACTATGTTATGTTGCAAGGTATTGAAAAATTTAATGATATCAAAATTCACGACATACATTTTAGAACAGATCCACATTTTGAAACATATGATTCATCTGGTTATGTATACAACCAAAATACAAAAACTCTATATCTAAAACTAAAACATAGAGAAGAAATAGAAACTGTTGAGTTAAATTTTGAATAATTAAAAATACTTAAAAGATATAAAAAAAGAGTCTTAAAAACTTCTAGCTTTTAAGACTCTTTTTTTTATAAATTGCTTATGTAATCAACTCTAAAAATAAGCTGCTACATAGATTTTTTAATATTTAATTCAATGGCTCTTGATTTACCAATTAGTGCAAACTCATTATCAGGATATTTTTCTAATAAGTCATTATATGTAGCAATAGCATCATCAAACTTTTCTAGTTTTTCTTGTATGCGTCCAACATTAAGCATTGCACGTGGCTTAATAGGAAAGTCTTTTACCTCAGTAGCTTTTTTATAATATTCAAGAGCTTCAGTAAGCTCACCTTTCATTTCTTCTATACATACTGCAATATTAAAAAGCAAAACTCCGGCTACATAATTAGAAGGAAGCGTATTGTATGCTTTAAGATAATAATCCTTTGCTTTTGAATAGTCTTTTCTTACAAAATACATATCAGCAATATTATAAAATGCAAGATACGAAGCATATCCTTTGGCAGTTCCGCCAAGTTTTTCAAGTTCTAAAATAGCAGTGTCCTCTTTTTGTAGTATCTCAGGAGAAATGCTCTCATCTGCTTTTTCTTCAACTTTTATCTCCTCGTCATTAGCTTGTTCTTCGTTTTTTTTCTTAGCTTCTAATTCTTCTTTTTGTTTTTTTTCAATATCTTCTTTTTCTTTATTCAAATCAAAAAGAATGCGTTCAACACTTGCTAAATCATCAACTTTCTTTTTGCTAGCAAAAGAAAAATAAACAGTTATAACAATCACCAACAACACTACACTAGCAATAAAAGCTAAAATAATTCGCCTATTTGTTGATAAGAAATCATTAACTTTATCTGATAATAACATTCCATCATTACTTTTTGTAGCCATTTTAACACTCCTCTATATTGAGTTCTTTTATTAATTTTGACAAATACGTCCTTTGAATATCAAGAATTTTTGCGACTTCCGTACGATTACCACTATTTTGTTTTAAAACATCTTGTATATAAAGCTTTCTAAAATCTTCTGTTGCATCTTTTAAGGTTTTATCTTTAATAACGTAGTCAGTTTTTGGAGTAAATTCACTCACACCAAAAAACAGATCTTCAGCCCTAATATAAGGTGGACTACCTATAACACAAGCACGTTCAACAGCATTTTCTAGTTCTCTCACATTACCCGGCCATTTATAAATAAGTAAACTATCTAATGCTCCAGTAGTAAAACCTAAAAAGTTCTTTTTTACTTCTCTACTAAATCTTTTAAGGAAAAAGCTAGATAGTTCTAATATATCTTCAGGTCTTTCTCGTAAAGGTGGCACAGTAATAGGAAACACGTTGAGCCTATAATATAAATCAGAGCGAAACTTCCCGTCTTTCACTAAAACACCTAAATCCCTATTGGTAGCCACAACAACACGCACATCCACATTAACAGTCTTACTGGAACCAACTCTTTCAAAAGCCTTATTTTGCAAAACTCTTAATAATTTTGGTTGACAAGAAAGCGGTAATTCACCAATTTCATCTAAAAAAATAGTGCCTGTGTTAGCAGCTTCAAAACGCCCAACTCTATCTGCTACGGCATCCGTAAAGGCCCCTTTAACATGCCCAAACAATTCACTTTCTAAAAGCCCCTCAGGTAGTGCAACACAATTAACACGTACAAGAGGTTTATCGGCACGTCCAGAATATAAGTGCAACAACTCTGCAATAAGCTCTTTACCAACACCACTTTCACCCAATATTAAAACAGAAGCATTAGAAGTTGCTATCTTTTTGCAAAATTCAATAAGCTCAAGCATAACAGGACTTTTAGCAATCATTGTGTGATAGCCTTTATCCTGCTTTACTTGGTCTTGTAAATTTATGATTTCCTCATTAGATTTTTTAAACTTATATGAATTATGGTAAGAAAGAGCTGCTTGACTAGCAAAGAGTTCCAAAGTTGCAAGATCATCATTAATAAAGTCTTCACCTTTAGATTTATTTAAGACTTCAATAACACCAACACAAGCCCCACCAACTCGCATAGGACAAGCAAGCATGTTTCTGTTTCGATAACCAGTAGCTTTTTGTACGCTAGGATCGAACCTAGAATCACTCAAAACATCATTGATTATCAAACTTTTATTATTTTTAACAACCCAACCAGCTATACCTGTAAGACCTAAAACAATATTCTTAGCTTCAACCCCTTTAGGTCCTACAGCCACCTCAAATCTCAAGCTATTCTTATCATCTTGTACCATAAGCAAAGAAGCTGCTTCGCCAGAAACAACATTCATTGCTTGCAAAACAATAGTATTCAACAAAGCATTGAAATCAGCATAATCAGAATTTAAAAGCAAAGTGGTTTGAACTAAAGAATCAAACCGCTTTTTGTTTATATCTTCACATGTTTCAATACTCATGTTAGGATTTTTTTGTTTTCAACAAATCTCCAAGTGTATAAGGTCCATCATCCTCTTGTGTACTAGACATATATTTAGAAATTTCAGCTTGTTGCTCTTTTTTCTTCAAATCTTTCACAGAGAATGTAGCTTTTTGCATTTTTGGATGAACTTCCATAACTACAGCTTTAATCTTATCTCCAACTTTATATTTAGCAAGAGCTTCATCTGAAGAATCTCCCTTGTTTTCAACAAGATTTTGCTTATGAACTAAACCTTCAATATCGCCGGGCACTTTTAAGAAAAGCCCAAAATCAGTGATAGATGTCACTTCACCTTCAACTACTGATCCAGGTTTATATGTATTAGCAAAAACCTTCCATGGATCATCTGTAAGTTGCTTAACACCAAGCTTAATACGTCTATTTTCAGTATTGCACTCAATAACAATCACATCTATTGTTTTTCCAACTTCCAACTCTTTAGAAGGATTTTTAATTCTTTTTGTCCAGAAAATATCATCAACATGCAAAAACCCATCAATTCCTTCTTCAAGTTTTATAAATGCACCAGCATTAGTTATTTTCACAACTTCACGTGAAAGTCTAGTTCCTACAGGATATCTTTCTTCTATAGTATCCCAAGGATTTTCAGTAACTTGCTTTAAGCCTAAAGAAACACGTCCAGCTTGTATGTCATACCCTAATACCATACACTGAACTTTATCCCCAATTCTCAAAAGGTCTTCAGGCTTATTGATTTTTTTAACCCAACTAAATTCACTTATGTGAGCCAAACCTTCAATTCCTTCTGCAAGTTCTATAAATGCACCAAAATCAGTGATTTTTGTTACAGTACCTGTAACCACATCATTAACGCTAAACTTATTTTCAAAATCAAGCCATGGATCTGGAGTAAAATGCTTCAATGAAAGATTAATGCGCTTACTCTCTGGCTCAAGTCTGATAACCTTTAGTTGTATTTTATCACCTTTCTTGACAAAATCTCTAGGACGAGCCACATGCCCCCAACTCATGTCATTAACATGCAACAATCCATCAAAGCCATTTAAATCAACAAAACAGCCGAAACTTGTGAAACTCTTAACAACACCTTCAACAGTATCTCCAATTTGTGCTGTCCTAAAGAATTCTTCACGTGTTTTTTCTGCTACTTCTTCAAGATACTTACGCCTATTTACAACTATATTATATTCATTAGCTTTTTTGTTGTAAGACATTCTTTCAATATAAAAATAAGATTTTTCTTTTAACAAGCTTTCTGGCTCTTCAACACGTTGTGTATCTGCTTGACTCATAGGCAAAAAAGCCATGATATCTGCACCAAGTCTAACCCTATAACCTGACTTTGAAACATCTGCAATTGTTCCACTAATAGGAGTTCCATTCTTAAAAGCTTCATCAATTGCCGCTTGGATTCTTACTCTATCTGCTTTCTTTTTAGAAACCTCAAGAACTCCATTATTCCCTTCTGTTCGTATTATGTAAACATCGACATCTTCACCTACATTAGGTTCTTCATCAAATTCCTCTAGTGGTATATGTCCTTCGGATTTTCCACCAACATCAACAAAAACTGTACCACCAGCTATTGCAACAATACGACCTGCTTTTATCGTCCCAACTTCAGGAGCCTCAAAATTGTCATACTCTTTTTTTAATGCTTGAATACTTTCATCTGAAACCCTTGTACCTGTAGCTACATCTTTCTTCTTCATATATAACCCTTTGTTGTATAAAGTACGGATAATAATGTCATAAACTTCTTTTATAGTCAAGTGTGAAGTATCATAATATAGAGCATCAGTTGCTTTAAGTAAGCTACCTTCTTTTTTATTTTTGTCTCTATTATCTCTTTCTTTTATTGAGTCAATAATTTGTTCAAGATTCATGTTGCTGGTGCCTTGCTCATACCGTCTTTTAGCCCTTGTCTCAACATCAGCATCAAGATATATTTTTACATCTGCGTTTGGAAAAATTACTGTTGTAGCATCTCGCCCTTCACTAACAATATCCAAGCCTTCACACGCTTTTTGTATTTTTTTATTAATTTCTTTTCTCACATTTGGAAAAGCAGAAACAAAAGAAACATATTTTTCCACTTCATCACTTCTCAAAAATCCTGAAACATCCACACCATTAATGCAAACATCACCATTATTGTAGTCAAATTTCAAGTTATAAGTAAAATTAGTTAAATATTCTTCTGTTAAGGAATCTAAAGATAGATTATTTTTGTTGACTTCATTTAGCAAAGTATAAGTTAAAGCTCTATAAAAGCTTCCTGTATTCATAAAAATAGCGTGATAATGCTCACTTAATAACTTTGCAATCGTACTCTTACCTGATCCTGCAGGACCATCTATTGCTATAACCATATTCCCTCATATTGTATAATATATTTACTAGTTATGTATACCATTATGTTAGTTTTTTAGCTAATTTTATCTAAATCTTTAAGATATGAAAAAAGAACACTCGATTGCGAAGCTATATCCAAAAGCCTATTTTTTTCTTTTTCTATCACTTCAACTGGAGCATTTTCTACAAAACCTTTATTAGCAAGCTTTCCTTCCAATTGTTTCTTTTCTTTTTCAAAAGCTTCTAAACGTTTATTGAAATTTTTCTTTAATTCTTCAATATTAACTTCACCATCAATAACAATAAATATCTGAAAATTGCTATCAACACTACCTATTGAATTTTTAGGCTTTTCTTCTTGGCATATTTTCACATATTCAGAACGTGAAAGCATTTCAATAAGCCTCATATCTCTATCTTTAAGGCTAATTGCACAACTCTTTTCCAAAACAAGATAAACCTTAGACTTTGCACTTGCTGCAATATTCAAGTCAAGACGTAAAGCTCGAATAGACCTAACTATGCGTTGCATTATAGAGAATTTTTCAAAAGACGCATTATCCTTTCTTGCTTCGTCATATTTAGGATAAGAGCTAGTTGCTAAAACTTCAAAACGTGGCTTTATTGAAGGAACATCTTCAAAACTTTGAACACAATTAATAGGAAGCTTTTGATAGAGTTCTTCTGTAACAAAAGACAAGAAAGGGTGCAAAAGACGCAAAGCTTCTTCCAAAATAGAAAGATAAACAGACGTTGCCCTATCTTTTTCTTTTTCATCTTCCTTAAAAGAAAGCTTTAAGCCTTCAACATACCAATCACAATAATTATTCCAAAAGAATTCATACACTAGTTGAGATGCTTCACTATAACGATAACTTTCTAAAGCAGAATGAATTGCGATAGCTGTTTCGTTTATAGAATGAATAATCCATTTTTCTATTTCTTTAAGTTCTTCCCTTTTTACAGGAACTAAATGTCGCCCTTCAAGATTTGAGCAAATATAACGCGTAGCATTCCAAATCTTATTAGCAAAACGAGAGCCCATTTTAAATGTATCCATATCAATTAAAATATCTTGTCCCTGAGCACACAAAAAAGAAAGAGTAAACTTTAAGGCATCTGCTCCATATTCATCAATAACAAGGAGTGGATCAATTCCGTTCCCCAAAGACTTACTCATCTTTCTGCCTTTTTTATCTCGAACAAGTCCATGCAAATAGATATCTTTAAATGGCACATGTTTTGTAAAATGCAAACTAGACATAATCATTCTGGAAACCCAAAAGAAAATAATGTCATAACCTGTAACAAGAGTATTAGTTGGATAAAACTTTTTATAATCAGATGAATCGCTAGAGAGTTGGTTAGGCCAACCAAGTGTTGAAAAAGGCCAAAGCCAGCTAGAAAACCATGTGTCTAAAACATCTTCATCTTGAATAACATTAGAAGAGCTACATTTCTTACACTTTGTTATATTCTCGCGAGAAACCATCACTTCCCCACAATCTTCACATGACCAAACAGGAATACGATGCCCCCAAACCAGTTGTCTTGAAATACACCAATCACGAATATTTTTTAGCCAATGAGTATATGTATTTTCCCATTTCTTTGGGTGAAAAACAATCTCTTCTTTTTCCCACGCTTGCAAAGCTTCTTTTGCCATGCTATCCATCTTTACAAACCATTGCTTTGAAAGATACGGTTCAATTGTCTGTCCACAACGATAACATTTACCCACTGCATGTTTTAGTTTTTTTGTTTCCTTCAAAAGATTAAGTTCTTCAAGGTCTTTTAAAATAAGCGAGCGAGCTTTTTTAACTGTTAAACCTCGATACTTTTCAGGAACATTGTTATTGAGAGTTCCATCTTTATTTAAGATATTAATTACTTGAAGATTATGTCTTTTACCAACTTCCCAGTCGTTTCTATCATGTGCAGGAGTAATTTTCACTAAACCTGAACCAAACTCTTTATCAACATAAGAATCTGCTATTATTGGAATTTTTTTGTTTATAATTGGCAAAAGCAGTGATTTACCAATCATACCCTTATATCTTTCATCATCAGGATTGCAAGCAACTGCAACATCTGCTAGCATTGTTTCAGGACGCGTTGTAGCAATTTCTATGTGTGAGACAATCTCATCTTTTTCGTTTAGTAATGGATATAAAACATAGTATAAAAAGCTTGCTTCATCTTCGTGATTCACTTCTTCATCAGACAAGGCTGTACCACAAGAAGAACACCAGTTAACAAGATATTCTCCTTTATATATCAATCCTTCTTCATATAAAGTGCAAAACACCTCATTTACAGCCTTAGAAGAAGATTCATCCATTGTGAAGCGAAACCTATCCCAGTCAACACTCACACCCATTGTACGAAGTTGATTTTGAATTATTTCTTTATGAGACATTGCCACTTCAAAAGTGCGATTTATAAAATCTTCTCTTTTTAGAGTCTTAGGTTCAATTCCGTCTTTTCTAAGCATTTTTTCAACAACATTTTGAGTTGCAATGCCTGCATGATCACAACCAGGGACCCAAAGAGTTTCAAAACCACACATTCTCTTATATCTAACTACTATGTCTTGTAATACATTATCCAATGCATGACCAATATGCAAAATACCTGTAACATTAGGAGGTGGCATTATCACAGTAAAAGTCTTTTTAGTTCCCCTATCTTTAGGAGTAAAAGATTGTTTTTCTAGCCAAAGTTTATATATATGATTTTCAAAAGTTTTTGGATTATATGATTTTTCTAATTCAATCAACTTCAATTCTTCTTGCATTTTTTCCTCTCAAGCTTGATATGAAATAGTAGTGTAATATGAAAGTTAGTAAGCTATCATTTTAACAAATCAAATTGATATATGCAAGGCAAAAGTTAAAATGTGTTAAGTACATTAGCTTCTATATATAAAAAGAGAATAACTCCTGTAAAACAAGACTTATTCCCTTTTTAAATTAAGAAATCCTTAAAATAATATATTATGATCTTTATTTTTGTTCCAAAGTGACAACAACTTCCACAGCCTTTGTTACAGTTACTTCTGCATTCATAGCAGTATTTTCAGCAATTTGAGTAGAACCATCCATCCAACTCTTAACCTGATATTGAGGATCAACATTGCTTAAAGTAAATGTGACTTTTTTTCCTTGTTCAACTTCATTACCAGCATTCACAGTGTTTGAACCTTCCATAGCTACTAATGTTGCCTTATCCGCTGGTTCAACCCTAAAGTTTACTGTAAACTTTGGTTTTTTCTGTTCCAAAGTAACAACAACTTCCACAGCCTTTGTTACAGTTACTTCTGCATTCATAGCAGTATTTTCAGCAATTTGAGTAGAACCATCCATCCAACTCTTAACCTGATATTGAGGATCAACATTGCTTAAAGTAAATGTGACTTTTTTTCCTTGTTCAACTTCATTACCAGCATTCACAGTGTTTGAACCTTCCATAGCTACTAATGTTGCCTTATCCGCTGGTTCAACCCTAAAGTTTACTGTAAACTTTGGTTTTTTCTGTTCCAAAGTAACAACAACTTCCACTGCTTTTGTTACAGTTACTTCTGCAGTCATGGCTGTATTTTCGGCAATCTTAGTAGTTCCATCCATCCAACTTTTAACCTGATATTGAGGATCAACATCGCTTAAAGTAAATGTGACTTTTTTTCCTTGTTCAACTTCAGTTCCTGTATTCACTGTGTTTGAACCTTCCATAACTACTAACTTTGCTTTACCTGCTGGTTCTACTCTAAAGTTTACAGGAAAATTTACTTTTTTTTGCTCCAAAGTAACTACAAGATTCACTGCCTTTGTTACAGTTATTTCTGCAGTCATGGCTGTATTTTCGGCAATCTTAGTAGTTCCATCCATCCAACTCTTAACCTGATATTGAGGATCAACATTGCTTAAAGTAATTTTTATTTTTTTCCATTCTCTACTTCATCGCCACTATTCACGACAACTGAACCTTCTTTTACCATTAATGTTGCCTTTCCTGCTGGATCCACTTTAAACTTTACAGGAAATTTTTCCTTTCCCGTTGTTTCAGAATTTGGATTAGTACAAGCCAAAATTCCAAATAACATTAAAAATGCTATTCCCATAAGGAGTGCACTACTCCTAAACCATTTTCTTTGTTTCATAATAGAAACCTCCTAAACTTTGGCACAAAAAACAATACTTTTTTTGTGTTCCCAAAATATTAAAATCGAAAAAGATACTAAGCCTTTTCCGTTTACGAAAAGAGAAAAAATGATTTTGTTCTGTAATGTTTTGAGAAGGCAAATATGCCTGATGATAAAGATATTTTAATTCTTGAAAGTGTCTTAAAAGAAAAGGTGAGTGTGCTGAGAAAAGCTTGGTATTACCATGCTTTAATAGGCATATACCCCCCCCCCTTATCGATAAATTAATATATATTTATTGACATTCTCCCTCATATATTTTTATTATTTACATTCGATAAAACTTATAAATATGATAGCCATTTTTAATTTCTTTGTCTACTCATAATTTTTTTCATGTTAAAACACAATAATAGGAGCTTAGCCCATCTTCCTTATCTTTAGCTTACTTTCATCTTAATAATTGCTTCTTTTAGGCTTATTTTTTTTCTGAACCACCATTTCTAACCATTTCACTCTTATTCTTTCCCTCATATCACAAGTTTCCCCATAGCCTACTTATTCTTATCATGGGGACATTTTTACTAAACTTAATAGAAGACATTTTCACAGAGGTTCAACAGTTTACACTTTAACGTAACAAAGATAGCCATTTGCTTTTAAGCTAAAACCTTATAAGTTAAGAGACATTAATACATAGAAGATTTCAATTTATTAATTCTTAAGAATTTCAAAATATAAGATAGGAGAATTTTCGCGTCTAACTACTATTCCATCTTCAATATCAGTTTTAGAAATAGCTTCCAAAATTAAAGAGCCTTCTTTTATCCCATACATAAAATCAATGCTATCTTTAATATTATAAAATTGGAAAGACAAAACTCCATAGTAAGATGTTTCTTTTTTTATTTTTCTTGAAACAAAATATTTAATCTTCACCTTTCCCGCATTCCCAGCACTACTAGGAATTATAAAAGGAACAAGTGCATCATAATCAGTCCAATAAAAAACACCTTCTTCTGCAACACTTAAATTACCATAATTTTGTGATCTATAATTAGCTATTAGCTTACCAATCTCATCACTTCTTCTTTCTTCTTCATTTTTGATAATAGTTTCACAACTAGCATTAAGTGTAACAAAGTTTTCATAAAGGCGTGTTCCGCTCTCATTAGTAAACTCAACAGTTATTATATCCACGTTCCTTATATATATTGAAAGTGGAGACCCACCAAATCTATATTTATCTCTTTCTTTTTTTATTTTTGAATATGGGAAAGTTCTTTGGATTGTAGGCAAATTTACTCTAGCAACATTTGTGTCTGTTCCGGGGAAAAAACCATAAGAAGGAGAAATTCTATCAAGGTCTACAGTCTTATTAACCAACATTTTTCGGTAATATTCAGGAACCCATGTTGCATTTAATACAGCCAGCAAAGCAGGATCTTTTATCTCATCCTCTTCTTCTTTTTCCAACATAATTCCAACAGCATTTTTGTCATTATCTTTTCTTCCTGTTCTTCCATCATAAATATCCAAATAATGTGAGAAACACCAACCTTGAATTCCTTCATTTGTCATCACTTCATACCACGAACCTTCAACTCTTTTATCCCCCCTCATAACAGGAATTCCATCACCTTCCCAAAGCAATTTAACAATTTGGTCTTCTTTAAGCCTATAAACTTGTTTTGATAAATTATCGGGATGCTCTCTTATAGGAAGTCCATCAAATGTACTAGCTGCATACATAAATTGCAAAGTCTCAAGCTTACTTTGAAGCTTTTCTATCTCTTTAAGATTCTTTCTTAGTAATATCTTCCATTTGGATACTTCTTTTTTGCTATCATTATCTAAAGAGGAAACAATATAGGTTTTGCTTGCATCAGATTTAGCATAAACTTTAACCACATCACCAACCTCTATTCCTTCCCCTGTCCAAATAACAACGCCATAGCCTAAAGAATCAGAACAAGAAAAAATAATTAAGCTAAATACAAAAAAAGAAATCACCTTTAAACAACGCATAAAGACACCTCAAGAAGAGAAAAAAGAAAAAAGCTTTTTCAAAAAGCCCATTACAAGGTCAACACAGAAACAACTTTACCATCATAACCATATGCACGCTCATGGTTTGTAACATCAACCTTCATTTCAGTTCCTAAGAAATAAGAATAAGTATGTGTTCCCTTTGGTAATGGCAAAGTAAGTTCATATATTCCATCAGAAGTTTCTTCCATAAAATACATAAAAGGGTCCCAATTATTAAAAGAACCTGCAACACTTATTTTTTGATGTGCTTTTCCTACATAAACAAAGTTAACATTTCTACCATCAATTATACGTGTTTTGATATCTCTACGAGGGGGAAAAGTAATTGTGGAAACTGTCATCCTATTATCAAAATCAAATTCTTCATTTTCATTTAATGGATCATGTGTCCAAAGTCCATCAAAAACAAGCCTATACCTAAGCTTAGTCATCTTTTCTGGAATTTCCATGATATAAAAAAGCACAGGCTCTAATAAAATACTACCTGCTTCCTTATCAGGCACAAGGCACCTAAAAGAATGAAGAATTGCATATTTTTCATGTTCAAAAGCAACTGCAACATGGCGAGAAGTGCTTTTAGCAGTAAACACAATATATTTATCAACTATCTTGGGTGCAGAGCTTCTTATAATATCCCCAACAAGGCTTAAATATGTATCACTTTCAATACCATCTATATCCATTACCTCTTGAGCAATCAAAGAGAAAAAGCATTGTGAGAAAAAAACTAAAATAAAAAATATCTTTTTCTTTATTGTTAAACGCATTTTAAAATACCTTATCAAAATACAAAATGTCGCTTTAGGTATCGGCAAAAACAAAAAAACATTAAAAAGGCAAATTATCAGTGAAAAGAATAAAGTCCAAATGAGCAAAATCATCAATCACATCATCAGTATACTTAGGCATGGTTGCCCTATGAAGTCTTTCTGTTGCTGCATCCCAAAGTGAAAGAGACCTTTCATCAAAAGCATCTCCTTTTTCTATTGCAACACTTTTAAATGGATGCTTATGCACTGCTATATTCCCAGCCATAGGATTATTTATAAGACGCCAATTAGTATGAATCTTATCTCTCACAAAGGTAAAAAGCTCTTCTCTTGTTTCAAGAAAAACAATGTCATATTGAAAAGTATAACCTTTGGAATCATTAAAATAAAAATCTTTAACCTTAGGATTATTAGTAATAATAAGCTTATTTTTCACTAATTACCTCCATTATAATGATAAATTAACGCAAAAACCCACCACTCAAATTGTTGAATGGTGGGTAGTTCTTTATAGCTTAGCCAGTCTTATTTAAAGAACACTGCATAATACAATAATGTATTATCAGGCATAATAACACCAGCCAAAACAATTTTTGGCACTTGAGGAATCTTAAACTCCCTATCATCAACTCTAGTAACCTTAAAAGGCTTATTTGCTTGAGCATCTGAGAAAGCTTGAATAACAAACCTTCCAGCATTTTCTCCAGCAGAGCCCTTAAATGTCATAGGTGCATTAAGAGGGATATTTTCTAACATTTGGTAATGGTTAGGTTCAATTACTTTTGTGTTAGTGCCATCACTAAACTCAAGCTTCACTTTATTTGTCTGGCTAAACTTATAAACTTCATAAGTTTTAATAACTATTGATATTCCATTTCTTGCCCTAGCCTGCACTACAATAAAGTTCATTCCTATTCCAGTTGGTATCACAGCACTATTATTTTCATCAAGTTGTACATTATACACATCAGTAAACTTTTCAATCTTACCTTGCTTATTAAATGTTACAAGTGCTTTTTTCACTTGGAATGTTATTCCTTCAGTTTTAGCTTCTAGTCTCATCTTAATAGGTTCAGCATCATAATCTTGTGGAGGCAAACGTATACCTCTTTGTTTCCCAACTGCTGGCACAGTAAAGAGTCGCTTTCCACTATTAGCATAGAAGAATGCTTCATAATTAGCAACTATATCATCATTAGGAGCCACTACTGTTATTTTGTATTGCTTTGTTATAGAAGGGTCCAAATCAGAGACAACTTCAATCAATAAAGATCTAGTTGCATTAGCTGTAATTGTTAAAGCATATAAATATAACCTATTTCCTTGATGATCATTAAAGTATTCTTCTTTAGATAAATCTTGACCATCAATATAAACCTTTGCATTAGAAGTCTTTATAATTGGTGCTAAGTCAAAAAATACTTTATAATCTCCTGCTTTTAATTCTAATTTATAGTCTTCTATTTCAGCCTTAAAAGAAGGGGATAAGTGTTGGCTATATTCTTTATAATAACCACTCGATAGGTCAGGTTTCTCTGGATAGAATTTAAGATATTCAAGCAATGTACGCTCTTTTCCAATAGCTTTCTTAAAACGCATTTTGTGTGTTATTTTCTTACCTGTAACAGTTGTAAGAATAAAGCCTATTTCTTTAATATCATCCCCCACATCAAATTCTACAGGGAAACTACTTCCATCTTCTTGTGTAACTTTTGAAAGTTCATCATAAGCTTCTAGCTCAAGCTTTACTCTTCCACCTTCAGTTAAATAATTAATCTTTGTTAAAAGTGGTTCAAAAGTAGTTGTACCTATAGTTGCTTTAGGTCTCTTTGTAGCTTCTGCCCAAGCCCCTTGAAAACACATCTTGCAAACTACATCTCTTTCTTGCATGTTATTTTCTTTGATGTGAATTTTTATTTCTTCTATAGAAGACTTATCGCTTTCCACATCTTTTAATTTCAAGTTATAATAAGAAACAAGATCTTCAGTTTTACTTGAAGCTATTGCATTATTATCAGAACCTGTAACAGTTATAACATCAGAAGAATTTATTTTTTCAATTCTTAAAGTGTATTCATTTGCAGTACTAATTTCATACTTAACATTATCTTTTTTTGAAGGAAAATCTTTGTCTATTTCAATAAAGTTTCTAGTTGCATCCTTACCCACAGAAATCATTACAGACTCAACAGAAGAAGGTCGTGAAGAAGGTGTTGCTTCCCGAGTCAAATTTAATGTGTAAACTTTAGTTGCAAGCCCATCTTTACTAACAGTGATTTCAAGCTTTTTAGGTGTTCCTTGAGTTAATGTAATCTTAGAAGAATTTAATGAAGGATTAAAACTTACACTATTGCCATTTTTTCCAACAGCTTCAATAAGAGCATCATTTTTAGCATAAGTGCAAGAAACATTCATAACGTCTTGAATATCAACTAAGTGCCCATTAACTTTTAGGCTTCTAAGTTCTGCTTGTTCTTGCTCTCTTTCAATATTCAAAAAATAAGTGCGAGAAGCAAAGCCTTCCCTTTTACAAGTCATCTTAACTACAGTTTCTTTTTGGTTAAAAGCCACACTAATCTTTCCATTTTGCAAAGCTGGTTCAGTTTCAACTTCTGCCCCATTATTAGCCAAAACTTCTAATGGAATATTATATGGAGCATCATAGCTTACAACAAAGTGATTCCTATCTTGAATTGGCTTAATTTCTTTTCCATACACTTTTAAGAAAGTGAGTCGAAGTGCCTCTTCTGTAACATTAGAATTGACCAATCTAACTGTAAGTTGATAAGTTTTAGCCTTTTCACCTTCCAAAGTGATATATACTTCAGTATCAGCATCAAAAGAACATTTCAACATACCTTCTTGCAATTCTGGGCGAATGCTAACTTTGCAGTCTTTTTCAGTTTCCCACATAATAGGCAAACGCTCTGAAGGTGATGAAAGAGAAACACTCATTTTGTCTTCTATTTCTGTAATTTTTTTCTCACCAACTGTTAAAGAAGTAAGGGTAGGTCCATCAGTTTGTTCTTTTGAAATGTGGTTTATCCTAAACCTATATTCCAAATCAGATATGTCATCGCCTTCAAAAGTTATTTTGCACAAAGCATTCTTATCTGTTGTGGCAACAAAAGGAGTGCCATCAATAAGGTTTTTGGTTATCTCTCTTTTGCTATTACCAATACTCAAAAAGGTTCTAACATTCAATACTTCTGCATCAATTTTTAATTCAAACGTTGAATTTTTATAATTGATTGTTGCACTTCCTTTTTTCAACTCTTCTTGGCTAATTGAATTACCATCAACTGCAATATTATGAATCTTCAAAACACTTTTAATAGTATTTGAGTTTTGCTTACAAGAAAACAAAACAAGCAAACTGAATATAAAAAAACTTATTTTTTTCATCATATTTTCACCTACTTACACACAATTCTAAAACCATATTCTATAGAAGACTTTTTAATAGACGAGCTTATTGACCTATTTGTAACCTTACATAATCCTAATTCAACCTCTTCAGCTTTTGGCACAAGATTAAAACAGAAATAACCACGCGATATTCTTTCTTTTGAATTTTCATCATGGCTACCATCAATAGGAGTTGAACTAGTTATATCTCCTTTCCTATCCCACACCCATTCTGAAACATTACCGCACATATCATAAATCTTAGCATACCCTTCACCCTTTCCATTATTAGTAGGCAGTTTCTCTTTAGGTTTATGAGTTTTTGCATTGGTTTTGCCATTATTAGAACCTGCATTATGCCTATGCCACACGTATTTACCTATTTCTGCTCTAGCATCTTTATCGTTAGCATCTCCTGTTACACCTGCGTATAAATATTTCCAAGCTTCTTCAGTTGGATGCCCACCTCTTGCTGCAAATTCCCATTCAATCTCTGTAGGAAGCCTAAAGCCAGATTTATCCATATTCATTTGTATATTATTATCAACTTGGCTTAATTTTTTTATTTCTTTGCCATCTTTATCAGTATAGCAAAGCTCTTTTCCTTTCATAGCACTATAAGCATTGCACCAAAGAACAGCCTCCGACCATGTTACACCACATGCAGGCTCATCTTCATCCTCATTCTGGCTTCCTTTTTTGATTTTTGATTCTTTTGTTCCAAAGCTAAAACCATTAGAAAGTGCCCATTTCTTTACATTTGCATAAGAAGAATATGTTATTTCACACTCGCTCATCTTATATGGAGCCACTTCAACTGTACGTCCTGCAACAAAAACACCTTCTGTTCCTTCTCCCACAACTGTAGTTTTAGTAGTAATCACATCCACCATCTTTAAATACTTATCATCAAATTTAGGAGCTGTAATTTTCACACTGTATGTTTTTTTAGTTCCACTTTGTGCAATTACCGTAAGAGACAAAGTCATTGCATTTTCTTCTCCTTCAGGTCTAAATGGCACCCAATTCATAGGATAGGCTGGCTCTGATTTAGCTGTTGTAGAATTAAGCTGGAAAACAAAGCGAACAGTACCAGTTGTTAGAGGCACAGTTGCCTTATAAGTTGTTATTTCAGGGCTAAAACTTGGTTCAAGCTTCACATCATCAGATAGCGAATCTCTTTTAAGTTGCAAAGATTTAAGATTTGCATCTTCATCAGCTGAACTTCTAGTTACTATTATAGTATATTCTTTTTTTGTTTCCTTATCTTCTGCCACAACTGTCACAGTAATCACTTGTGTAGCTCCAGCAGTTTTTTCCAACACTTCAGGCTCTGCCTTATAAGTTGCAGTTGCTTTTTTATGAGTTGGCACAAAATGCGGAATAACCTTAGAATCAAACTGGAAAGGCACACTAGCACTATATTCCATTTGAGTAAGTGAGAATGCTGGGCTTATTTCTATAGGCCCACCACTTAAATCTTTTAATGAAAGCTCTTTTAATGAAGCATCTTTTGCAAGGTCAGATTCGTTACTCCTAGTAACCTTCACAATATACTCTTCTTTCTTTCCAGACTCTGCAGTAACTACACAGCTTAAATTAACCACATCTCCTGCATTTTTGCCCAAAACTGAAGGACTAGAAAAGATTGCAACTTTAGAAGTAGTGCTAGCCTCTGCTACTCCTTCTAAATTTAGAGGTCCTTCATAATTTTTAGGTACTGTTGCACCATAAGTTTTTGTATTCTTATCAAAATCAGGAGTTAATGGAATGCTAGTCCCTTTGTCATTTTTAAGCATTAAAGATGACAAAAATGTATTGTTATCTTTTGCTTTTTCTCTAGTTACGCTTACAGTATAAGTTTTTTCAGGGATAGAGCTAGAAGGAATAGAAACCTTTATAGTGAAAACAGTAGGCGTATTCTCTGTAAGATTAGTTTCTGCACTTGGGGTCACTTGAACAGTTGCCTTTTTGTTTAGCGGAATACCTTTAACACTTAATTTTTCAACACTATTAGCAACATTCACTGTATAAGAAAGAACATTTGCACTAAACACAGGTTTTAACATTTCATACTTACCCACAACAATGTCTATTAAGTCTGCTGTTTCTGCTGTACTTTCTCTCTTACATGTAAAAGAATATTCTTTCTTTGTTTTGCCATCTTCTGCTAAGACAGTAACTTTGTAAGTTTTTTGCCCACCTTCTTGCAAAGCACCTTTTGGTGTTTGTTCAACTTCAATTTTTGCATTTTCATCTTCAGGCACACATAAAATTTGAGTATCTGAAGTATTAGCATCAAGAATAATCATATAACCAGTTTCTTTTGATTTTTCAAACTTAGGTGCTAACTCCCCTTTTGAAAACTTTACAGACTTTAAAAAAGCATTGTTTGAAAGTGTGTTCTGCTTTTTTTGAGGTCGACTCACTTCAACAGTTGTCTTTTGCTCTGCTCCATTTAAGGCTACACATTTTATAGTAAACTTCACCATACTGCCACTTGCAATAGGCACCATTCCACTTGGAGAAACTTCAACTTTAGCCTTTTCATCTTCTGCAAAAGCCTGAATACTAATTTTTTCAACATCTGGGTTTAATAAACTCACTGTGTATTTATGTAGGTTTGGTGAAAAGTTAAAACCTTTCACACCAGAATCAAAGTTAATTGCAATAAGTCTATTGTTGCCACTCAACTCTATATTCACATTATTAATAGCTTTTTTACAAGAAAAAAGCATCATTATTAAAAATATAAACAAACTTAATTTTTTCATTAAAGCCACCTCCTATTTTAAACTTCTTGCCAACCTAAAACCAATATCTCTACCCTTACTTTCTGTGAAATAAGCATCTTGAGAATAAGGTGGTGTAAATGGAAACAAGCCACCAATTTGATATGAACCACCCTTAATAAAGGTGTTATATCTTGGGTCAAGAGAATCATCTGGGTTTTCATATTTTTTCACTTCTTCACAAATTTCATAAACATTACCAGCCATGTCATAAATTCCTAAAGAGTTAGGCTTTTTCTCTCCAATATCATGGGTCTGTTTTTGTGCATTTTTTAAGTACCAAGCATAATCAGCTAAAGAAGAAAAGGCATAAGCTTGGTTCTTAAACAATGGTTTTCCATCTTCAAATCCTTTCACACCGGGAAAAGCATAATTCCATTCTTCTTTTTCGTCATCACCACCACGTGCTGCCATTTCCCATTCTATGGTTGTTGGTAGCCTATAACCATTAGCTTCTGTGTCTTTTGTTGCCATGTCTGCATAATAATATTCATATCTTAAAAACTGTCCGTTAGTAGTTGGCACTAGCTTTAACTTAAACAAAGTGGCATCTTTTAATATCTTTCCATCAAAATAATAAACAGGGCGTAAGTCATTCATTTCACTATAAGCATTGCACCAAATAATAGCATCTCTATAAGAAATACCTGTTACAGGGTTATATTGCTTATCGTTTGTAGGATTCACTCCCTCTTGTTCATATTTTTTACTAGATATTTTTCCAGTATTTTCTCCTTGACAACCCTTATTATTAAAGTTATACCCTTGCAATTCTGCCCATTTTCTCACATCAAACCATAGTTTATAGTTCACTTCATATATACCTATTTCATAAGGCAAAACTTCCACATCTGATGAAGAAAAAGCACCTGTAAATAGATAATTAAGCTTTTGTCTTTCATCTAAATAATCTAGACTTCTAGGTGAAACTTTCTTTTTTTCTGAAATTACTCGCACAAAAGAACTCAAATTCTTCACCACGTTAACTACATATTTCTTTTCTGTTCCATTTTCAGCTCTAACAGTAATAGTAAACGACTTTTTTTCATCTGTAGTAATATTAGTATGCACTTGAGGATCAACACTAATAGCTGCCTTATCATCAACTGCAATTGCCATAATTTGAACTTTATTCACGCCTTTATGCAAAGGAACATTATAAACATCACTTTTATTTTTAAGACAATCTATAGGTTTAATTTCATTTGCATCTGTTATAAACTCAATTCTAGCCAAATCAGTATTGTTAGATTTTCCTGTATTTGCATTTTCACCTCTAATAAGAATGAGTTTGTAATTTCTGTTTTTTCCTGCTTTGTTATGCACATTTATAAGATAAAGTTTTTTAAGCCCATCTGTGCTAGGAAAGTCTATAGAAGAATCAAAATCTTCTAATGTATACTGTGCATATGTTTTTATCTCTAAGGCATTTTTAATAGTATCTTTTGAATCTTGAATAGGCACATACAAAACATAAGCATTAGTAGCACCATCATATTCTGCATATTTTCCTTTATATGCAACAGAAATTATGCTTAAATCTGTTGCATCTTCATTTGCAAATTGCTTAATTTTAGAAACACTAACACTATATTTTTTTACTGGAACACTTTCATCTTCTGCCTTAACTTCAACTTCCAATTTAGTAACTGCTTCAGTTGCATTCTTTTTTTCTTCTTTTGACAAAGCAAAAAACGAATAAGGATAAGCCTTTAGTTTTAACTCTCCATTAAAATCATCAGAAATATTAGCAGTGTATTCAAGCTTTCCACTATAAAAAGCTTCATTTAATGGAATAACTTTCCCATCTCCATAAGACAAAACTAAAGAAGAAGCTCTGTTTTCCCTACTTGGAATTCCCCTAGTTAATTGCACCACATAGCGATGCTTCACTTCTTTATTCGAAGAGACAACACTGATTACACAAGTAACACTTGCTCCTGCAACTTTTGCTATATCAATATTTTCAGGACTCATAGTAATAGTTGAAGAAGCACTACTTTTCATTGCCTCTATCTTAATATTTGTTGTTTTATACGGAAGTGTCACTTCATAGTTATACACACTTGAGCTAAAGACAGAGCTCAAAGAGATGGGCTTCTCGTCAGCTTTTACAAGGATATTTTTCAAAAAAGCATCACTAGCCTCTCCTGAACTAGCCTGAAACAACAAACTAGAATTCCCTTTGCACGATAGATATGCAAAGAAAATAAAAAGTAACCAAACTCCAGTAAAATATCTTTTCATACAAATACACCTCCCTAAAACATCAAAAATAATTGACTTATTAGGTTTATGAGACTTGTATTATACCATAATAATTACGAAATCCAAAGAAATAATTTTAAGATTTTAATAAAATCAAAATGACAAGACTTAAACTTACTTTAAGTCTAATGAAAAAAGAGCAAAATCATATTTAATTGGGTCTTCAGGGCAAAAAGTGCGTAAAACTTCTGTAATCTCTTCCACTGTTTTCCTATCATTTTGTTTTCTTTTAGTGAAATTTAAACTTCTTGCAATGTTTGCCACATGCACGTCTAAAGGCAAAAAAAGTTCACTGGGCAAAATGCACTTCCATATTCCAAAGTCAACACCTTTTTCATTGGAGCGAACCATCCACCTTAAAAACATATTACTTCTTTTTCCCGCAGAACCACCATCAATAGAAGCAACATGTCTTTTTGTTCTTTCAGGCAAAAAACTTTTGAAAAAGTAATAAAACTTAGCTATTCTTTCAATTAAAGGCTGCCCTTCAGTTTCCGCTTCAAAAAATGTTTCAAAACCACCTTTTTTATAGACCATTTTTAAGGCATTAAATATGCAAAACATATCTTCTCCATTTAATGTTCTATAATAGAAAGATTTTAATTTTTCACAGTCTGCATCTGAAGAATTTTTAAGAAAATCATATGGAGCATTTTCCAAAAGTGACATTAAATCATTAGCACTTTTTAATATTGCTTTTCTATTTCCCCACGAAATAATAGAAGTGAGAAAACCTGCAATCTCAATATCTTCTTTTTTACTGAACCTATGAGGTATGCTAATTGGATCTTTTTCTATAAAAGAGGGCACTTCATATTGCAAACAAGCCTCATCCAATAGCTTTTTTAAGCTAGCATGTTCTAAATTAAAAGACATGCCTTATTTTACCCACATTAAGCGTTGAGGAGTGTAAACATATATTCCCTTATCATTTTCCAAACTCAAAAACTCACCTATAGTTTTTAATAGTTTGATATCCCTATAGCCACCATCTTTTTCTAAAATAGTTTTTATAAATTGATTCATAGGAGTAAGAGGTTCCACAACTTCTTCCACACTAAAATCTTCTATATTAGATAGCTTTGCAGCTTTTTCAATTGCATCGTTAAAAGTGCCAACTTCGTCAACAAGCCCTAAGTTTTTAGCTTGCTCACCTGAATACACTCTACCTTCTGCAATAAGTTCAACATCAGCTTTTTTCATATTACGACCAGTTGCCACAGTGTGCAAAAACATATCATAAGTGGCATCAATACCAAGCTGCATCTTTGCTTTTTGTTCGTTAGTTAATGGGGAAAAAGCACTATAACCACCTTCCATTACACCTACCCTATCACTTGTAATTCCTAGCTTTTCTTTCAATAAATTTTGGAAGTTTGGAAGCATTGCCAAAACACCAATTGAACCTGTAATAGTGAAAGGGGAAGCAAAAATATAATCCGCAGAACTACTAATCCAATAAGCACCAGAAGCTGCCACAGAGCCCATAGAAACCACAATAGGCTTATTATACTTATCTCTTGCCTCACGCAAAGCTCGCCTCATAAGCTCCGAAGCAAACACTTCCCCACCACCAGAATCAACTCTCAAAACAATAGCTTTTATGTCATTATTTCTCATTGCCTTGTTAAAAAGTGCAGTAATTTCAGATGCCACAGCCACATCCGCAGTATTACTTCGTTTTGAACTTGTAATAGAACCAGTTAGATAGATCACTCCAATTTTATTTGAGTATTCTCTTTTTTTCAAAGTTTTTACGTAGTCTATATATGGAACAAAACTTAAATCATCCCCTGTAGAATCAGAAAGCTCATCTTTCATTTTTTCTTTGAACTCACTCATTGTCATCATGTCAGTTATCATTCCATAACCCAAAGCCATTTTAGCTTCGTTTCCATTATATTTTGAAAGTAGTTCATAAGGATTTTCAGAAAAATATTTAATTTCTTCTTCAGTTTTTTCAGTGTTTTTCGCCACTTTTTTTAGATAATAACCCCACATATCAAAAAGCATAGAAGATAAGTTTTCTCTCACTTCTTTAGACATAGAGTCTCTTGAAAAAGCTTCCACAGCCCCCTTACACTCTCCTGCTTTGAATGTCTGAAACTTAATACCAAATTTCTCTTCCATTCCCTTAAAATAAAGCGATTCGGATGCAAAGCCCGGTATGCTCACATCTCCTAGTGGGTCAAGCCCAATTCTCTTAGCAAAAGATGCAATATAATAATCTGACATTCCGTATGATGAAGAATATGCCCAAATTGGCTTTTCTGTTTCTTTGAACACTTTTAATGCAGCTTCAATTTCTGCTAAATGGCTTGAAGAAATGCCATGTAAATATGAAAAATCAAAATAGATTGCTTCTATTCTTTCATCACTTGCAGCTTCGTAAATTGCATTTGTGATATCTTTAAGCATTGAATAACGCTTTCTTTCTGAAAACAAAGCTTCCATCCATTCATATTCATTTTCTTTTTCTATTATTATTCCCTTAGGTGAAACATCAAGAATTGTACCATAATTTAATTTTCTTACTTCGTCTTTTGATTCTGAAAGCCCAGCAAGAACTGCCAAAACCACAAACAATAATACAAAAAAGACAATATTTATTATGACAAGCCTTACTACATTAATGCCTTGCAATAAAACCAAAAAAAAGTTTTGTTTATTATTCATAATGAAAGGGATTATAACATTCAAATTAAGGCAATATCAAGTAAGGAATGATAACCTTTTAAGGCTTATTATTTTCTAAGTTCTTGAATTAATTTTCCTATATTAGAACCTACATTATCTTTTAACTTGCTTATATCTTCACAAAAATTTTCTTCATTTTTAATAGCTATATCCACTTTAGACATAAGCTCTTCAACACTATATGAAGATTTAGTATAGTATTTAAGCCTTTTACGTAATTCAATTTCTAAATAGCTTTTTTTCTTTTTCTTTGAAACTTTAGAATTATGTTTTATTTCTGCAACCTCGTTAGTACATTTTATCTTTTTCAAATCTAAGTCAAACACATCATCATAATGCAACAAAAGCCAAAATTCAAAACAAGGATTTGTTACATAAAACAAAAACTTATTTTCTTCACACTTTTTAAGAATTTTTTCAAATTGCTCTTCTGTAAAGCTTCCCTTATCCCTATCCACAATAATACAAATCTTATCTCCATCTTCATATGAAATCTCAGCATGTTTCATAACATCTTCTAAATTAGTTATAAAGTTTTCTATCTTTAAACTTTTATCAAAAAGTTCGCATACTTTTGATAAATCAGAAGTAGTATCAGTTATTTCTAGTTTATTATCAATAATCTTATTTAAAATAGCCCAAACAGCCTTATTTGATGAATTCATTTTTGAAATGAAGTTCTTTTCAATCAAGTAGTCCATTATATTGTTTATTATTGTTTCATAAGAATATTCACCTTTTTTCTGCTCTTGTAAGTTTTTTTCTAAACGTTCAACCATCTTCTTAGGATTACTCCAACCATCCTCACCAAAACTTCTAATAATTGGAATAATCTCTAGTAATGAATTTATCTTTAAGTTTTCACGATGTTCACTAATTGCATTAAAATAAATAAGTTCTGTCTTTTTACCTTCACAAACTAAAAAGTACTTTTTATGAGGCTGATCATCTTTTAACACATTATTTCTTACACCAAAAGGATTCTTTTGTCTCATAATTCTTCATCATTTATAGGAAATAGTGTATTGAAAATAGGAACTCCCCCATATCTTCCATCTAAATAAGCCTTATCTATTTTTTTATCAAACCTTTCGTTATACTCCTCTAAAGAATATATTTCACTTTCCCCACTATCTTTTTTATTTAAAAACCACACCTCATCTCTTCTAAGTAAATCAAAATCCAAAAGTCTTGATTCATGAGTTGTTACTATTAGTTGAATATCTTTTTTTTCAGCAAGTTCTAAAAACGAGTCAATAAAGTGATAAGTCAATGAAGGATGTAAGCAACGATCCAACTCATCAATAACATATGTTTTCCCACCTTCAGAAAGTAATATTTCTATTAAGTCTAAAACTCTTATTGTACCATCCGATTCTTCAGGTAAGTCAAATAAAACATCTTTATGCCGAAATTGTACTGTTTTGCAAATAACCTTATTATCACCTACAGTAATAATAAAGAAATTTTGATCTGATCTTATAATAATGCCAAAACCAGCTTTATTATTTCCTTCCTTCTCTGATTCATTAATCAATGAGTTCATGTTTATAATATCCAATTTTAAACGCTGTTGAAATTCATAAGACAAGCCTTTCATTACTTCTTTTAATGGTATTTTCTTCATACCAAAATCTGTAATTCCTGTTCCAAAAGACGAAATAATATTGGATACTTTTTTAAGTTCATCAGTTTTTGATAAATACTCATAATTTGAAATTGGTCTATCAGGATAATTTATATCAAGACTTTTTTCCACCCACTCATAAACATTTCTGAGTGCATTTACTGATGAGTTAGTTTGATTTTCATAAAATGTTTTTTTATTTTGATTCATAATTTTTAGAAATAATACATTATGATCTTCTTTAATATCATCCAAGTATATATTTAATCTATCCTTTAGATCATTGCTCATTTCTGAATTCAATTCAAACTCACCATTTTTAATATCTCTTTGGAAAATAATTTTTTCTTTTCCAGTTGGTTCTAATTCAACTAGCCATTCACTTATAAACTCTGCCTTACTCAAAACAGCTTCAAAACCATAAGCGAAATAACTATTTTCTATCTTAATTTCCAATTCAAAATAACTTGGACATTCTTCATTTTTCTTGTTAATTTTGCAATACTTATTAAAATAACTTTCTAATGGATGCCCAAGAATAATTTCTCTCGTAAAATTTAAAGCTTTAACTAAGTTAGACTTTCCAGAAGCATTTGCCCCATAAATTGTTGCAAGTTTTAATAGTTTGATTTTTCCATCGTCATATATATGTTCCTTTTTTCTTGTAGGCTTTCCTGCAATCATAGAGAATTCTATAGATTTTCCTTCATCAGTCTCATTAAAAGAAAGGAAGTTTTTCACATTAAATCTGATTAGCATATTATCCTCCCCTCCCTAGTTGCAAACATTGTAAGTGATTTTTTCACTTATTGCAAGCAATTCAATTTCTTTCATCCAACATTGGCAAAATCGCCATACCAACAAAAAAGGTTGAGCTTCTAATTTTAGAAACTCAACCTTTATATATTTTGATTACACTTATTTTAATTTTATATTAAATCTTAAACAGAACCTCTTTAACATCAGAAAGAATTCCATTTTGTTCATCATAATAACAATACAATAAGAAGCCTTCTGTATCTCTTCCAAAGTCTGGCATGTCCACTTCAGATAATATGTAACTTCCACTTCCTGATCCTGTACGTAATATTTTAGTACCATGAACACCATCTTTAAGAAGATTATACATACAATCAACTTTATTAAGCTTATCTTTATTTGCAGGATTATCTGGTTTATACCATTCAAAATAAGATTTCCTTGTAACAACAAATACATATTTATTTGTGTTCCCTGATGGAGCTGTCATAGTAAATTTAAGACCTTGTGCAGAATGAGTTGTGATATTTGCGACTAAATCATTAGAAATCTTTTCTGGTGCTTTTGGGGTTTTCTCTTCTTTAGTAAAAATCTCACTCTTTGGTAAGTTTGATTTTTCATCAATTAAATACCAATAAATAATAAAATCTTGATCTGGTCTTATATCTCCTGCATTAATATAAGCTGGAGAAACAATATCACCTTCAACTACTCCTGTTTTGTAATAACCTTGTAGCTTTGCAAATTCTTTCCAAGTAAGACCAAGAGTTTTTGCAACACCCGCATAAAAAGAGCGATCAAAGAAATACATAGCAAATTTAGTATCGACACCTTCCTGTTGTGCTGTTTTTTCTCCTTTTGCCTTCTCCGCTTCATATCTTTTCTTTGTCATTATCCCCATAGCATAAGTTACACCATCTTTAGAGGGCTCAACCCTAAAACGTCCTTTTATGGGTGATAAATCATTCACTGTAACATTAAAAGTGATTTGCTCACCATTGTTTTCAATGTCTGTACCCCCCCCCGACTCATCATCATCATTTACATTACTGTTGTTGCCAGTTCTACAAGCTATAAAGCTTAAAACTAGAAAACTAAAGATTATGAATAAAGATATCTTTTTCATTTTCTTCTCCTTATAAAATTATTTTTTTTAATAAAAATGCAAAACCTATGCACTCCATCAAAAAAAAGCTTAACAGATTTTAATATATATGTCAAATATTAGGAAATATCAATTTTAATCTTTGCATTCACCTACACCTTTTTTATCATACAAAATAAGAACCTCAACACCGAGAAAACGCCAGCATTTTCCGCCTTCTTGCACGGCACTTCGCCTTTTTTGAGTGTCTTTTAAAAGGCTTCCTTTCTTTTAGCATCTTTTGAATTGTCTCATTCGGGGGTTCTTTAGCCGAGCTTTGTTTTATTACACCGTCTTCTACGCTATTTTCTGTATTGTTTTCTACACAGGCTTCTGCACAGTTTTCTTCTATTATAGTTGTTTCTTCTGCCACCGCATTTGGAGCATCTTTAACCAAGTTTTCTTCTATTATATTGTTTTCTACACGGGAATCTATGCAGTTTTCTTCTATTATAATTGTTTTTTCTGTTGTTTCACTGAGGACATCTTTCAGCACTTCACTGTGAATCTCTTTAAGTAAACTTTCTTCTATTCTATTTATCTCTTTCGCCACTTCTTTGGATATTTCTTTTGTTTCGTATCTTTCTAT
>JBQNBK010000005.1:0-40071 GCA_052169975.1 Treponema sp.
TTCTCTTTCTTCATATAAATGAGCATACACATTTATAGTGGTTAGTATATTCTTATGCCCTAATCTTTTAGATACTATATATACATCAACGCCGTTATTAATTAGCATACTAGCATGCGAATGTCTAAGATCGTGAACTCTAATACGTTTTAAATGGTGTTTAGCACAAGTACGTCTCATTTGACTTTGTAACCATGTATTAGTTGAATGTTGGAATAATCGTAGTGCAGGTGTTGGTTTATAAAATGTTGATATGTAATCTCTTATTTCATTCATGATAATTTTAGGCATATATACCTTTCGTATAGACTGTTTGTTTTTGGTTTTAACGTGCATTTTGTCCCTATAGTCATAGGATTTATTAATATCTATGTAATCATCATGTATATCTTCTATCGTAAGCCCCAGTAATTCACCATATCTAATTCCACTATAGAAAAGTATTCTAAAGGCTATTACCTGCTCATGTGAAGGCAGTAGGGCGGTAAATTTGTTAAATTCTTCTACAGTCCAAATTTGCATTTCTTTTTTATCAACTTCTAATCTTTCGATTGCCTGAACAGGGTTGTACTGTTTATTGTGCATTTTACAGTTATACTGGTAAATACTATATAATATTTCAGTTGACATGTTTATAGTATTGTTGGTTTTGCCCATAGATTTTAAATCGTTTTGCCAAGCTAAAATAGTAGCTGGTGTTATATCTTCTATGAATAGGTCTTTCATTGATAGCAAATTTTTAGAGTACCATTTTTTATTACGCCAAGTTGAGGATCTTCTTTTTAATTGCATGTATGTAAGATATTCTTCAAGGGCCATTTCTAATGTTAGATCGTGTTGACACTTATTAAGAAATTGTTCTTCCCACTGTTGGGCATCTTTACGGCGTTCAAAGCCTGTTTTTCTTTTTTGTTTTATTTCATTTTTGTAATTTTTGTATCTGGCATATACTTCCCACCTACCAGTTTCTTTGTTTTTAAATACTGTCATTGTTATTACACCTACCTTCATGATATAATATAGGTATCACAAAAGGACCTATTACAGGCCTGTGATACTCTGTAAGAAGTAGACTGGATTGGCGTTTAGGCTACTTCTTATTTGTTTAACTCTTTAATTAAATGTTCACACTCAAAACACGTATCAGTCAGTAGTGTTTCATGGTCAATAATATTAAAGTTGGTAGTTACAGAATGATTTACATTGTTGTATGAATATTTGTGTGTATCCTTAGTATTATGCTTTATATCAGGGTAGATAAGATGATGTGGATCAGAAAATAATGGATAGAAATAAGTTACTCCATCTTTTGTGTCAAAAACTCCGACTATCCTCAACGAACCAGTAAATCCAACTTGATAAAAATTTTCAAAATCCAAATTTAAGCTGGAAAAATCAATTTCATATTGTTTTATAATAGTATTCAGCAGTGAAGACTTTTGCTTTTCTAATTTATGTGAATGGTTTTCACAAGTCAGGAGATCTGTTTTTTTCATTGTTGAGCATTTTATAAGGATATTATAGAATGACTGCATTTTTTTGATATAATCCTGTTTGTTAGCGTAGTAATTAGTGAAAAAGCTTGTTTTAATAGAAAAGGGTCTATAGAGAGATAGGTCAATATGGATGTTGGTTTCTTGAGTAGACGAATTTGGAACAACTCCATTGTTGACAAACGAACTTGACTTAACTTTTGTTTCTATAAACCCTTGTTTTACAGTAGTATTTTTAATTTTATTTGCCATACACTAGTTCCTGTTTAAGTATTCATCAAAGATATCATTATTATTGATTATTTTTGAGCTAGGCTCACTAGGTGACAATCCAATTCTAGCATTCATCCACGGTTTTTCCTGATGCGTAATACTTTCCAATTCATATCCAGTGAATCTGCCATAAACCTCCCAGACTTCGTCTAAATGGGCTATGATTTCAATGTTTGATATATGGGCAGAGTTATTAACTTCTGAAAAATTATTATATTTCGCATCTGTGTATAAATTTTTAAATACTGGACCATGAACCCAAGCCTCAGCATAGTCATTAAACAACAATGTCAAATTCTTTTCATCGGGCTCATTGTTTAAAGCAATAAACCAGCTATACGCATACCAACACAATTTTTGCAATTTTTTAAGAGACATATTAGGATCTCTTTCTAGAAAGTTTTTTGCAACTTCAAATATAGTAGTCATGTTTACCACACCCCTTATAATAATCACTTTTCCACATTGTTATCCCCATACTTATTAACAGGGTATATTATCATTATATTATAGTAATACCAATAACGCAATTATGTTTATGAATCTGTAACTATTTAGTTTTAAAAGAACAATTTTATTTATTATTTTTTTGCTTTTTTATATCTTCATCTTTATTAACTATTATTGAACTGACTCCAGTGAAGATAATTCAATTTCTATGCCATCAGTATCTGAAAAAATATTACTTGATCCGACTAAGCGTAATTTATCCATGTTTGTATCTTCCGGAATTTCAAAGTACAGCTTTTTTGTAACTTCCATTCCGGCGTTTATGCTATAGATATTTGCGGCCTCATCTGTAAATAGCATAGATGGGGAATATTTCACATCACCATTTACAAGTTTAAAACCAGATGAATCTAATGAGATGGAATCACCAGAAGTATTTTTAACCTTAAATTCTACTATAAAATAAATACCATTGCCATCAGCAGTGTAGCTTAGAACGCCACTGTCATCAGTTGAAACAGATTTTTTCTTGTCTGTGGATAGCACTGTAAATTCAAGTTTTTTGGTAGAAACTTTATCACCAATGCCGTACTTTTTCTGTTGCTGTTGTTCGGATGTTGTGTTATTTGGAGTATTTTTATCTCCAAAAATTGCTCCGATTACACCTAATGCAATTAAAATACCAATAGCGATTAAACACCCTTTACCTTTTTTCTTAGCCATAATAAATTTACCTCCTAAAATTATATAAAACTAAAATTACAAACCTAGCTATTAATCTAAACTAACGATATATTTTACCACTCTTCCAATAAGTTTTAAATCTGAAGAATTTTCATAACTAACTTCTATAGCAGTGAATGTATCATCAGTACTTTCAGGTTTAAATAGAAAACGTTCATTTTTAATATCGTTAACATATCTTTTAACGGAATAACCTTCTCCGCCATTGGCAAATACTATAATATCTCTATCTGATATGTCAGTCACAGTAGTTTTGTTGGTATCTACAACTATATAAGCACCATCAGGAATAATTCTATTCATGCTATCACCGTTAACTTTTAAAATTATAACATCTTTTCTTCCTGCATACTTACCCATTATTTCATCTGCAATAGTAACCAGGTCATATGTATCAATACCACCTATATTTTCAAGGCATCCTGCAGATATGCTTATGGGGAACATCTTATATCCTGTGTGATTATTGATTATATCATTTGTAGGATTGTATTCCTCGACAAGGTTTGCTTTAGAGACTCCAAAATAATTAGACATTTTTTCTATTTTATCTATCCTAGGATATTTGTTTGCATTTAACCAATCACTTAGCGTGCTGTAAGCAACACCAGCGATATTAGCCAGCTCTTTTCTATCAATATTGTAAAGGTCCATGTATCTTTTTATATTTTTCGCCATAACTTCTTTATTGCCTAAACTACCCATTAAATTCACCACCTTTCTATACATTTTATTTTACGCTATTAAAAGAAAAAAATCAATAAAAAAAATAAAAAATTACGCTTTTAGTGTTGACATTACGCTTAAAGTGTAATACAATAGAATCATGAAAGAGAGGTGATAAAATTGAATATGACATTAAGAGCTGCAAGAGTAAATAAAGGTTTATCTCAAAAAGAAGCAGCTGAACAATTAGGGGTATCAAAAGATACGATTGGCAACTGGGAAAAAGGGAAGACATATCCTGATGTTCAACAGTTAAAAAAAATAGAAAAACTATATGGTATTAAGTATCATGACATAATTTTTTTGAATTAGTATTACGCTTTAAGCGTACAGAAGAAAGTGAGGTGATAAGAGATGGAAGATTTAAAAGAATTAGCCAAACCAATAATCAAGCAATTAAAAGAAAAACACCATCCGTATGTTGAAGTGGTGATAACTCAGGATGGTGTCAAGGTTAAGGAAACTGTTGAAAGTATTCCTTGTTGTAGTGTGGGAAAACTAAACGGAAGTAAATGTAGCTATAAAGAGTATTTAAACATGTCGCTTAAATAGTCCCACACATCTTTTGGTAACCAACCAGAATAATTATTTTTTACTTCCATGACTAATAATGAATCATTGTCATCAATAGCGTTTTTAAGAATGCGTTGGACTTCACTGGTAGATTTGTATGATTTTATTAACCATGTTGAATCTAAACAATGTATCCATATTCCAGTTGAACATTCTTTAATTGCTTCATAAAGCTTTTGATAATCTTGGCCTGATTTGTTTAAGTCATAAGATATTATGTAAATCATAAAACCAATTCTCCTTTCTATAAATTTCAGCAATGCTGATAACTAGATTATAGCACAAGGAGATAAAAAATATATGTTAAGGGGGTTATAAGATGAAAGATTATTATATTAAAGCTAATGAAATTAGTTCCATATTAGACCGGAAGATATGTACCGGCTACAAGATAATACGAGAGCTAAACGCAGAATTACAGGCCAAAGGGTATAGGACTGTACAAGCTAGAGTACCCAGAGAGTATTTTTATGAAAGATATGGGATAAGTGAGAGGTGATTAACTTGAGGGCTATAGATGATTTTTTAGGTGCAATTTGGTATGCAGGCCTGATAGGGCTTGAGTATATCAAGATGGCATGGTGTAAGTGGCAGAATATTTAATTTAAGTAGAGGTAGGAATACCCCTTATAAAAGAAGGTTTTGTCGATATGCGAAAAGGTGTAAAAGGCGTAAGGGATAAACTCACTGAAGTTATTGAACTGCTAGATGCAATTAAATATGAAGATTAAAAAAAGGGGGGGGTGATCAAGTTGAAAGCCAAAGATTTAGGAATAGATGACCTGAAAGACTACTTAGATTACCAAGAGTATCTAAAGTCAGATGATTATCTTGGATGGCAATACGAAGAAAGCGACCGCTAATGGGAATAGCAAGCCGCTTTAAAAAGTTTAGTTAAGTTAACTAGCTTAATTATATCAGAAATGTTAAGGAGAATCAAATGGATAAGTTGATATTTAGAACAAGAAAAAAGATAAAAGACGGTAGTACGAGGACAATTAGAATCAGTGAAGAGTCTATGGAAATCATAGAGAGTATAGCAGAAGCTACTGACCTAAATAAACACACTGTGATTAATAGGATGATAGATTTTGCAAACCAACATGTGGTGATAGAAGATGTTTATGATGGTTATGAGAGGTAGGGCAAATGGAACAAATAAAAATTAATAAATTAGAAATAGAAAATGTTAAGAGGGTTAAGGCTGTTAAATTAAAACCTTCTGATACTGGCCTAACAATTATAGGTGGTAATAACAACCAGGGGAAAACTTCAGTGTTAGATGCAATTACTTGGGCCCTAGGTGGGAATCGATACAAACCATCAAATGCTACAAGAGAAGGCTCAGTGATTCCACCTAATCTTAAAATTACCATGAGTAATGGTCTTGTGGTTGAAAGAAAAGGTAAAAATTCAGACTTAAAAGTCATAGATCCTAGAGGTGAAAAAGCAGGGCAGCAGCTACTAGATAGTTTTGTGGAAGAACTGGCCTTAAATCTTCCAAAGTTTATGAATCAAACTAGCAAAGAAAAAGCAACTACATTGCTTCAGATTATAGGTGTAGGCGATAAGCTAGCAGAATTAGAAGGAAAAGAAAGAGAAGTATATAACCAGAGGCACGCAATAGGCCAGATAGCTGACCAAAAAGAGAAGTATGCTAAGGAACAAATATATTATCCAGATGTCCCAGATGAAATAATTTCAGCCAGTGATCTGATTAAGAAGCAGCAAGAGATACTTGCTAAAAATGGTCAGAATCAAATACACAGAAGAAACCTTAGGGAGTTAGAGACTAACCAGCTATTAGATCAGGAAAAGTATGACCAAATTGCTGCTAAAATTGAAGAATTGCTAAACGAAAAAAGCAAGCTTGGAAGTCGTATCAATACCAGGGCTGAACAAATTGAACTTGCTAAGAAAACAGTAGAAGAATTGCAAGATGAATCTACTGCAGAACTTGAAGCAAGCATAGAAAACATAGAGCAGACTAATGAAAAGATTAGAGCGAATTTATCTAAGGAAAAAGCTGAAGAAGATGCCCAGGAATATAGAGATCAGTACAGTAGATTAACTACAGAAATCACTAATTTAAGAGAGCAAAAAAGAGAGTTGCTTGATAACGCAAACTTACCACTAGAAGGCTTATCTGTGGAAGATGGTGAGCTTATTTATAAGGGATTTAAATGGGATTCTATGAGTGGTGCAGACCAGCTAAAAGTATCAACAGCCATTGTAAGAAAGCTAAATCCTAAGTGTGGCTTTGTATTGATGGATAAGCTTGAACAGATGGATCTAGACACATTAAAAGACTTTGGAAGTTGGCTTGAAAAGGAAGGTCTTCAGGTAATAGCTACTAGAGTTTCTAAGGGGGATGAATGCAGCATAATCATAGAAGATGGATATGTAATTGGTCAAGAAAATGAAGAAATAGAAGAAGAAAAGCCAAAATGGAAGGCAGGTGAATTCTAATGATACCGGGTATATCAAGTGGAAAAGTTGAAAAGGCACAAAGAGTTGTCATATATGGCACAGAAGGAATTGGAAAATCAACATTTGCTTCCCAATTTCCTTCAACAATATTCATAGATGTTGAAGAAGGAACAAACGATCTAGACGTTACCAGAACTCCAACACCTACCAGCTATTCAATGCTAAAAGATATGATAGCAAGAATAAAAACTGCAAGACCTATGACATTTAGAACGCTTGTCATAGATACAGCAGACTGGACCGAAAGGCTAATAAGCAAATATATATGCGATAAATTTCAGATAGATGGAATAGAAGGGCTGGGCTGGGGCAAGGGCTACACTTACTTAGAAGAAGAATTTGGACGCTTCTTAAATAGCTTACAAGAGTTTATTGACTTAGGAATAAATGTTGTTATATGTGCGCATGCTAAGATTAATAAATTTGAACAACCAGACGAGTTGGGTGCTTATGATAGGTGGGAACTTAAACTACAAAAGAAGACAGCCCCACTCTTAAAAGAATGGGCCGACATGATACTTTTTGCTAACTATGAAACTCATGTTGTAAATGTTGATAACCAAGGGGCTGTTAAGGGCAAGAATAAGGCCCAGGGTGGTAGAAGAGTGATGTATACAACTCACACGCCATCATGGGATGCTAAAAATAGAAAAGGCCTAGCAGACAAACTAGACTTTGATTACAAAGAAATAGCGCATATATTTGAAAAAGACTATAGGGTTGCATCAATAATGGCTCCTAAGGAATCTAAAAAAGAAGATCCTGTGGCAAATAAGCCTAAGGCTGATGAAACTGCATTAAAGCCAACAGAGGAAACAAATACAGTTGAAAATGAAACAGGACAAGTAAGTTTTGTAGAATCTAACCAAGCTACGCCATTTAGTGAAGAAACAAAAGAAGAAATAAGGCAAGATCCTGTAAGGTTGGTTAGTAATAGAGAACTAAATGACCTTATGGTGGCTAATAATGTAACTATTGAGCAGATACAAAATGTTGTATCAAGTAGAGGATATTATCCAGCTGGTACACCTATAGAAAATTATGACGAAGGTTTTGTTCAGGGTGTTTTAGTTGGAGCGTGGGAACAAGTATATACAATGATTAAAGGGGGAATGTAAAAATGGCAAATATTAAACTAGATGATTTACAGGGTGGAGTTTTAGCAGAACAGGTTAATTATGAACTACAGAGGGTTTTTGATAATATTAAGGACCCTAATGTAGACGAAGGAAAGACTAGGCAGATAACAATAACACTTAAATTTAAGCCTACAAAAACAGAGGGAATGGTGGAATTTACGCCATCAATTAAAACTACACTTGCACCACCAACATTAGAACCAACTATGATGATTGTTGAAAAGGACTTCCATAGTGGTAAGGTTGTTGCGAAAGAATACAACAACCAGGTAAAAGGACAGGTTAGCATGAATGAAATCTTAGATGCTACTGAAAAAGAAAATAGAAAAGTTGTAGACTTATTGGCTAAATAATTGAAAGAGAGGATAGAAGAAATGATGGAAAATTTAAAAGAAGCACTAGAGTATATGGTTGAATTAGGTAAAGACAGAGTAGATGTCATAGAAGTTGATGGAGTTTATTACACAAATAAGTCCTTAAGCAGAATAGATGAAAATGTAGATCTTGACTGCTTACATATTTCAACATTGAGTGGATTGGTAGACTACATAAAATCTAATGTGGATAAAGAGCATTTAGAAAACTTATTAGTTGTTGTAAAGTCGCCTACTGAAATATCAGTAGAAAGAGGGTTAGATATTGATGGTAAGAGAAGAAAAGTTGCATTTGCAAGGGCTTTAACTCCTAGAATAAATTTTGACTACTACCATGATACAGAGTCTTTCAACATACTTTTACAGAGTACATTTGTTGAAAATGTGCATAGAGAAGTATTGCTAAAAGTAGTTGGAAATATAAAAGAAGAAACTATTCAGAGCATTGGTGACGATGGAATCAGTCAGGCTGCAACAATTAAGACAGGTGTAGCAACTGTAGAAGATGTTAAAATCCCTAATCCAGTAGTCCTTATTCCAAGAAGAACTTTCGTTGAAGTTGAACAACCAGAGAGTCAGTTTGTGTTTAGAATGCAGTCAGGCCCAACTTGTGCTTTATTTGAGGCAGACGGTGGAGCTTGGAGAAATGAAGCAATGCTAAATATTAAGAAGTATTTAGAAGCAAACTTAAAAGAAATCGACGGAATAACAATTATATCATAGTAGTTCAGTGAGGGGACTAGTTCCCCTCAAAAAAATACAGACAAGATAAGGGGAAGATAATGGCAGATTTAATGAATGAAAGAGAATTAGGATGGGATGATGAGATAAGCAAAGAGGGTCCCGAGTTTGTACTCCTACCTGTGGGAGATTATGATTTTGAAGTAGTTTCTTTTGAAAGAGCTAGACATAATGGTAGCGAAAAAATGCCACCATGCAACAAGGCAATTCTTAAAATAAAAATAGAGATACCAGAGGGTGTGAATATTATTCAGCATAACCTACTACTGCACCAGAGGACAGAAGGATTTCTATCTGAATTCTTTACCTCAATAGGACAAAAGAAAAAAGGCCAGCCTCTTAAGATGAACTGGAATCTAGTTATTGGAGCTAAGGGAAGGTGTAAGGTTGGAGTTAGAGACTGGATTTCTAACAATGGAGATCCAATGCAATCAAATGAGATTAAGAAGTTCTATGAGCCTAAAGAAGATGCTGCACCTACGTTTACACCAGGAGCGTTTTAGTTATGAAACTAAGACCGTATCAAGAAGAATCTAAAAGTGCAGTATTAAATGAATGGAATCAGGGAGTGCTTAAGACACTCCTTGTTTTACCAACAGGGTGTGGAAAGACAATAGTTTTTAGCAAGATCATAGAAGATAGAGTGAAAAATGGTGATAGGGTTTTAGTATTAGCTCATAGGGGAGAACTTTTAGAACAGGCAGCAGATAAGCTAGATAAAGCAACTGGCCTTAGATGTGCAGTTGAAAAAGCAGAAAATACTTGTCTGGGTAGCTTTTATAGAATAACAGTTGGGTCAGTTCAATCTTTGATGAGGGAAAAAAGGCTTAACAAATTTGATAAAGACTATTTTAACACAATAGTTATAGATGAAGCCCATCACTGCATATCAGACGGCTATCAGAGGGTCTTGAGTTACTTTGATAAGGCAAAAGTATTAGGCGTTACAGCAACGCCTGACAGAGGCGATATGAAGAACCTAGGCTCATACTTTGAAAGTCTGGCTTATGAGTATACATTACCTAAAGCTATTAAGGAAGGTTACTTGTCACCTATAAAAGCTTTAACTATTCCACTTAAACTTGATTTGACTGGAGTAAGTCAACAAGCCGGTGACTTTAAGGCAAGTGAAATTGGAACTGCACTTGATCCATATCTAGAGCAGATAGCAGATGAAATGCTAAAGTATTGCAAGGATAGAAAAACAGTTGTGTTTTTGCCACTAATTAAAACGTCTCAAAAGTTTACAAGAATACTTCAAGAAAAAGGATTTAAGGCAGCAGAAGTCAATGGAGATTCAGACAACAGGGCCCAGGTCTTGGAAGATTTTGAGAATGACAGATACAATGTTCTTTGTAACTCAATGTTACTGACTGAGGGCTGGGATTGTCCATCTGTAGACTGTGTAATCGTTTTAAGGCCAACTAAGGTTAGATCATTATATAGTCAGATGGTAGGTCGCGGAACAAGGTTACACCCAGGAAAAGAAAACTTATTAGTACTTGACTTTTTGTGGCATACAGAAAAACACGAGCTGTGCCATCCAGCTTCTTTGATAGCACAAAATGAAGAAGTTGCTAAGGCTATGACTAAAATTATTGAAGAGTCTGGCTGCCCTGAAGATATTATGGAAGTTGAAAAGATGGGTGAAGAAGAAGTAATACTGCAAAGAGAAGAAGCCCTAGCTAAGCAGCTTGAAGAAATGAGAAAACGTAAGAGGAAATTAGTAGATCCTCTACAATTTGAAATGTCTATACAAGCAGAAGATTTATCAAGTTATGTACCGGCCTTTGGCTGGGAAATGAGTCCGCCCTCTAATAAGCAAGTAAAAACTCTTGAAAAGCTTGGAATAATGCCTGATGAAATAGATAATGCAGGTAAGGCCAAGTTACTTCTTGACAGATTATCGGCAAGAAGAGATGCAGGCCTTACAACACCTAAACAGATTAGGTTTTTAGAACAAAGAGGATTTAAAAATGTAGGTACATGGGAATTTGACAGTGCTAGAAAATTAATTGATAGAATTGCAGGTAATGGGTGGAAAATACCTAGAGATATTTCCCCTAAAGATTATAAGCCTGTTAGAAGTGAGGTAGGAAATGAGGCAGTACCATTCTAATTTATTAGACTTAATTGAATATATAAAACCTGATGAACTAACTTATCAAGAATGGGTTAATGTAGGCATGGCCTTGAAAGAAGAAGGATATGCAGCCTCAGACTGGGATAAGTGGAGTAAAGCAGATAGTAGATATAAAACAGGAGAGTGTTTTACTAAGTGGACTAGCTTTAACGGAACTAGGACACCAGTTACTGGTGGCACCATATACCAAATGGCAGTTGATAGGGGTTATATTCCTATGAAATCAGGTGGGCATGAACTAGACTGGGATGATGAAATTAAAGATGATTTGGTAGTGGTCGATCAAACTTGGGTTGAAGGAAGAGAGATCGAAGAGCCCAAAAACTGGGACCCTGTAAATGACTTAATTAGATATTTAGAAACATTATTTGATGTATCTGAAAATGTTGGCTATGTTACAGAGACTTGGAACAAAGATGATAAGTATCTACCAACTAAGGGCAGCTGGGATAGGACCGCAGGAGAGCTTATAGAAGGGTTGAGTAAGTGCAATGGAGATATAGGTTCAGTTCTTGGTGACTATAAAGAAGAGGCTGGAGCATGGATTAGATTTAATCCATTAGACGGCAAGGGCTGTAAGAATGACAATGTGACTGAATATAAATATGCGCTTGTTGAGTCAGACTCAATGGATCTAGAAAAGCAAAATGCCATTATGAGAGAGTTAGAGCTCCCAATAGCATGTATGGTGTTTTCAGGAAAAAAGTCTATTCATTCTATAGTGAAGGTTGATGCATCAAGCTATGATGAATACAGAAAAAGAGTAGATTATCTCTACTCAGTTTGTAAAAAAAATGGCCTTGAGGTGGATGAACAAAACAAAAACCCTTCAAGGCTTAGCAGAATGCCAGGTGTTACAAGAAATGGTAAGAAGCAATTCTTAATAGATGTAAATATTGGCAAGTCTAATTGGAATGAATGGTTTGAATGGATAGAGGGTGTAAATGATGATTTGCCAGATCCTGAAAGCTTGGAAAACTTCTTTAATGACCTTCCGCCACTAGCTCCACCTCTAATACATGGAATACTTAGACAGGGTCATAAAATGCTAATGGCAGGCCCTTCTAAGGCCGGTAAGTCATATGCACTTATAGAGCTATGTGTGGCCATTGCAGAAGGTGACAAATGGATGGGTTGGAAATGTGAGCAGGGAAAGATTATGTATGTAAATTTAGAGCTTGACAGGGCCTCTTGCTTGCATAGATTTAAAGATGTTTACTCAGCTATGGAGATAGAGCCTAACAACCTAAAAAACATAGATATATGGAATCTAAGGGGTAAGTCAGTACCTATGGATAAGTTGGCACCTAAACTAATCAGAAGGGCCCACAAGAAGAATTATACTGCTATAATAATAGACCCTATATATAAGGTTATTACAGGTGATGAAAACTCAGCAGACCAGATGGCTCATTTCTGTAATCAGTTTGACAGGGTTTGTACTGATTTAGGTAGTGCAGTCATTTATTGTCACCACCATTCAAAGGGTTATCAAGGATCTAAGAGGTCTATGGATAGGGCCAGTGGTTCAGGGGTATTTGCAAGAGATCCAGATGCGCTAATTGACTTGACAGAGCTATCACTCCCAGACGAACTTGTAAAGCATGAAAAGGAAAGAGCAGCTGCTAGCTATATCAGCCTTGCTATAGAAAATTTAAATCCAGACTATTTTGAAGAAAATGTTGGATTAGATGATACCTTAAGTAGGGTACAGATGTTGGCACATGCTAACAAGGCTCTTACTAAGACGCAATTTATAGACCTTGAAAGAAGGATAGATGGTGTAATGAGAGCCGCAGGACAGAAGACAGCCTGGAGAATTGAAGGGACTCTTAGAGAATTTGCTGGCTTTGATCCGGTAAATGTATGGTTTGATTATCCAATACACAGAATAGATGATTCAGGTGTTTTAAAAGATACCATGCCAGAGTCTGAAAAGGCTCCTTGGCAAAAAGGCATAGAGTCTAGAAAGCCTAAGGAAAAGAAGCAAGAAGAAAGAATTAATGCCTTGGAAATTGCTTTTTCAAGTTTAGAAATGGACAAAGAAGAGATTACAATAAATGATTTGGCAGATGAAATGGGTGTATCACCTAGGACAGTTTGGAGACGAATAAAAGAACATGGCGGGTTTAATTCAATAAGAACTGGAGCAGCAAAACCAGATTTAATTGAAAGAAAAACAGATAGTAATTGTGATGACAAAAACTAAATTTGTCCTAATAGGCACAGTAGGACAAAAACAGAAAAAACAGTTTTTGTCGCAGTGTGTCGCAATTACCGTGACAAAAACTTAAATTCAGTTATTGGCACGGTGGGACGGCAAAAATATATATATAATATATATATTTTTCTGTCACGTGACACAAAAGTGTCTTAGACTGTGAAAGATTAGTAGGGCGTAAGCTACCGCCCTACATAACTCTTCACGGTCGCCTAAAGACCAAAGCGAAATTGTCCTGCAAAGAAATTTAAAAGATAATGAAATTTAACTGATAATAAATTTTAAGGAAGTATAAGCATGACGAAGAAAGAAGAATTTTTAAGATTTATAGGTGGTGCCTTTTTAAAGGGAAAACCAGTAGAGGTTGTTTTTAGAGAAAAGGGAAAAAGGTACGTTAAGATATATAAAAGTTTTAATGAGCATGTTTTTATAGATACGCATGTAAGAATGAACTTTGATGATAGCTTAATGTCTGAGAATAGTTGGATAGTTAGCTGGAGAATACCTTGGAGATTTGAAGTGAAAGGTGAGGTGTAAAAATGATTGAGTTTTTTATGGCAATGAAGCCACCAACTACTACCCACCAAGAAAAGCAGGTTAACTTTAAAAATAAGGCCTTCTATGAGCCTGTAGAGCTTAAGAAAGCAAGAAGTAAGCTAACAGGTTACCTGTGGGAACACAAACCTTTAGAGAGGCTGTCAGGGCCTCTGAGGGTATATGTAAAGTGGTGCTATCCTCTGATAGATGGAAAGACAGACGGACAATACAAAGATACTAAGCCAGATTTAGACAATGCACAAAAGTTGCTGCAAGACTGCATGACAGACGTGGGCTTTTGGAAAGATGATTCACAGGTGGCTAGTTTGATTTGTGAGAAGTTTTGGGCAGAGATCCCGGGTATTTTTATCAGGATAGATGAATTGTAGGTGGTAAGTGATGAATAAAAAGAGTGAGTTTATATATGCACTTAACATAGCGTACAAAGAAAATAAAAAGCTTAGAGTTAGGTTTAAATCAAGAGATGGTTCAGGTAATCATGATTTAAGTTATGAGAGAGATGAGCTTATTCCACTAAAAGCCGTTATTGTTAGTTTTTATGATTCTAACCTAATAAGTGATATTTATCAAGTTGTTAGGTGGGAAGTAGTTTAAAAGGGGTTAAATATGATAAGAAATGAGTTAGAAAAACAGATTAAGAATAAAGCGGTGGCACCATATATAGCGGGTGAAATGCCTGACATGGTAAATAGTCCAGACCACTATAAGTTAGAGGGCTTAGACATAGAGTCTAAGGATGTCTTAAAATCAGTGTTAGGCACTAAGGGATACGTACACTGGGCTTGCGGTAATGCCATGAAATATATTTTTAGATGGGAAAAGAAAAACGGTCTTGAAGATTTAAAGAAGGCTAGGAAAAATCTTGATTTTGCCATTGAGACTTTGGAAAGTGTAGAAGATTGATATGAGACGTGTTAATTACATTGTTTTAGGATGGGGGAGTGGCTTGGATATTAACATTCTTAACAGTTTTATTTAAATAAAGATAGAGAGGTGTAAAAGTGAACAATGATATTAGATGTGTGTTGTGGCTCAAAGATGTTTTATTTTGATAAAAACCCTAGAGATGTAATATTCATGGATATTAGACAAGAAACGCATATTCTATGTGATGGTAGAGAGGTGTGTATAAAGCCGGATATAATAGGTGATTTTAAGCAGATTCCTTTTAAAGATAGTTATTTTGAAACGGTCATATTTGACCCACCGCACTTAGTGAAGGCTGGACAGAGTAGTTGGTTAGCTAAAAAGTACGGGGTCTTGAATAAAGAAACATGGAAGGATGACATCAGACAGGGGTTTGAAGAATGCATGCGAGTTTTAAAGTCTAAAGGAACGCTAATTTTTAAGTGGAACGAAGACCAAATAAAATTATCACAGATATTAAATATAATTGATTACAAACCACTGTTAGGTAATCGCAGATGTAAAACACATTGGTTAATATTTATAAAGGAGTGAATAAAATGTTAATTGAAGATATTGAAAAATACGTAATTGAGAGAACAGAAGAATTTAAGAAAGAGTTAAACGAAGAAGTAAAGCAGATGATAAAAGAAGCTAACCAAGGGCAAGTAAAAAGCATTTGGGACTTAAAAAAAGAAGATGGTGAAGATTATTATCGTCTGTATAGTGATGGAGACATAGAACAAGTGGTTTTTTATACTAATTATGATGAACAGGCTAGAGATATAGGCAATGTGTTCTTAACTAGAGAAGAAGCAGAATTCGAAGTCGAGAGACGTGAGATAGAGGCTATCATGAGGAAGTATAGCCGACCTTTTAAATATGATGAATATAATTACCATATAGAATATTATCATGATGATAACACACTGTGCATTGGTGTTTATCGTTGTGTAAGTGTTGGGACACCTTGTTTCGAAACAAAAAAAATAGCCCGAAAAGTAATTGATGAGATTGGAGGAGATAGGTTAAAGAAGTATTGGTTTGGAGTAAAGGAGTAAACAATATGAGTTATTTAGATTATAGGAAGTTGCCTAGTAAAATATATTATGTTGCAATAGTTGTAGTTGTTTTATGCAGCATATTCTTAGCTGGGGCTCACACAGGTAGGATTATCCAGCAAGAACAGGATAGGTTATATGTGGGCAAAGTGGTTGAAAAAGAACACGTGCCGGAAAAGATAGAAAATGGTGAGAGATTTGATGAGGCCTACTATATAGTGGTTGAAGATAACCACGGGGACTATCTTAGGTATAGCGTATCAAAAGATATTTACCAGCAAATTGATATAGGAGAGAGGTACAAAAGGAAGTAATGAGAGATTATCAGAGACGAAAAAACAATAAGTATTACTTGCCTAAAAGTGTGTATCACAGGACCTTATGGGTGATTAGAGACTATGAGCGAATGAAAGAAGAAGCGGAAAGTATGCTAGTATGTGGAGGGACTCAGAATGATGGCATGCCTAAAGGAAGTAACTTAACAGATAAGGTTGCGGATGTTGCTGTAAAGAGATGTGATCTAATTAGGGAAATTGAAGCTATTGATCTGTCACTCTTAGATATTCCTGAAGAGTATAGAGATGGAGTTTGGTGCAATATTCAATACAACAAGCCATATCCTATAGGTGCAGATAGATCGACATATGGAAGGTATAAATCTAAGTTTATCAACCAGGTTGCAAGGGGGTTGAAGTTAATATGACTATTAAAATAAAAAAAAATCAACTTGCAACACCGGGGAAAAAAAACAGTGGTAATATGATAGTGTGGAAGAAATGAAAAAAGGGATATTTATCTTCCGCCAATAAATAGGAAGTACGAAAACCTCCTTAACATATAAATTAATTAATAATTCTTAGGGTTAAAGCATCTGAAAAGGTGCTTTTTCTCTATTTAAAAATTGATTTATGTGAATAATTGTAAAATGTTTTAATTTATGATATAATTATAGTAAGAATAATTATATTTATAAAGGGGGGTACAGTGATGGATAGTGGTATAGGATATATAGAGTTGCCTTGCAAATTTACTGTAGGAGACCAGGTTAAGATTATAAATACGGGGGAAATATGCACTGTAAGTCTCTTAACTGTGGGCATAGGTTTTAGCGAATATCGACTAAATGGTAAAGAAGGAATGTTCAAAGAAAACGAACTTGAATTAGTTAAGGGAATCCCGAGACAGGTGGTGAAATAAGGGCTGTAATGGTCCTTATTTTTATGCATTGAAAGAGAGGTGAGCCTGATGGCAAAAGGTAAATATAAAGAGTGGCTTGAGCCAGAAGGCTTATTAAAACTTGAAGGCTGGGCTAGAGATGGACTGACAGACGAACAAATAGCAAATAACATTGGAATTAAAAGACAGTCACTGTACGATTGGAAAAAGAAATACCCTGACATTTCTGACACCTTAAAAAAAGGCAAAGAAGTTGTTGATAGAGCAGTTGAAAATGCCTTATTAAAAAGAGCTTTGGGATATAAATATACTGAAGTTACTAAGGAACTAGTAGGCAGTGAAATGTTTGTAACTAAAGAGGTTGTAAAAGAAGTTCAACCAGATACAACAGCTCAGATATTCTGGCTAAAAAATAGAAGGCCTGATTTATGGAGAGATAGGAAGGACCTGGAAGCTAAGGTTGATTTAAATCAACAGGATCCATTCAAAGAAATGACCAAGGAAGAGTTATTAAAGATAGCTAGTGTTGAAGATGGATAGACAACTGATAAAACAAAGGGCAAAAATAGAACTTGCAAGGCGTGAGTTCTTTTTTTATTGCAATCTTAAAGCTCCAGATTTCTATAAGCCTAATAGAAAATTCCTTGTTGATTTATGTAACGAGCTTCAAAGTTTCTATGAGCAATCTGACTATGATGTATTGATCATTAATGAACCACCCAGACATGGAAAGTCGAGGACAGCAGGATGTTTTGTTGAGTGGATACTGGGTGAACATCCTGAAGAAAAGATTATGACTGGGTCTTATAACGAGACTCTATCAACCGTATTTTCCAAGAATGTTAGAAACACGATCCAGGAAGAAAAGGCAGATAGAAGTAAGGTTGTTTATACGGATGTATTTCCTGATAGACGAATAAAAAAAGGTGATGGATCAATGAATTTATGGTCACTTGAGGGTGGATATAATAACTACCTAGCAACATCACCGACTGGTACAGCTACTGGATTTGGTGCAAGTATATTGATTATTGATGACCTTATAAAAAATGCAGAAGAGGCCTACAATGAATCTGTAAAAGAAAAACATTGGGATTGGTTTACCAATACCATGTTGTCTAGGCTTGAAGAAGGTGGAAAGATAATAATTATAATGACAAGGTGGGCTAGTGATGATTTAGCAGGAAGAGCCTTGGAAGGATTAGGCGAGTTAGGGTTCAAAATAAAACATATCAACATGAAGGCCCTACAAGATGATGGATCAATGTTATGTAAAGAAATTCTATCTAAGAAATCATATGAGTTGAAAACTAAGGCAATGGGTGAGGATATAGCTAGTGCAAACTATCAACAGGAACCAATTGACTTAAAAGGACAGTTATACAAACTCAAAACATACAATAGTTTACCTGAGTTTAAATACATATACAACTACACCGATACTGCAGATACAGGTAATGACTACTTGTGTAGCATTGACTATGGGGTTAGCTTTGATAACGAAGCTTATATTATTGGTGTTTTATATACGAAAGAGGATATGGAAGTGACTGAAAAGGCACAGGCGAAAATGATGGTTGAAGATAAGGTTAATAAATCTAGGATAGAGTCTAATAATGGTGGTAGAAGCTACGCGAGAAATGTTGAAAGAATTATGAATATAGATCTAGGATCTAATCATACTGTTATAGATACTTTTTTCCAGTCAGCGAATAAACAGGCAAGAATATTGTCAAACTCTTCATGGGTCAATCAACATGTGTATGTTCCTGAGACATGGAGAAATAAATGGCCTGAATTTGCCAAAGACGTAACTAAATATCAGCGAGAAGGCAAGAATAAACATGATGACTGTGCAGACTGTTTATCAGGGATTGCTGAGACATTATCTAAACCACCAACATACTCATTTGATTAGGGGGGGGTGAATGAATGTTTAATTGGATAAAAAGGGGGGTGAGCAAGCTGAATAGTTTAATAAATAAACCAGAGGATAAGGAATCATCAAATATGACTTATGTTGAATACCTTGTTAGTAGTTTTAGGTCCTCAGAGAAAAGGCGAGACCAGATTACAGGAGTAAACTACTACAAGAACAAGCACGACATATTAAAGCGCAAGAAATATTTGTATCTAAAGGATGGAACAAAGCAGGAATTGCTAAACGTGCCTAATAACAAAAGGATTGATAACCAATATGCCATAGCGGTGGATAAGAAGAAAAACTACATGCTGGGTAAGGTTCCAACAATAAAGTCAGATGATGAGGTTTTAGATAATCTAATAGAACCAATATTTAATCATAGGTTTATGAAGATAGCTAAGAATTTACTAAAAGACTCTTTGAATTGCGGTGTAGCATATCTTCACCCGTATGTTGACGAAAACTCAAATCTTAGATTTAAGAGGTTTAAACCTTATGAAATAATTCCAGTGTGGAAAGATGACGAGCATGAGGAGTTGAAGTTTTTTATAAGACTTTATACTCAAAGCGAATTTATATCAGGTCGCGAAGTTATAATTGAGTATGCCGACGTATACGATTCTGAGAGAATAATCAGATATAAGGTGAGCGGCAAGAGTCTCATAAGGGTTGACGAAATACCTCACCTGGTCGATTTAGAGGGCAAGGGGTATAGCTGGTCAGGAAAGGTGCCATTGGTAGCATTTAAGTACAATGACGATGAAATTCCTTTAATTCGTAAGGTAAAGTCTCTACAGGATGCAATAAACGAAATATTATCAGACTATAATAACAATATGGAACAGGATGCCAGAAATACCATTTTAGTTATAAAAAACTATGACGGTGCCAACCTTGAAGAATTCAAGGAAAACTTAGCTACTGTAGGGGCAGTGAAAGTACAATCTGATGGTGGCGTTGACGCGCTTAGCATTGAGGTTAATTCAGATAACTATAAGACAATCTTAGATATATTAAAAAAGGCCTTAATAGAGAATGCAAAGTCTTTTGACGCTAAAGATGAAAGATTGGGCGGTAACCCTAACCAGATGAATATACAGAGTATGTATTCTGATATAGACCTAGACTCTAATGATATAGAGACAGAATTCAAATCCTCATTTGAACGACTGACTGAGTTTATAAAGATGTATTTAGAAGCAACTACAACGTATGTGGCGAATGATAAGGATAAGATAGACGTAATCTTTAATAAGGATATACTAATCAATGAATCGCAGGTAATAACCGACATAAAAGACTCTGTAGGAATTATATCCAACGAGACACTGATAGAAAATCATCCATACATAGATGATCCAGCAAAAGAGTTGGAGAGAATCAAAAAAGAAAAGGCTGAAAATAAGCCTCTAGACATTGATGATAAATATGGTCTAGGCGGTGATGTTGATGACGAAGAATAGTAATAATATAGAGTATTGGGAACAACGAGCCATAGCCCTAGAAAAACTAAAAAATTCCAGGGTAAAGACTACACAAAAAGACCTTCATAGAATTAATCGTGAAATATCCAGGAAATTGAAGAAGAATATTAACTACTGGGTGGGCAGATTTGCGAGAGATAATGAATTGACCTACGCAGATTCTATGAAAAAATTATCCCCAGAAGAAATAAAAGAATTCAGAATGGATGTTGACGAATATATCAGAGAGGCTAGCCAAATTACTGATGAAACACCAGACGAGTGGCTACTTAAAATTGCAAATGCCAGTACTTCTTATCACTTAACCAGGTTAGAATTATTAAAAATACAACTAATAAATTCAGTTAATGAACTTATCAGTAAGGAAAGTGATTTGATATTCAACTTCCTAGAAGATTTATACAAGGATGTTTACTATAGAAGCACCTTTGATATTGCACAAGGATTAGGTGCTGAGATTAAATTATTCACACCTAATGAATACGCGATTAAGAATCTAATCAAGACACCATGGACTAGTGATGGCATAGAGTTTTCTGAAAGGCTGTGGGGCCCTCATAGGGAAACTTTGATACAAGAGTTAAACAAAACTATGAAAGAGTCTTTAATTCGTGGGGACAGCGCCATAAAGCACGCAAAAAGACTAGCTGAAACAATGGGTGCCAGGAAGAATCACGCAGAAGCATTACTTCATACCGAATCAGCAAGAATAGCTGAAGAGGCTAGGTATGGCAATTACACAGACTTAGGGGTAGAAAAATACATCATAGTAGCTACTTTAGACCACAAAACATCAGATATCTGCAGGCATCTAGATGGAAAAGTATTTTTACTAAAAGATAGAAAGGTTGGACTCAACTACCCACCATTTCATGTTCATTGTAGAACAACTACTGCACCATATGTCCCTGAAGAATACCATATTGGTGAAAGGGCAGCAAGGGATAAGAATAGCAAGACTATATTCGTGCCTAAGGATATGACTTATCCAGAATTTTATAAGAAATATATAGAGGGTGACAAAGAATATAGCGCAGCAGAAAAAGCCTGGAAGAACAGACATAGCGATAAAAAATTACATGAAAAATATCACAAAATTTATGGGGATGATATTCCTAAATCATTTGAAGATTTTCAGAAATTGAAGTATAATAATAGTAAGAAATGGGAGTCTTTGAAAGCTGAAAAGATAGACAGAATAAAAGCCCTTGAGTATAGCCCTAAGCTTAATAAAACGTTAAGTAACTTTGAGGTTAGAAGCTGGTATCACGCACGTATGGAAAATATACCAAATTTAATTGATACGACAAAGACTATTGAAGAACAAGCTAAACAAGCCTTTGATATGAGAAATAGGGTTAAATTTCAGGCTAGAGAAATGATGAATGATGTGAAATCCAGAGCAGAACTTGATGTTAAAAGTCCTATAAATACAAGCTTTAATGAAAAAGTTGAAGAAAAAATTCGAGAGAAGAAGCTTACTAGACAGCAAGCTTATGAGGATATACTAAGAACTTCTAAAAAATCTAATAGAGGTGTTGATAAAAAATTAGGTTTAGAAAGGGACGGTAAAAATTATGAGTAGAGAATATAAATACAGATATAATATATGTGATCAATTTGCAGAAGATTTATTTATAAAGCAATGTGAGGCACTGGAAAAATTTATACCTAACATAAAAAAGGGTCAGTTTTTACATGATGTTGATGATTCTAAAATACAGTATTATTATATCGATGGAAAAGAACTAAGGGTATTTAATGATTTTGACTTCGATGGATTGTATGTAGAGTCAGATATAGAATTGACACAGTTTTTTAAATAAGCACTTTAACAAAGGTTAGGGTGCTTTTTTAGTGCAGTAAATGTAGGAAGGGGTAAAAAGTTGGAAAGGGTATGTTTTGTACTGTTAATGATATTTATAATTCTATTTGCTATATCGTTAATTATTGGTGTGGGAGTCTTATTGAGCTTTATCATAACGTCAATTATAGAAACGATCATAGATCTTAAAAATTAATATAATCGACCTAGACAAGTCGTTAAAAGGTCTATTTTTAATGCCTAAATTCGACAATATAAGTCGTAAAAAATAAACCTTCGCAGTCGTGTCTGCGTAATAAAAACGAAAGGGAGTAACAGAAATGAAAAGAGAGTTTTTAAAAGGTCTTGAACTAGAAGATGAAATGATTGATAAAATCATGGCCGAACATGGAAAAACAACAAAGAAGTACCTTGATAAGATTGATGCTAAGGATACAGAACTTGGAAATTTACAGGGAGAGCTTAAGGATGCTAATGACAAGATAAAGGCATTTGCTGGAGTTGATGTTAATGGGCTGAAAAGTGAAGCTGAGGACTGGAAAGCTAAGTACGAAGGATTGTGTACAGACAATGCAATCAATGAATATTTCAAGGATACTAAGTTTACATCAGAACTAGCCAGAAAAGCAACAATAGCAGAATTCAAAGAACAGAAATTTGAGTTAAAAGACGGTAAGTTTACCGGTGCTGATGAGTTCATGGAAAAGTTCAAGAAAGAAAATGAAACAGCGTTTGTAAAAGAAGGCAAGGAACCGCCAAAGCCTACAGTAAAAGGCTTTACACCAACAGGCACAGAAGGCACAGACCCTATAGGTGGACAACAGCCTAAGACACTTGCAGACGCAATTAAATTAAAATTAAACGGAGAGTAGAAAGAGAGGAATAGTAAATGGCAGTAACATTAGAACAGGCAAAACTAAATGTGCAGGACGATTTGCAGTTAGGTGTAATTGACGAGTTTAGAAAATCAACTTGGTTATTTGATAACCTAATATTTGATGATGTGGTATCAGCTACAGGTGGAGGCGCTACTTTGACGTATGCCTATACTAGGCTTAAGACACAGCCTACAGCAGGATTCAGAAATGTAAATGAGGAATATGCAACATCTGAAGTGGAAAAGCAGAGATTCACAGCAGACTTAAAAATCTTTGGTGGTGGATTCAAGGTAGACAGAGTAATCGCTAACATGGGTGGAATAGCTGATGAAGTAGCATTACAGATGGCCCAGAAGATAAAGGCAGCAGGTGCGTTATTTAACGATACAGTAATCAATGGTGATTCAGCTGTAGACTCAAAGTCTTTTGATGGTTTGGAAAAGGCCCTTAAGGGCTCATCAACTGAGTATAAGCCAGCGGCTGCTATAGATTTATCTACATCAGAAGCTGTAACAAAGAATTTCCAGGCGTTCTTGGATGCATTAGACGAGTTCTTGATGACCCTAGATGGTAAGCCATCATTTATAGGTGGTAACACTAAGTTAATCGCTAAGCTTAGAGCATGTGCAAGAAGGGCAGGGATGTATCAAGTGACTAAGGATTCATTTGGTAACCAGGTAGAATCTTACGGCGGTATTCCATTTGTAGACTTTGGATCTAAGCCAGGCACAAATGATGATGTTGTGAAGACTGAGACTACTGGTGAAACATCTCTATATGCAGCAAGAATAGGCCTTGATGGATTCCATGGGATATCTATGGCAGGACAGCCACCAGTAAAGACTTGGTTACCTGATTTTGCAACTGCAGGAGCTGTAAAAGAAGGTGAAGTTGAAATGATAGCTGCAGTAGCTCTAAAGGCAACAAAGGCCGCAGGAGTTATGAGAAAAATAAAAGTAAAGTAAAGGTGGTGTAGTATATGGCTAAGATATTAACGCCGAATAAAGATTATTCGGGAATATCGGCATCCGTACCATTTGTAAATGGTGTCGGATATACTGATGATGAAGATCTAATAAGTTGGTTCGAAGAACACGGCTATGGGGTTGAAGTTGAAAATACTGAGGTTGAGAATAAGCCCAAAGGGAAATCTAAGCCTAAATCAAGTGCTAAGGCAGGAGATGAATCAAAGGATGAATCAGATGATCCTGGAGAAAATAAGCCAGAGTAGGTGATATTATGACCAGAGAGGATTTTATCAACAAAGTGATTGAATTGATTGACCCATTCGGCGTCAATTTAAACGCTGATGATTTTTATTTAGCCTTTGCTGTAGAATCAACTATCCAGGATATTTTAAATTTTTGTAACCTAAAAGAAATACCAAAAGAGTTAGAGTACGTTGTAATTAGGCGTGTTCTAACTAAAATACTTGATTTTAAGTTACAAACTTCAGGTGCAGACTCCATAAATATAGAAAAGGGAATAAGATCCATAACAGAAGGTGATGTCAGTATCAGCTACGATACATCACTTGATAGAGGTGTTCTTTTATCTAAGTTTATAAAAGAGGGCTTAAATTATGGAATGGATAACTTGTATAGTTTTAGAGACTTTAGGTGGTGATTGTATGAATCATAGAAAGGCGATTGAGTCTTTGTATAAAGGATTGTGCGATATTTACGAATATGAGACGAGTAAGGACCCTGTTACAGGGCGTACAAAGAAATCAGAGGAGTTTAAAATGAATGCTTCTCCAATCCCTTGCCGAATATCTTACAACAGCTCACAGGTGATTACACAGGCTGAGGGTGGTGTATTGGTTCAGAATATAAAGTTATTCTTAGCACCTGAAATTGATATAAAACCTAATAGCAAGATAGTTGTAACCCAGAATGGCAGGTCTGTAGCTTATAAAAACAGTTCAGTTCCTATGATTTATGAAAGTCACCAAGAGATAAACTTAGAAATATTTGATAGGTGGAGCTAATGGGTAGTATAAGAGGCAAGGCAGATATGAGGGCCTTAAAAAAGCTTGAAGAACAATTTAAACAACTTGAAAAGAAGAAAACTGATGAATTCTTGAGATTTTTAACAAGGGATTTAGCAAGAATTACTTTGTCTAATGTTATTTTCCGGACACCCGTTATTTCAGGAGATTTAAAAAGAGCCTGGACAGGTGGAGTTGATATGTCACCTGGTGCATATGTGCAGACTAAAAGCATATCAAGAAAAGGCAATGCCTATGTGCTACTTTTATTCAATAGCATGAATTATGCTTCTTATGTTGAATATGGACACAAGCAACAGGTGGGGAGATTTGTTCCGGAATTGGGGGTAAGGTTAAAGGCCCCGTGGGTACAGGGACAGTTTATGTGCAGAAAAACAGTGGCTGATGTAAAAGCTAGATATCCAAGCATTGCAAGAAGAAATTTAGAAAAATTCTTAAAGGAGAATATACATGTTTAATGACTTGATAGATGCCATCTCTAAAAGGCTTTTAGAATACTTCCCAGAGAGCGTACCAAATATATATTCAGAAAATATTGAGCAGGGCTTCAATGAGCCTTGCTTTTATATTTCCCTGATAAATTCCACAAATAAAAATAAGTTAGGACCTGGAAGAGGGAAAAGATACAAGTTTGATATTATATACTTCAACAATAACTCAGGTAATGACGATTTAAATACCATGGGCGATAAGTTATCAACAGTCCTAGAAGATATACAGATAGGGGATGCCTTAATTCATGGATTTGACATTGAGTATGAGGTTAAAGATAATAAGCTTCACTTTTTTGTGGAATATCCAGTACTGGCATCCTATGAAGTTGAAAAAACACCTAAGATGGCAAGTTTAAAGGAAAGGATAGATATTAATGGCTAAAAAGAAAGATGAAGAAATTCAGGGTGTAGAACTGGCTACTTTCACAAAAGAACAGTTTTTAAACTCTGAAAGATATCACTATAAGCAAGACATAATAGATGTTCTACTTGATCCTGGCAAGGAATATACGGCAGATGAAGTAGATAAGATGATAGAAGAGTACATGGAAAGAGAGGTGTAACAATGGCATTAGGTGGCGGTACATTTACTACTACAGATAAGATGTTGCCAGGTGCTTATATTAACAGTGTAAGCGCTGCAAGAAGCTTATCATTAACTGGGGCCAACGGGATAGTGGCAATAGCTATAGAACATTCCTGGGGGAATGCTGGAGAGGTTTTAACACTTACCCCTAAAGAATTTAGGGAAGAAAGTTTAACCTATTTGGGATATGAACTATTTAACGATAGGTTAAAGGGCCTTAGGGAGTTATTTGAAAACTCTAAATTGGTCCATATTTATATATTGAACAACACAACAAAGGCCAGTAATTCCATAGCTACTGCTAGAAAAGGCGGTAGTAGGGGGAATGATATTGTGATAAAAATTCAAAAAAATCTAGATAATCCTAGCAAGAAGGATGTTATAACTATGATAGATTTTATTGAAGTAGACAAGCAGACAGTTGCAAATGCTGGAGAATTACAACCAAACGCATTTGTTACATTCAAGAACGTTGAACTTACTGAAAAAGCAGGTGAAAAGCTAGCCGGTGGGGTAGATGGCACTGTAACAAACGGAGATCACCAGGCATTTTTGACTAAGATTGAAACAATGACTTTCAACTCAATAGCTTGCATGGCAACTACTAAGGAATTGCAGAAGCTTTATATAGCATATACTAAGAGAATGAGAGATGACATAGGCCTTAAATTTGCAACAGTGATGTGTGAGGCCTCTGATATTGGTGGGGACTCACAGATATATGACTATGAAGGCTTAGTTGTTGTGAAAAATAAAGTAAAGGCCGGTACAGTAAAGGGTAATGAATTAATTCCATTTACTGCAGCTATATATGCAAATGCTAAATTAGGAAAGTCTAATCTAAACAGACAATATACTGGTGAATATGAAGTGCTAACAGATTTTGCTCAAGCAGAGTTAACGAAGTTAAAAAAAACTGGTAAATTTGTATATCACAGTGTAGGAGATACTGTCAGGGTATTAGAAGATATCAATGGTCTTATTACTACTACTAGCACTAAGGGGGCTGAATTTAAGGACAACCAGGTTGTTAGAATTCTAGACGCTTTAGCTATAGCAGACGCAAGGGTATTCAACGAGATGTATGTCGGTAAGGTTAATATTGATACTGCTGGCAAAGAATCTTACTTAAATAAAATCATTGATGTTAGAGAGGAATTCTTAAAAGAGGGAGCCCTTAAAGATTATGATAAGGAAAGCATTGAAATTATTGAAATCAATGATGAAGATGTAAGAGGAGCCGTTAAGGTTGACTCCCACGTAACACCGGCAGAATGCTTCAGGCAACTATACATGACTAATTATGTAAGAAAGTAAGGTGGTAGGAAATGGAAAAAACAATTAGAAAACTGAATCTAACAAACGAAACAGTATCAGGGAGCCAGGGGGCTGTTTTTGCTGAGATAAATGGTAGAAGATATACTTTAGCCTCACTGTCGAAGTTTAAAGCTAAGTTTAAAACTAACACCACTAAAAAGGGTGTGTTAGGCTTATCAGGTAAGCAGGTAAGAAGTACAGGTTGGGAAGGAACACTAGAAGCAAGCTTTTATTACAACCAGTCAACGTTTAGAGAATTAGCAAGAACATACGCGGAAAGCGGTGAAATGCCTACATTTTCTATCCAGGTGATAAATGAGGACCCTAGTTCAGTAAAGACTATAGGTAGACAATCAGTAACCTTTAAAGATTGTGTTATAGAGGAGATGATCCTTGCCCTTATTGATGTTGAAGCTGAAGTACTAGAGGAAGATATATCTGGAACATTTAACGGCTTTGAATTTAACGATAAGTTTGTAGATTTTCCAACTGCATAGATAAAAAGAGTAAGTGGGATTGAGTAATAACTCAGTCCCTTTTTAATTTGAACGATAAGGAGATAATAAAATGAGTAAATTTGCAGCATTTATGAGAAGAGACTTAGAAAATCTTGAAAGAGAATATGTAATATCAGATAGGTTTACAGATGAAAATGGAGAGCCTATTAAATTCAAACTAAGACCAATGCCAACTGCTATGGAAAAGCTTCTTAGTAAAAATTGCAGAAAAATAGACAAGAACGGAAAAGTTGAGTTTGATACCGAAAGGTACGAAAACGAAATAACCGTAGCTTGTGTTGTATATCCAGACCTTAAGGATGTTGAACTTCAGGACTTCTATGGCGTACAAAATGAAATAGACCTGTTAAACGCAATGCTATTACTTGGTGAAAATAGAAAGCTTCAGGAAGCTATCCAGGACATAAATGGCATTAAGTCACTTGAGGAAAAAATTGAAGAAGCAAAAAACTAATAGAGGGAAATGACGGTGATGCTAATATCGTGTATTACTGCTTACATGAATTTCACTGGACTCTCCCTCAAATCTTAGAAATGATGGATAATGAAGAATTTAAGGCTTTCATAATAGCTTCCATAAATATCAGAATTAAGGAAGAGAAAAGACAAGCCAAAAAACTAGAAAGATAGAAAGGGGTAAAGTATGTCAGGAATTGGATTACCAGTAAGTGTTTCAGATGGTCTGTCATCCCCTTTTTCAGATATGACAAGACATGTTGTAGAATTGACAAATGCCTATAGCAAGTTCACAGAGACCGTAAGCAAGCCCGTATCGTATAACGTAACTGATAGCATAGGACAAGCCAACAACAAGCAAATAGCCCTAAATAGTTCAGTCTCAGAGGGTGCTGGACTAATGGGTAATTTAGCTAATAAGGCAAAAATGCTAGTTGGTGCATATTTAGGACTTCAAGCCATAAAGCAAGTTATAGATCTATCTGATATGTACACAAGTATGCAGGCTCGTATAAATATGATAAATGATGGTCTGCAAAGTAACTATCAGTTAAACCTAATGATATATGACTCAGCGAACAGGACTAGAGGGGTGTATACTGACATGGCGCAGACAGTCACTAAGTTAGGCCTTCTTGCAAAAGATGCATTTAACTCAAATGCAGAACTTATAAAATTCACTGAGTTAATGCAGATGTCATTTAAGGTCGGTGGGGCAGGTCTCCAAGAGCAACAGGCCGCAATGTATCAGCTAACCCAGGCAATGGCTTCTGGAAGACTGCAAGGTGATGAGTTTAGAAGTATATTGGAAAATGCACCTATGCTTGCACAAGCTATCAAAAAAGAATTAAATGGTATTGACATGAAAAAGGCGTCATCTGAGGGATTAATAACTGCAGATGTCATTAAAAGGGCTATGTTTAATGCGGCCAGTGATATAGAAGATCGATTTAATAAGATGCCTATGACTTTTGGTGAAATATGGAACAAAATCAAGAATAACTTTGTTATTGGAATGGCACCAATGTTTGAAGCTCTTAACCGGCTGGCTAATAATCCATATATCATAAACTTTGTAAACAATTCTATTGCTGCATTTGCCTTGCTAGGACAGGTAGGTGCTACAATGTTTGACGCCATCAATGGGGCCATAACCTTTGTGGGGGATAACATGCAATGGTTAGGTCCTATAATTCTTGGATTAGTGGCAATTTATGCGGTGCTTAATGCAGAACTTTTAATATCAGCCATTAGATGGATAGCTGATACTGTAGCTAAAGTTGCTGCAACAGTCGCTGACTGGGCGTTAACTGCTGCAACTATCGCCTTGATAATAGCACAAGACGGCCTTAATGCAGCATTACTTGCTTGTCCACTAACCTGGATAGTAATTGCAATAATAGCTGTAATCACAGCCTATTTTGCACTTATTGCTGTTTATAATCATGTCACTGGTGAACATGTCTCAGGAGTAGGAATAATATGCGGTGCTTTCGGCTTCATGGGCGCTTTTGTATTTAATATCATGAAGAATATTGCTAACCATGTGGGAATAGTAGCAGAGTTTGTAGCTAATGTATTTAACCACCCTATATATTCAATAATAAGGCTATTCGTAAACTTGGCAAAAAATGCACTTGGAGTCGCTAAAAGTATTACAAGTTCGTTTGATAGTGTTGCGACTAATATAGCAAATGCTATGGTAGACGGGGCCAATATGGCTATCAGTGCTATCAACTGGATAATAGATGCCCTAAACATGATACCTGGTGTAAACATAGGTAAGATTGGAACGATCGGACATACTACATCAATTACCCACACTATAAGTAATTTAGAGGCTGGACTTGATAAGTGGTTAGAAGAATCTAAGCCTAAAGACTATAAGGCAATAGCCCCAAATCTAAAATACACTGACCCTATGGATTGGGCTAACAAGGGATATGATATGGGGGCCAACTTCTCAAAGATGGTAAAAGATAAGGTTGGCGGACTATTTGATAAAGATAAATTTAAGCCAGATAAACAGTATGGTTTGAAGGATTTCAAACAATCAGGTTTGTCACCTGGTGGAAATAAAGCCCAAAAAGGCACCGCTAAAAATACTAAGAAGACTGCTGAAAATACAGAAAAGTTCCTTGATGACATTAGATATATGAGAGAGTTAGCCGAAAGACAGGCTATTAATCGATTTACAACAGCTGAAATAAATATAAAAAATACAATAAACAATCCACAGGCTGAGGATCTAGATGGTTTTGTAGATAAACTTAATGACGAATTAACAAGCCAGCTAGAGCGTCAAGTAGATGGTTATTATGCAGTATAGGGGGGGATGTAAATGTATTTATTCTATTTAGATAATATGCTATTGCCAATCACCCCTAGCAAATTATCTACTAAAATAGGTGGAAACAATAAAACAATGGAACTAGCAAACTCAGGTGAAATAAATCTTATTAAGTTTCCAAAACTTACTGAGTATTCATTTGAGTTTGAATTGGTCCATGACATAAATAGTATAAAATATAGGGCATCTAATCATAGCCCTAAAGAAATTCTAGATTTTTTAGAAAATGCTAAGGCAAATAAGAAAGTCATAACGTTTAGGGTGATAAGAAAGCAGGGAAGAAAAACTAGATTTCCACTTGAAACGAAAGTAACAGTAGAAAATTATGACATAGACGAAGATTCAGAAAATAACAGTGATATAACAGTAAATTTGACATTGAAACAGTTTAGGCCTTACAGGACTAAGCACCTACTTAATCAGGCTGACCAATATCCTAGGCCTGCTGAAAAAAAGACGCAAAAAGGCAACAAATCTAATTCTAAGACTGTTGCGGTTTTAAAGAGAGTAGAAATAAAATCTGACCTAAATATTAGATCAGGAGCAGGTACACACAACAGAAAAGTAGCGATATTCAGGTCCGGAGAGAAACCTTGTGTTTATGGTGTCTATAAACACAACGGGCAAGACTGGTATAAAGTCAAGCACTCAAAGGGTGATAATGGTTGGGGCTGGATAAGTGGTAATGGAAAATATGTAAAAGTAATAGCAAATTACGGAAAGTAGGTGGCATATGACAATAGAAAATAGAGATATGCACACCTACAACTGTGATGTATATATCACGCATGGGGACAATGTATATAAGGTCCCTATTACTAATGGGCTTGAAATATCCTTAGAGCGCAAAGGCTCTGCAGGAAAATGCACTTTTAGTGTTATTCAGGAAGAAGATGGAGAAATTCAATTTGAAGAGGGTGACACAGTAAGGGTTAGAATTTCTAAAACCTGGATGTTTTATGGCTTTATATTCACCCTATCAAGAAGTAAAGATAGAGTAGTTAAAATCACTTGTTACGATCAGCTTAGGTATTTGAAGGCTAAGGAAAGTGCAATATTCGTAAATAAGTCTGTTGGTGAAATAGTTACCATGATAGCCAATGATAGAAGGTTGAATAAGGGTGCTATCAGGGATAGTAAGTATAAAATACCGTCTATCACCAAGGAAAATTCAACCTACTTTGATATGATTATGACTGCAATTGAAAAGACTACAGAAGCTACTGGAGAGATATTCATACTATACGATAATTTTGGTAAGCTGACTTTATGCCCGCTAAAACACATGTATAGAAATGTAATTATTGATGCTAGTGTTATTGGGGATTTTGACTATGAATCAACCATAGATAGGCAAACCTACAATGTTATAAGGGTGGGGTATAAGTCTCAAAAAGATGGGGCTACTGTATATCAATCCTGGAAAGATGAAAAAAGTATAGCAAAGTGGGGAATGCTACAGTTAACTGAAAAGGCCAACAGTAGCTTTAGTGCCGTAACTGTAGGAACTCAACTGCTTAAAATGTATAATTCTAAGACAAAGACTCTTAAAATAAAAAATGCCATGGGCGCTAATGAGGTTGTTGCTGGGGCCGTAATAATGGTCAACCTTGACTTAGGGGACATGGTAATTTCAAACAATATGGTAGTTGATGCAGTTACGCATAGAATTGAAGATGGACTATATTCCATGGATCTAGAGTTAATCGGTGGTGAGTTTGTATCAACTAGAGGTACTACATCAGACCAGGCAACAAACAGTAATAGCGGTAGTGGTAAGCAAACAAGTATATCTAGGACAGGTGCAAAAGATTGGGGTCATGGTGTAACTGCTGCCATGATGAATAAAGTTCTAAAAGGACCACTTGCTGGAATGGGTGAAAAGTTCGTACAGCTAGGTAATGCCTTTGGCGTAAATCCTATGCTCGTAGCTATGATGATAAGGATAGAATCTAGGCCAAGTATGAATAGTGGTTTGGCCTTAAAAGGTAATAACTTTGGTGGTATAACTTACTCAAATAGGAAGGACAACTATGCCTACCAACACTATGGAAAAATATGGATGGGTGATAGATATTATGTGAAATTCCCTAGTGTAGATGCCGGAGTCGAATACCAATTCTACCTTCTAGCTAAACACTATATAAGAAGCGGTAAGAGGACTATACGCGATATCATAATGACTTATGCACCACCATATGAGAATGACTCAACCGGATATATTAACAGTCTGAAGAGCTTCTATAAGCAAAATACAGGTGTTACTTGGAATGAAGGACTTTTAGGTAGTGGTGTATCTAGCATGGAAGAAGGTAGGCAAAATATGAGTGTTAGGTCTATGAGTAGTATAGGAAACTATGAAAACCCTACAGACGCAAATGCAATCATAGAACACGCCATAAAATTCTGCATGGACAGACTAGGAACGCCGTATTCCCAGGCGGATAAGTTAAGAAATAGTTATAAATATAAAAACGGCAATCCTACTCATTTTGACTGTTCAGCAATGGTCTACTACGCATATGCAGACGCAGGTAAACTGAACAAGCGACCAGCAAATGCGTGGACTACAGCTTCAATAGATTCAAACCCAGGTAGTTATGGATTAAAGTATATACCAATAGCTAATGCAAAAAGAGGGGATATTCTATGGATGAGAGGGCATCTAGGGCTATATCTGGGGAATGGTAGAGCAGTTGAGTCTACACCACCTAGGTCCCAGACTTGTCCTTCAAGGAAATTTACGCGTGCATACAGGTTTAGTGATTTTTAAAAAAAAGGTGGTGATTGTATGGCGGATAATTTGTTAATGACTTTAAAAAAAATAGTAAATAATACAGTAAAATCAATGGTTATGTGTGACAATTTGATAGGAACTGTTGTCTCAACATCACCCCTTAAAATTGCAATCAATGAAAAGATGGTCCTTGAAGAAATCCACTTCATTAAATTGAAGCGCGCCTTTGATGATAAAGGAAAAATCAAAAAAGGGACTAAGGTAGTTTTAAGCAGATGCTTAGGCGGTGAGCAATATGTAATATTAGGGGAGTTGATAGAATGATTCCAAATACAAGAGTACCTCAAGAACAGTTTGAAAAATTACTTGATAACTATGAGAATAAAAAGTACAGTAGCAAGGATTTTAAACTGTCTGGGGACAGAATAAAAGGCTATGTAGATAATGAGGACTCTTTAGCTCAGGCCATTTACTTTATTTTGTCTACTGAAAGATATCAGTATGCAAGTATGAGCGATAAGGTTGGTGTTGAACTTCTAGAACTATATGGGGATAATGACCCAGTTATAGAACTGATATTGGCGTCAACAATCAGAGAAGCAATCCTGTCTGATGATAGAGTCCAGGAAATCTCTAGCTTAGAAATTGAGAGAATAGAAAGGGATACTTTTAGCGTAAAGGTAGAAGTATTAAGTAATATAGGAGATACAGTAGAAATTGAAAAGGTGGTGAGTGTTAATGGGTAAAGAAATAAGCTTTGACAAGACCATGGGCAGAATGCTAGACACCATCCCAGATGAATTTGATAAGAGAGAGACCAGCATAATATATCAAGCTGTGGCAATGGTTGTGCCTGAACTAATGACTTTGCAATCAGATATAGAGTTGTTGGAAGATGAAGCGTTTCCAGATACTTGTAATCATAACAATCTGATAAGATTTAGTAGTCTTAGAAATATACACCCCAGGCCAGCTACTAGGGGAATGGTTATAGCAGAGTTTAATATGGAAGTAGAGATAGGCACCAGATTTAACTGTGAAGAGCGTAACTATGAAGTTATAGAAAAGATAGAATCTAACAAATACAAGCTTGTTGCAGAAGAAACTGGCCATATAGAATCTATAGGAGACTTAACACCGATAGATGATATGCCTGACCTGAGAACAGCTAAAATAACTAGTATAGCATTAGATGGTAGAGATGGAGAAAGTGCAGAGTCTCTTAGAAAGAGATATATGGAAAGTTTAGATTACCAGGCATTTGGTGGTAACAGGGCTGATTATATCGACAAGGTAACAGCCATTGATGGGATAGGCACTTGTAAGGTGTTTAGGCGCCCTAAATCCACTTCTAGTGAGTTAGGTAGGGTAAGGATATATATACTTGATAACTCATACAAAAAGGCATCTACTGAGCTGATAAAACTTGTAAATGATAGTCTAAACCCTGAACAAGGAGAAGGCTACGGATTAGCCCCGATAGGCCATATGACAGAAGTTTTTGAAGCCAATAAGACAAGTTTAAATATAAGTATGAAGTTGACCTTAACTCAAGATACTGGAGACATAATGCAAGACATTAAAACTAAAATTGATGAATATCTGCAGAGTCTAAGAGAGGATTTTGGAACTAGTGAAACAAAAGTAGTGAGAATATCCAGGATAGAAAATAAGATATTAGATGTAACAGGGGTAGTGGATATTACTGGTACAAAAATAAATGGTTTAGAAAAAAATCTAGTACTTGATGAAATAGCAATCCCGATATTGGGTGAGGTGACATATGATAGGATTTAAAGATGAATACATGCCAAAATGTATAGATTTTATCCCGCCTGTGTACGCCAACATTAAGGAATTTCAGGCGCTGGCTAAGTTCTATAATGCAGAACTTACACTTACAGCTAATCGGCTTGACGAGGTCTACAACAACTTCTTTATAGATAGTCTAAATGAATATGGTTGTATCAGGTGGGAAAAGATACTGAAATTAGAAAGTAATAATAGTTTTTCATTAAAAGATAGAAGATTCGCAATTAAGGTGAAACTTTTAGGGCATAGACCTTACACATTTTTTAGATTAAAAAAGCTATTAAATGATGTTATTAGTGAAGATAATTACAGATTAGATTTGGATGTAGATAAAAATCACATAACTTGCCGAGTTAATTTAGGTGTAAAAGCAAGATTTATTACAATCAAAAATATGTTAGAAAAAACAGTACCACTTAATATCAGCCTTGATGTTGAATTATTGTACAATACTCATGAAATGCTTGGTGGTTATACTCATGAGTATTTAGGTAAATTCACCCACCAACAATTAAAAGAGGAGGTTTTTAAATAATGGGAACAGTAACAAAATTTTTAAAACTTATAAAAGATGATAAGACTGATGTATACGATATAGATAAAATAAATGATAATTTAGATAAAATTGATGCAAGTATTGAAAAAATTGGTACACCCTCTAATTTAAAAACTATAAGTAAAGCAAATTTAGTAGATTCAATAAATGAATTATTTATTAAAATTAAAAATAATATTAAAAAACTTGATGAAATTACAAAACCTAATTTAGTTGATAATTCATCCGCTGAATGGAAATCATTAATTATACTTTTTAACCATGATGGTTCACCAAAAACAAAGAAAAAATTAGGTAATTTTCTTATTAAACAAGATTATTCAGTAGATGATGTTTTTATTTTATCGGCAAAAATTAAATATAAAATTGATGATACTTTACCTGGAAAAAAAGCGGAGATAAGTTTACGGGCAAAAGGGGATGTTACTACTGAAGAACATGTAATATCTTCAACTGTGGAAAAAAACGGAACAGGAGAATTTACATACACTAATAAATTTAAATTAACTTCGAATCAATTAACCAATAGTGTTTTCAACTTTGACATGATAGTAAGTAATGTAATTGTTGGAGAAATAAGAGTAAAAGAATTGAAGATTGAAAAAGGCGAGACGACAACTGATTGGTGTTACTCCGCTAATGATGTCGCTGTATTAGACCAAAAGTTAACTAAGTATACTAGAAATTGGAATGTACATGATGATCCGGTGATGACAAGTCTTATTTTAAATTTATTACAAGCAAGAGGAGAAGAAAATACTGTACAATGGATAAGTATTAATAATTATTTTGAAAAAATTAGACAACAGGTTCCTAATTTTGATAAACGCTTCATGAGTGTAATAATGCGAAATAATGATTTGAAAATTTATTTAACCGGTATACTTCCAAATTCATATAGTAAGTCATTACAATTAAATGCATTTAATCAATTTGGAGGTATACTTAAAGATATGATAAACAGAGATTCACGATTTACGTTGTTGCATAAAAAACAAACTAGTAGTGAAAGTGAATTAAATAATTGCTGCAAGGATAAAAATATTATCGTATTTGCAACGCTAGGAAGGTTAAATTCATACGGTAATGATGAATCGCGAATGTATTCAAATTGGTTTGGCGTAACTAAATTAATTGATAGAGGAAATTTACAAAATCCGAATGGTGTATTTGTCGGAAGACCTGTTCCGATAGGTTTTACAAATACTACTTTTAAACTTGATTCTAGTGGATATGTTGCTATCGAAGTATATAAATTCACGGATGATAATATTGACTACAGGGGTTGCTTTGATAATCTAATCTAGGAGAGGAGAGGAAAAATGACAGAACAAGATTTCTTGTGGTATCTAGTAAAAGTTGGAGTGCCAATTGTTGCATTAGTTACACCACTTCTAAAACTTAACGGGAGTATTATTAGATTGAATGAACGATTAGAGACGGTGCTAAATCATAATAATACTCAAGATTTAAGACTAAATAAGCATTCGGAGCAAATTGATGATTTGACGGCTAAATCAGAAAATCATAATGTTAGGATCATGAATTTAGAACAAAGAGAATGCAAATACGAAGATTTTAAAAAAAATAAAGGAGAATAATATGAATAAAATGGCAAATAATATTGAAAAGAAAAAGAATAACATTGAAAGGTATAAAAACCCTTGGTTTTGGGTTGGTTTAGGGGGTATAATTTTAACTTCCTTACAGGTAGAAGCTAGTTCTTTAACTACTTGGGCAAGCGTAGGAGGTTTGATACTAAAGACAGTATCTAATCCATTTCTACTAGGAACTACAGGCATGGCAGTATTAGGTGTTTTTATAAACCCTACTAGTAAAGGACTGGGAGATTAATTTTAAAGAGTTTTATTTTTATGGGGGTGGTCTTTGTGACCACCTTTTTTATTTCAGAAAGTGAGGTTTGAAATGTTAGTATTTAAATACAAACAGATTAGCAATTCAAGACAAATGGGCAGGAGAAGGAATAAATCAGATATTAAATTCCTAGTAGTTCACTATACTGGGAATGATGGGAGTGGAGCCAATGCAAATGCCCATTATAGATACTTGCAAGGTGCAACGAGATATGGTTCAGCCCACTATTTTGTAGACGACAAGGAAATTATCCAGGTCATAGGAGATTCCATAGAGGCGTGGAGCGTTGGAGATAATCAAGGTTATGGTAGGGCCTTAAATGGATGTACGAACTACAATTCTATATCAGTTGAAATATGTGTCAATAGAGATGGTAATTTTGATGCTACTTATTTCAATGCAGTAGAACTTTTCAAGGAATTGAAACGTCAATATCCTAACGCTAAGGTGTGCAGGCACTATGATGTATCTATGAAGAATTGCCCAGCTTTTCTTGTAAGCAATCCTTTAAAGTGGAGAAAATTCCTAAATGATATATCACAACCGAGGGTATTGGAGCTAGATTTATCTAAGGACAGTGTAGCTAGACCAATAGGGCAATCAAATATCAAGACTGGGATAAAGACAACTAATGAAAGTTCAGGCGAATGGAAAAGAGAAAATAATCAATGGTATTTTTATGAAAATGGGAAGAAAAGAACTGGCTGGCTAAAATATAACGGTGGTTGGTTCTTCCTGAAAAATGATGGCAAAATGGCAACCGGATGGGTAGAGTATAACAATGCCTGGTATTATTTCAATGATAGCGGGTATATGATTACAGGATGGCTTGATTATAATGGTCATAAATTCTACTTTGAATATAGTGGCAAGATGGTCACTGGTAAGCAGGAAATTAATGGTAAGACTTATGAATTTGATGGTGAAGGCCATTGGATAAAATAGACATTAAAATGGGGGCTTAGTGCCCCCTTATTTTTCACAAAAAATCAATATTAAGTTAGCTATTATTAAAATTATAGCAACTACGCAAGCAGTTTTTTTATCATGCTTACTCTTTTTCTTATTCACAACAAATAGAATAAGAGACATGAAAATAACTAGAACGGTTACAAGTGATAGATTTATCGAAGCTAGGGTTTTCAAATCAACTTTTATTTTGGTCACAATCTCGAAGTTTATAGTTATTAGTGAAAATACACTTACGAATATACCCATAAATGTAAGTATGTTTGAGTAGATTTGACTTTCTTTAGTTGCGAGGTCTTCACTTAAATTTGTCATTTTATTTATATATTCATTATATTCTTGTTCATATTTACCAAAGCCTTTATATTCAACTTCATTATTAAAAGAGGCTTTAGTATTTAAGTCATAAGTTACTTCTGGATTTTCGGAAAGTTTTTCAAAAATTATCTGAGCGATTTTCATGTCATTTTTGAGCACAATTTCATTAGGCGATATGTTTGTTACAAATAGAAAACAATGTGTTTCATGTCCTGGATGGTAGTGCGGACCTCTTACAAAAAGACCCATTCTCATAATTGAATTTTTCTCCCCAATTCTACCCAATAAATCATAAGGCATCTTAAGTTTTTCCTTAGTACGAATAATTAAAGTACTTCCTGGCATAATAGTAACTTCTTTATCATTAGTATGGTCTATAACATAATCCAATGTTAAATCATAAGATATAGCTCCAACGTTTGTTGGGTCATATCCATCTATAATTTCAATACCTCTTTCCCTAATATCTTTATCCACTAAAATCATAACATACACCACTCTCTAAAAAAATATATATACTGTAATTATACTATCTAGCAAGACAAGAATCAAGGTTACTAGGTAGCATTTTGGTAGCAAAACGCTATAAAAAGTTGTAAAAATAATAAAAGGCGTAAAATAAAACGTTGAAATTTGAATAATAATAAAGTATATGAACTAAAAAAATGTAAAATAAAGTCATATCACAATGGCAGCACTAGGTGCTAAATAATAGATATATCAATATGTCCAGCTAGGTTAATCGCCTAGCTGGTAGCATTTTAGTAGCAAAATTTATTATAGATTATTTTTTCTATTCGTTTTCTACCAACGAGTCTAACACTTCTAGTACTTCCGTTTCTCTTTCTTCATATAAATGAGCATACACATTTATAGTGGTTAGTATATTCTTA
>JBQNBK010000006.1:0-36826 GCA_052169975.1 Treponema sp.
CATATAGCCATCGAATTGTCCATCCAAGAATTATGCCGACAGCAGGAAGGATAACATATAACAACCACATAAATATGCTCCCTAAAGTAGACTACTGTCACTAATTTGGGTATTATATGAAAAAATTGCAAAAGGTCAATAAGATATTTAAAAGGAATTTTGCTTTAAAGATTATTTTTTTCTTAGCTCTGTAATAACATCTTCTGTTATATCTACAGTGGGGCTATACCATAAAATGGCACCACCATCTTGCAAACTTAATACCATGCTATAACCATTTGTTACGGCAATTTTAGTGATCACTTCATAAATAGAAGCATAAAAGTTATCATCATTTGCAAGGCTTTGTTTAATAGAAGCTAGCTCATCATTCTTTGCTTTTGAAAACTCTGTTAAAAAAGATGTTTTAGCAGTAATTTCTTCTGCTATATAAGAAGCTTCTACTAGGTCTCCTTTTTTCTGACTTTCAACTTTTTTCTTTTTTAATTCAATTATCTCATTGGCAAGAACTTGAATATCATTCTTATACTTTTGCTTTTTTTCTTCATAATCACGAACAGATTTTGAATCTTGCTTAAAAGTATTATATATTCGCTGAGTGTCCACAACAGCAAACCTAGTTATTTGCTTTTGTTGTGCATTCAAAAAAGAAAAAACCAAACCAAAAAGAAACAAGCAATAAAACTTCTTCATAACATACTCCATAAGTTTAGAATATAAAATTATGTTAACATACAAAGCCAATCATTTCTATAGATTTGGAATGTTGAAAGAAAGAACAAATTTCCAATCTGCTCCTTTCCCGTTTGCCCAATAAGGTTTTCCATTATTAGACCTAAAAGTATTTGCAAACATAAGTCTTAATGGGAATTGAGGCAATGTAAATCTTATTCCAGGTCCAAAGCTGAAAAAATAATCGTTAATAGATAATGAACTAAGCGATTTTAGGTCTGGTTTTGTAGCAATGGCATCAAAAAAGAAATCAAAAGAGATAATGCCTTGTGCTAATGGCATTCTAAATTCAATCCAATTGCTTTGCATCACATCCCCTTGCCCAGCTCCACCTGCATTATACCAACCTCTTCCATTAAACATTCCGTCAATAGTAAGCTTATTTAAGCGACTTATACTTTTACCAACTGTTGGAATCTGAAAAGAAAAACCTGAATATAAAGCTAAAACAAACTTTAAGTGCCAAGTTTCTGCAACAGGGTAGTCTAACAAAGTAAAATATAACTCGCCTTTTGTTTCAGCCCTAAAAAAGTATTCACTTTCAATTTTAGGGAAAAGACCAAAAAAGGTGAATTGTTGACTTAAAAACCATCCCTTTGAAGGGTCATAAACAAAGTCTCTATTGTCAACAGAAAAACGTGTCCAAATGTAGTTGCTAAATCTCCATCTTTCTCTTTGGTTCCTTATAGCCTCATCAAAAGGACGATATAAAGAAGCGTCATAAAAGTTTTTAACAAGGTTAAAGTTGATTCCACCACGCAAAGTAAGTGTTGCAAAGAGAGGATACCATCGATAACTACTGTTGATTCCAAAACCAAATTCAGCTCTATCATATTTCATTTTATATGCTTCTGCTAATGAAATATCCGCTTTATAATCATCAAGAGATGGATAAGGGTCTGGCACACCAAAAGGTGGAAGAATATCTTGAAAAGAAAACTCTTGTTTGTGTGTTGCAGAAAGCTCAAAACCAACTGCCAAAGGAATGCCTAAAAACCAGTTTTCTGTATATCCAAGCGTTGCACTTTGCTTATCAGGCCCTGCTGTAACGTTTGCTGAAAGCTCACTTCCTCTTCCCATTAAGTTTCGCTCTTCCCATTGCAAAAATATAGACATTGGGAAAGTATTTGCATCTGAAACACCAGAAAAAGTTATACCGAATTGAATATTAGCTGTTGAAGTTTCTTCCACATTCAAAATTACATCAAGAAGCCCTTCTTCAGAGCCCGGTTTAACATCTGGAACTATAGAAGAAAAATAGCGTAAGTTGTAAATGTTTCTCAAGCTATTAAAAAATCTTTTCTTTGAAAAAACATCACCACTGGTAAAAAGAAGTTCTCGTAAAATAACATAGTCTTTAGTCTTTGTGTTGCCCCTAAGCACCACATTTTCAACATGGCTTCTTTTACTTTCTCTTATTTCCACTTCATATTTAACAGTGCGAGAAGTTTCGTCAACAATGTCTTTTTTACTAATTTGTGTGGCAGAATATCCATTTTCAAAATATAAGTCTGCTATTGCATTATAACCTGATTCCAATCTTTTTAGATTGAACACGTCACCTTTTTGTAGTTTTATCTTGGCTTCCAATTCATCAGTTTTAAAGATTCTGTTTCCTTTAAAGTTTACCCCTTCATAAGTAAATTGTTCACCTTCATAAATTATATAAGTGAGAATGATTCGTTTTTTAACATCATCAGATTCTGGGTCAATTTCTTGCTTAACATTTTCTATATGCCCATTGATATAGCCTTTTTCACCATAATAAAATTTAATTAATTCTTTATCGTTTTCTAGTACAGATTCTTGAAAAGCTCCGTTACGAATAACGCCTGCTTCTTTTGTTGCCAAGACCTTTTTTAAGACTTTGTCTGCAATTTTTTCGTTGCCTTCAAAGAATATCTTAGAAACAACTGTTTGCATACCTTCGTTTATAATGTATTCAACAGAAATACTATTATCTTCTTTGTCTTGTTCAATATTAGCACTAACATTAATATTGCTATATCCCTTTCCCAAGTAAAAAGCCTTTATCGAAAGAGTATCAGAATGCATTTTATCTTCATTATATATAGTGTCTTTTTTTAATGAACATTTTTCTAGCAACGTGCCCGAACGAACTGCATTGTTTCCTGTAAATTTAATCTTTTTTACAAATGGTTTTTCAACAAAATAAAACTCTAACCTAACATATAAATATGAAGGGTCTGCGGGCACTGCCTGTGGCTGAATGTCTATAAAGTAGTCAAGATCGTAGAGGTGTTGCAACATTTCAAGATATATTTCATCAGAAAACTTTTTCCCTTTATATTTAGAAAAAATGCCTGATAAATCGGAAGATTGCACTGCTTTTAAGCCTTTAAATTTAAAGCTTACAATTTCTTTGTCCTTATACCAATCATCTGCAACTTGAGCAAAGAGGAAAACACTCAACATGCTCATCAAAAATATAAGAAGAACACTTCTTTTAAACATCAAAATCCCCTCGTAAACAGCCTAACTTGATTATGGCATCCTAAAAATTATCTAATATGAAAACTTCCAAGAAAATGTAAGTTTTGTATCTGAAACAAAAAGCGTATCCGACCTAGTTGGTGATATTGAACTACGCAACAAAAAGAAAGGAGTAGCCATCTCAAGACCCAATTCAGGCATAAACAATAGATTCCCATAAACAGGCTTTCTTGTAACATTGCCTTTTGCCAAAAGAGGATCATAATAACTTAAGTGTAATAACGCATCAGCATATATTTGGGAGCCAAAATACTTACCGATGTAAACACTTGTATTATCAAAATAGTTACCTATGGTTAAAGGTGTATCGGTGTTTGCTTTGAAGAGGTTGCCAAATACTGCATTTTGAATTAATAGAGTTCTCATAGAAAAAGCATCAACATGTAAAAGGTCTCTAATCTTACTTTCTGTCTTCTTAAAAACACCTATTTGTGCCACTAAGTCTGTTGCAGTGGTTAAGGCTGTTTGCAAAAAGTTTTCTTTTGAAACATTCCCTATAAAAACTTGCCCCAACATTTGCATAATTGCAGTTTCTGAACGTGGAGGATAGGTTTCTAGTTTTGGTGTAAAGTTTTCAAGATTTTGGTCTTTTGCAGAAAGAATAATCTTAATTGGCTCCCCACCTTCATCCTTGTCTCTAATTTCTGCACGTAGCGAAACTAAAGGTTCAAACCCTAAAGGTGTTGCCACAAAGTTTATGCTACCTTCTCTTATATAAAAGTTGCGTTTTATATAGAAAATCTCCCCGCCACGTATATTAGAAGCACCTTTAATATCAAAATATCCAATAGAAGAATCAACAGAAAGAGTGATCGGTTTTTCTGAAGGCACTAAAGCACGCAATATTGGAATGTCATTATTAGGCCATCGATATTCTGCTTTTTTTCCTAAATATACATCAAGGTTCATCCTAAAAGATGTGCTTCCTTTAGAGCCTTGCCCAATTTTATGCAAATCGTTAAACGGTATAGAAAAAAAGCCATTATCAAAGGTGGCTTTTCCTGTTAAATATATTTCACCGGGACTAATAGTTAGTGTTAGGTCAGCCCCTGCATATCCGTCGCTATGATATGCAAGATTTTTAGTCTTCATAAGCCCCATACTGTTTTTTAAGGTGCCACATTTTATAACAGTATCACTTGGAATCCACCCAGAAAACTCTGAAGTTACACTTGCATAAAGCTTTGCAGTAGGGCCTTTGATTATAGTGTATGGAACAGTGAGTGTGGTTCCTTCAAGATTAACATCTATGTCAACAGGGCCATAAAGTTCAGGGGCATATAATGGAGAAATTGCTTTAACTCCCATAAATTTTAGTGAAGAATAAAACTCTGGTTCTTTTTTAGTTCCTAGTATTTTAATGTCGCCAACAAGAGTGCCCCCTTCAAAAGTAACAGTTGGTAGTAATGGGGTCAAATTCCAGATAAGAGGCACATCAACATTTAAGGCAAGACAATTTAAGTTTATGGCTTCGCTAGTTATTTTTCCATCGATATTGCATCTTATTGGTAGCTTTTCATCCACGTGCAAAGAAACAGTTCCATCATCAAGATATACTCCATACACTTCATCATTGTTTCCTGCAGAAAGAGCTAAAACACCGGGTTCTTTTACTAGCACAGCATTGAGATGATCAACCGATAACTTTTTGCCAAATTCTATATCAGAAAATAAGCATTCTATGCTAAAGTTTGAAAAAAGACGCGGGAATGTTGCAAAGATTGTTTCTTTGCCATACTCTGTTTTGTTACCACCTGAGTATGTTAAAGTAAGCCCTGTTGTTATTTCATTAATTCCAAGTTTTCCATCATAATCTAATACTAAGTTGCCTGTAGCATCAAATGGTAAAAGCTTTGCTTCAATGTCTCTTATCTTATGGTTTCCCCATTCAACATCGCAAGTTTCAATTCTTATTGTGGAGTCATCAGCAGAAAAAGAACCTTTAACTAAAAGGTCTTCTCCACCTTTAGTAAGATTAAAAGAAGATATGTCAAGCTTTATAAAAAAATCATCTAGCGAACCTAAAAAATTAAGCTCTGCACTTGTAGTGTTTCTAATGGTTTGGTTTCTTAAAAACCTCATAAGTGCAATATCTTTTGCAACAACTGTCCCGTCAAAATAAAACTTATCTCCTTTAACAAAATTAGAGTCAATTGTAAAAAGCTCGTCTGTAGTTTCGTTTTTTAGAATAAGCTTTGCAATGCTTTTAGTTTCGTTTGAATAATCAAAGTTAACATCTAAAAAGCCTAAAAGTGGTAAATCATTAGAAATTAGGCGTATTTCATTAAAAAATATTCTTTTATTGTTGCCACTGCCTCGCATTTCAAAATCATAAGAATCATAATGTGCTAAAAGTTCATGCCCACGATTCAATTTTAACAAATTGCATTCAAACTTCCAGTCATCTAAACTGGCAATTTCAAAAGACGAATCTATACTAAAAATAGCATCAAGAAGGGGAATGGGAAGTTCATTAACTACTATAGCCCCTGTTAAAATTTCGTCTTTTAAGAACATGTTTATTGTTATGCCATAATCTCCATATATAGATAAGTTTTTGTCAACATAAATGGCAGAAACATTATAGGCAATTGAGTTGATTGAAAAAAAAGAATCAAAGGCTGCACCTTCTTTTTCAAAGTATGCTTGTGTACGTCCTGTCATGTCTACATTTCCTGCAAGAAGGTTGATTTTTTCAACAAAAACAGATGAATTGTTTCCGTTTAATTGAAAGGTTGCAAAAAATGAATCTGATGCTATTGAAGCAAAAATGACTTGTACAAAGTTATATGAATAATTTTTAAAGTCTGTAGAAATATATGCTTCTGTAGTTATTTGAGTGTTGTCAATCACTTTTGTTACAGCTTGAGGTATCTTATTTGCTGCTGGAGCAGCACTTTTAACTATCCCTAGTATTGTGCCTGCCCTAACAGAGTCAAGCGTTGTGTGAAATTCTAAAAACTTATTTTTTGCTAATAAGAGAGAACCATCAACAGAATATTTTCCTAGATCATCTGTTGCATCAAAGTAAAAATAATATTTATTTCCACGTGGCAAAACAGAAGCAGTTATGTTTTCTAACTTTTGCCCACCTGTTTTTAGGTATGGGGCAGAAAGCTTATAAGATTGCTTACTCCCATTAAAAAAAAGATTAGTGGAAAGACTTTCTTGGCTAGGCAAAAGTAAGTGTGAAATGTTTAAGTTGCCCGATGTCTTATTAGTGTTAAAATCATATTTGCCTTTTAAAAAGGCTTCGATACGTTTTTCTGAAATATTTAACGAAGAAATATTGAGCTTTCCGTCTTCACCATTTGCAACAGTTTTTATATTGGAGTGTTCAAAACTATAGCCTTTAATTTTGAACGAAGGCAGATTCAAGTTTAAGTCTGCATTAAAATCCCAAGTGTTTAAGTCCTTAAAATGAAAATCTGTTTTGCACGAAAGCCTTGTTTTGTTAAATTGAGAATAAGTTTGGTTGGTGAAATTAAAGAATGAGAAAGGCTCAAAATTATTGCAATTAACATCGCCTGTTATTTCTTTTGAAAGCATATTCCACGAAACATTAAAGTTGTTTTTTGTGTCAGGCTTTAAGTTACTAACGCTTAAAATATTTTCTTGATATTTAGCAAAAAGAGAAATAGGCTTGCTTTCTCCAATTTGAGAATGACTTGCACTTAAACTTGCACGGCAAAATGCTTTTGAAAAGTCTTTTTCCACCTCTCCTTCTGTGAAAAGTGAAACATCTATGTTTTGTAAGATATTATTTATAGGATCATTTTTATATGTCTTATAAGATGCCGAGCTAGAAAGAGAAAAATAACAATCTTTTTCTTTAACTTTTGCATTGCCACTACTTATACCAATGTTAAGAATTTTTCCCTCTCCATTTTCATTTTCATCCTTTAATGAAGCTGAACAATTTGAAAGAATTATTTCGAGAGGTTTTAAGTCGGAAAAAAAAGCCTTTAGTTTGTTTCCTTTGTTTTCATCTAGTTCTTCAATTTCCTTTTCTAAGTCTTTTTCTTCATCATTTTTTTTTATAAAAAGACTCATTTTTTCTATAAGCGTTTTGTTTTTTTGTCTATCAATTGTTAGGTTGGCATTTCTTACTTTTATGTACTTAATGATATCTTCATAATTGCCAAAAAGAAGGTTTAAAATATTGTATTCTATCTGAATTTGTTCCACAGCACCAATTTGCTGTTTTGTTGCATAATCGTACACGCTTATATTTTTAACTAATATGTGCTTTAGAATGGAAGGCGATATTGATGTGTAATCAAGCCCAATCCCTGTTTTTTCCCCAATCATAGAAATTAAAGTCTGTTTCTTCGCAGTTATTAATTTTTCTATGTATGAAGAAAGAGGATTAAAAATAATAAGAGAAAAAGATAATGTTAATATAAACGCTAAAATTTCTATTATGCGTTTTTTACGATTAGATAACACAACTCCTCACATTATAGCAAAAGGAACGGTATTATAATAGATAAACTAAAATCTTAATTAAAATACTTTTTCAAAAAATATAGATTAAAAACAAAGCCATTTATTGATTATTTTTGATAGTGAAAACAGTGCAGTTTTCACTATCGATTATATGCGACTTTGCATGCCGTTAACGACCGTTCTCGCATAGCAAAAACGGCCGTTAACGATAGGCGAAAACGGCCGTTAACGAGACCATAGTCTAGCTAGAGTTTGAATCACTTCTAGCTAGAGTTTAAAGCACTTCTAGCTAGAGTTTTTTCAACTCTAGCTAGACTTTTCAAAATATAGGCGGCATCTACGTTGTCATTACACAAAAATAAAGCCTCGACGTACAATAAGTACGCCTACGTTTTATTTTTGTTAATTCCTAGTAGCTGCCACCTCTATTTTGAAAAGGCTTTTTCTTATATATAAGCTAAAACATCTTTATCTTGATGCTACAAAATTTCGTAAAATACTACTAGACTTTTTATATCATATATGCTAAAAGCATCGCCTTCAAATATTTTCATGTTATTTTAAGGAGGAAATTATGGAGACAAAAGTGTATAAACCACTTTTATATAGAATAATTTTAAATGTTGTTCTTGGATTTTTTGCAGCAGTAGTTGGCTCTGCAATTATAACTGCAATTTTCTTTAAAAAAAATAATTCTATACTTTGGTTTATTGTTTTTGCTGTAATTATATATGTTACATATTTATATTTGGTAGTTATTTCAAATATGATTAATATAGAAGTTACAGAAACAGAGTTGATTCTTAAGAAAAAAGGGAAAGAAGAAAGGTTTCCATTTAGTGAATATTCTTTTAGTGCTGAGATTCGCAGCACACGCAGCACTAGCACAGAACGCACTTTATGGGCAAATAAAGCTGATGGCACAAGAGAATCAATTGATTGCGAACTTATTGGTGGTGCACAGTTTGAATCTTTAATGGAAGATTTAGGCATAATAGGTGATAATTCTGCTGTACAAAAGTTAGAAACAAAACATAAGGAATAGGAGAGAAAAATTATGATTCAAACAATGTATGCAAGTATAGGAACATATTATTATTTTTTGATTTTACCAGTATTTGCAGTTTTTTATTTAGTCTATATGTTTATGATGACAAAAAAGAATAATGCTATGGTACAAGAATGGCTTTCTAAGCATCCAGATGCTGCAAAGGTAATTTATAAGTCTAATATAGTATCTTTAGGTCAAACTACTATTCATTCTGTTGATGAACAAAAAGCTCTTTTCTTTAGAGAAGGCTTTAAGTTAGGCTTTTATGTGGCACCGGGTGAGCATATAATAGAATCATCTTACACATTTTCAAGGCCAGGTATCTTCTATAGAATGGTAACCACAACTTATGGACCTTCAAAGCAAGAGATTACAGTTGATGCTTCAAAAAGATATTTATATAAGTTTGATAGAAAAGCTGAAAGCTATTCGTTTGAAGAAGTAACAGCATAATCTTTAGTTCAAGATTAACGTTAAGTGTTAGCCTTGAACTTTTTTTTCAATTTTCTTCCTTATAATAAGCTTATAAATAATAAGCTTATAATAAACTTCTAATAAAATTGAATAATTATAGCTGAAATCATATATTTCAGTACTTTTATAAATAAATTTAATTATTTATTGAAAACGTATAGTTAAACTTTGCTTTATACTCTATAATGTAATTGAAAAAAATAGATTAATTGTATGACAAAGCATAGTATTCACCAATATTTTGGAGGTTTAAATATGCAAAATAAAATCCCATTATTTAATAGGATCAGTGTTAAAGCTAAGTTTTTATTGGCAATGCTGACTCTTTCTATTTTTTCATTAACAATAACAACTGGAATAATATATGGAATTGTTAGATGGCACATGCTATATGAAGTGATTGATAAAAGCTCTGCACAGTCTTTGCAAGTGTTTAAGTCATATCTAAGTGAATATTTTAAGCAATATGAAACAATGTTGGAAGTATACGCAAATACAGAGCTACTTATCACTTTAGATGACCATCCAGAAAACGAAGAAAAGATAGTAGATCTTTTTAGAAAAGTTGCAAAAGATAATCCCAGCATATTGGGAACTTATGTAGGATATGAAAGGTCTCATACAAACATAATTTACCCATTCGCACCCATACCTCCAGGTTATGATCCTACTCAAAGACCTTGGTATTTAAAGGCTTCTTCACAACGTAATTCTATTGTGTATTCTGATGTTTATATTGATGCAATGACTAAAATGAACACAATCACTATAAGTCTTGCAATGTATGATAATGAAGGAAAAAAGACAGGAGTTGTTGGAATCGATTTAGCTTTGGATAGGCTTGCAACACAGATTGCAAAAACCAAAATAGGCAAGAATACAGAAATATGTATTGTGGATAATGGTAATCGCTTAATTTCAAGTTCAAAAGAAGAAAGAATTAAACAGTTATCTACTGAAAATAATTCGCAACAAGTAACTGCTTTTGTTCAAAGTATTAAAGAAAAAACTATGAAAGAGCCTATCTTTATTAAGCATGAAACAATTGAAAAACAAGGGTGGGGAATTTATGCTTTGTATGATAAGGATGCAGAAACTCAAATATTAAAAAACATTTTGATTAATAATATTGTGATGGTCTTAATTATATCTTTTGTGGCTGTTATCTGTTCAATTCTTATGAGCCAAAATATCGTAAAAAGAATTAAAAGAACTGTTAAAGAATTACAAAATATTTCTGAAGGTAGTGGAGACCTAACAGTGAGGGTTCCTATACGTGGAACAGATGAGATTTCTCATATTGGAATTTATTTTAATAAGACAATTGAAAAAATACACAGCATAATGCAAGACTTTGCAAAAGAAACTTATGTGATGGGGCAAGCTTCTGATGAACTTACAGATAATATGTCTGGAGCTTCTAATAGTATAGAACAAATTAGAGCAAACATTGATGACGCACAACAACGAGTTCTAAACCAAGAAGCTAGTGTTACTCAAGTGGTTAGCACGGTTGAAGAAATTATTCGCACAATTAAGTCTCTTAATAGCAGAATTGAAAGCCAGGCAATGAGTGTTTCCCAATCATCTTCTTCTATAGAAGAAATGGTTGCAAACATTATTAGCATTACAAAGACTTTGCAAAAAAGTGATGATGTTATAAGTCTTCTTTATAAGGCTACGGCAGATGGTAAAGAGACTCTAAAACATTCCAGTACAGTTGCTGAAAGAATTGCAGAAGAGTCAGGTTCATTAATGGAAGCAAGTAGTGTGATTCAACACATAGCGTCTCAAACTAACCTTCTTGCAATGAATGCTGCAATTGAAGCAGCCCATGCAGGTGAGGCTGGAAAGGGCTTTGCAGTTGTAGCTGATGAAATTAGAAAGCTTTCTGAAGAGTCTAGCTCACAAGGAAAAATGATTAGCACAACATTAAAGTCTCTTTCTGAAGAAATTAATACTCTTTCACAAGCTACTAAGACTGTTGGTGATAACTTTAATGAGATTTTTTCTTTAGGCGAAGAAGTAAAAGATATGAGTGGGCGTATTATGGAATCAATGCAAGAGCAGGAAAGTGGAAGTAAACAAGTGCTGGATGCAATCCATAATATTAATGATGTAACAAACGAAGTTTCGCAAGGTTCTAGCGAGATGCTTGTTGGGGGCGAGGACATTGCTAAACAAATGGAAAAACTAGATGGCATTGCACGTGGCATCACTAGCAGTATACATGTGATAGAAACTATGGCTCAAAAGCTTGATGAGGCAGCTCATGGTGTTGGGGATATTGCAGAAAGAATCCGCTCTTGTGCTAATAGCTTATCATTAGATGTTGACAAATTCAAAATATAATTTTTATAAAAAAGGTCAGCTAATAAGTTGGCTTTTTTTATAAAACTGAGGCAAAATGAAGGGTAATTATGCAATATTTGTGTAATGCAAAACTTTATTTTGGCTATTCGTAATTGTTTACTCTTTTTTTATTCTAATTTTTTATCAAGCCAAAGCTGTTTAATATGCAAAAAGCAAGTATTTTCTTTTTTTCCCATTTGCAAAAACTGCTTAAATGAAGTGTTTTATAAGCCTTTGGATGATAGAATATTAAGGAAAGATTCATATTGTTTTTGTTGTGGTATTCCATTAGTTTCTGAAAAAGAGTTTTGCACAACTTGTAAAAGTAAAATTGGTGAATATAGCGGAAAGCAACAATTCTTGATATATCCTTATATTAATAGCTACACAAATATTGTTTTATATTGGAAAAATGAAAATATTAGGAGCTTATCTTTGCTTTTTGCACGAATAATAAGCCAATTCATCAAAGGTAATCCTGAATTAATTGGTGTTCCTATTGTTCCTGTCCCTCCAAGACCAAATAAGATAAAAACCAAGGGCTGGGATCAAATTGAAGATATTTGTTTTTATTTAGAAGATTCTTTTCCTATAAAACGCATATTAACTAGAAGTGATGGGCATTCACAAAAAGGGCTTTCAAAGAAAGAGCGAAAGGTTAATATGATAGATAAGATTCACATAAAACGTGGCACTTTAATACCAAAAAAAGTTATTATTCTTGATGATGTAATTACCACAGGTTCAACAATTGAAGTGTGCAAAAAGTGTTTAATGGAAGCGGGTTGTCAACAAGTATTGACTTTAATTCTTTTTTTTAATTAATTTATCTTTATAGTTACATTTTTATTTATACGATTGTTGTATTTTTAATTGACTTTAGAATGTAACAGGAGGAAAATTATGAAAGTTAAAGTTGATGAAAAAGCTAAGGCTAAAATCTTAGAGCAAAACGTGAAGTCTGTTCATTGTTTTTTGCATGTTTGTTATTCTTGAAGCGGGCAATCTGTGCAACCAACCGTGTTTGTTGGTTCCCCTAATAAGCCTGACAGGTTTGATACCTACGAAGATAATGAAATCACCGTATATGTTCAAAAAGATTTAGAAATCCCTTCAGAAGAGCTTTTAATCACTACAGCTACATTTTTGTGGTTTGAAAAGTTGACTGTGGTTGGAATGATTTAAACCATAAAGGCTCTTTTTTAGAGCCTTTATTTCCAAACATCTTTATTAATATTTATTCATAATAAAAAAACGAAAATCTATAAATTTTATTGAATTTAGTGTAACGTAATTTTCTCTATTATCTTTAATAAGTAGTATTCTAAAAGGTGCAACTATTTAATCTATTTTAGAATTATACCCTCTTACCTAACTTGAAAGGAAACATAGGGCTTTTCAGGTTAGGTTTTTTATTTACTTATTGCTAGCAATTATTTTATAAAAACAGAATCAATTTCTTCTTTTGTTAGTTCTCTTGCACTGCCAACTTCTAAGTTTTCGTCAAGAATTAAAGCTCCAATTGAAATACGTTTTAGATAGACAACTTCATTATTAACACATAAAAACATTTTTTTTACTTGATGGTATTTACCTTCGCTTATGCTAACTACATACCCTTCTTCGTGCCTAACTATGCTTGCGGGAAGACATTTATATCCATTTTTGAACACAATGCCATCAGTGAATTGCTTTTTAACTTGTTCAAATTCTGCATCATCAAATTCTCTTATGGCTTTAACATAATACTTTTTTATAATGTTATATTTTGGGGAGATCACTTTATGAGCAAAAATGCCATCGTTTGTTAAGATGAGTAAGCCTTCAGTGTCTATATCAAGTCGCCCTACTGGGAATAATCCTCTATTAGCCCATTTTGAAGGAATTAATTCCATTACAGTTTTATATTCTGGGTCTTTTGTGGAAGTTACATAATCTTTAGCTTTGTTTAGCATTATGTATATATATTTTTTTAAGCTTAGTACTTCCCCGTCAATACAAACTTCATCACTATCTTCTACCTTAAAGCTACCGTCTATAATTCTTACTCCATTTACTAAGCATTCTTTTTTGTGCAACATCTTTTTTATACTGCTTCTAGTGCCAAATCCATTATCATGCAATATTTTGTCAAGTCGCATTTTCATTTTGAAACTCCCATAAGGCTTTGCACAAAGTTTTTAACTTCTTCTTTTCCGCCTCTTACCATAGCACTAATTATTGGGCGGCCTACTAACACTTCTTTTGCACCCAAAGATGAAGCTGCTAAAACATCTTGGTATGTTCTAATTCCTCCATCTACCCACACTTCACCTGAATATTTTGCTATTTCTTTTCCGTGTGTGTTAAGAAAGTCAGCAGAGCTTTGCAAGTTGCGATCTATACGTCCGCCATGATTGGAAATGAGAGCAATTTCAGGTTTTACTTCTTTTACAATCTCTATGTCTTTTTTGCTAAAAATACCCTTAATTGCAAGTGGAAGATGAGATAGTTTTCTAAGCTCTAAAAGTTGTTTTGGTGTTTTTTCTTCTAAAGAAACTTGATTCCTCATTGTGATTATATTATACGAATCTGTATCCACTCCAATAATTTCAGCATGGGCAATTGATTTTTCAACTCGCATTAGTAAGTTCTTTTGAGGATATGGCTTTAAGAAAACAGCTCCTTTCTTACCAACACTTTTCAATGCTGCAAGACCAAAATCTAGCTTTTCGTCAGGAGCCCCATCGCCTATGCTTAAAGGAAGTTTTGCAAAATATGCAGATGAAATCATAAAAGAATAAAAGTCTTTTTCATCGTGCCAACCAATGTTTTGCACACCACCTGCCATAGGGGCTAGCCTTATTTTTGCAATATTGGAAGGGCATTCTTTTTCGTTTTTATATTTAGCCCATGCCTTCACATTTTCAATAAATATGGCACTATCCAACACTCCACCCATACCGGGTAATTCACCTTTGCAGGCTCTACCATCACAAAACTTACAGCCTCTACACTTTAAATTATTCATTTGTTTTAACTTTTCCTAATTGACCACAAGAGCCTGCAATTTGCCCAGCTTTTCTTTTTCTAATTGTTACATTCAAGCCCTTATTTTTTAAGTATTGCTCCACATAGTTAATTTCATTATCTGTGGGGCGAGTAAAGTTAATTCCTTTAATGGGATTCCATGGAATAAGATTTATATGAACATTTAAGCCTTCACTAAACAATACAATTTTTTCTAGCATTTCTTTTGATGTATTGACACTGTGAATTAAAGCCATTTCTAAAGTTACACGTTTGCCTGTTTTTTCGTTAAAATATTTAATGGCTTGTTTTAAGCGTGGTAGTGGGTTTGATTTTTCAACTGGCATTAAAGAAAGACGTAAGGTAGGGTCTGCTGTGGTGAGAGAAACTGCAAGACGTACCGGTGATTCATCATCACTAATGGCATATATTCCGTCTATTACACCAGCAGTTGAAAGAGTAATTCTTCTTTTAGAAAGATTTAATCCTTTAGGGTGACTTAATATATTAATTGCTTTTTTCACTTCTTTAATATTTAATAAAGGTTCTCCCATCCCCATAAATACTATGTTTTCAATCTTTCTATCTATGTTTTTTTGTAAATGGTAAAATTCTTCTATTATTTCGCCTGCATTCAAGTTTCTTGCATAGCCTAATTTACCTGTTTTGCAAAAAGCACAAGCTAGTGGGCAACCAACCTGTGATGAAAGACATGCAGTGGGACGCCCTGTTTTATCTTTGAGTAACACAGCTTCAATTATATTACTATCTTGCAATTCTATACTAAGTTTAATTGAAAAATCATCTTTTAATGTGGTTTGGATTTTTGACGTGAAAATGGAATAATTAGCATTTAGATTTTCCCTTAATGCAAGTGGTAAGTTTGTCATTTCATTAAAAGAAGAAATGCCCTTACTAAGCCATGTAAATATTTGTTGCCCTTGAAACTTCTTTTCTAATTTACATATTTGAAAAAGTTCATCAGGAGATAAAGATAGTAATGATGTAAGAAAAGAAGAGGTTTCCATTTTGAAATTATAGTAGGGAGCGAATAAGATTTGCTATTTCTTTTGTAAGCATTTCAACTTTGTACTGATTATGAGCAAGTGAATAGTATTTTAATGCTTCAAGTTTTTTGCCTTGTTTTAAGTAATAATCGCCTACACGAGTGAGCCCATCAGAATAGCCTGTTGTGAGAAAAATACGTGCTGCTCCTGCAATGTCATTTTCATTAAACATTTCATTGCCACGTCTATTTAATGTGTATTTTTGGCTTGTGTTTAGAGTTTCACACTTTTGTTCTGTAGTTTTAATGAAATATGGTTCTTCTGGTATATTATCCATGTGATATATCATCGACATTTATTAACAAAGTAATAGATATTATGATTCATATTCTAAAGTTAATGTCATTCTATCTTTTGTTAAAAAAGTATTTGGAAAAACCTTTTGTGCATCTTGTAAGAGCTTTTTTAATTCATAGTCTGTATAACGTGGACTATAATGAATGAGCCCCATCTTTTTAACATTAGCTTCAAAAGCAATGCGTGCAGCTTGTGTGCATGTCATATGCTTTTTTTCTTCGGCATCTTTTTCCATGCCTTTTTCAAACATGCCTTCACAAATTAAAAGATCAGAGTCTTTCACTTCATCCTTTATGCTATCTAAATATTTTGTATCTGTTACAAAGCTAAATTTGCGACCTTTTCTCATTTCTCCCATTACTTGGCTAGGCTTTATAACTTTACCATCAGTTGAAAGCACTTCTTCTCCATTTTGAAGTTTTGACCATAATGGACCACAAGGCACATTCAAAAGGCGAGCTTTTTCAGGATTGAATTCACCAGCTCTCATTTCTTCTTCTAAAGTGTAGCCCATGCAAGGTTTTGTATGTTGTAGCCAAAAAGAGCGTACCTTAAAGTCTTTTTCTTGATAGACAATACCGGGCTCTGTAATTTCTTTTACTATTATCTCGTAATTGATATACATATCTAAAACCTGTCTAGAGCTTTCGATATATTCTGCAACTTTAGGTGGGCCTATTATATATAAGGGTTCTTCTCTATCAACTTGTGAAGAAAGCATAAGAAGACCGGGTAAGCCTGTTACATGGTCTGCATGGGTGTGGCTAATAAATATGGCATTGATTTTTTTCCATTTTAGGTTGAGTTTTTTAAGAGCAACTTGGGTTCCTTCACCACAATCAAATAAAAATAAATCTCCTTCACGTCGTAAAAGAACAGAAGTTAAGTGTCTATAGGGAAGGGGCATCATCCCACCACAACCTAAAATAAATGCTTCAAGATTCATAAACTTTCCTTCAAAAGAAATAGAAGAGAAATTGTAACTAAAAATTTATATATAATCAATCTAAAAAATTGGAGTGTGTTTTGTGTGGGTCTCTAAAAGCTAGAGCTAGCTTTTAGAGAGTTTTTGTGAATGAAAGAACTTTATTTTACATTGCTTTGAATCCACTTTTCCACGTGTTATGCAATAATATCGTTGTTCAAATCTTGAAAAAGAAAATGGTCATTGCCTGTAAATCCTTCTTTTGGTAAGTCAAACACAATAGCATTGCCACCTTTTTCGGTATATGCTTTAGTAAAAGTGTAACAAGCCCCTCGCATCATTTGCCACATCTTTGTTGCTTGTATTTTAGCATCACCATTATCAATGTAATCACCAAAATAAAATGTTACTGGAATCTTTTTTGCAAGCACAGACTTAAAATCACTACTTTCAGGAGCTGGGGCCCCACCCGGTTCCACTGCTATGATAGCTGAAAGGTTATTTGTATATTTTGTAAGTGTCCAGCCTGGGCCGCCACCTTGTGAATGAGTAATTAAAATAGGCTTTTTACCAGTCATCTTGAAAACATCATCTATGGTGCTTGCAACTGCTTTTGCTACAACTTCGTTGTCAAAATCTACACCCATATCTGATGACATTCCTGTATCTGGTGTCATTTGACGGAAGAACTGGTTAATAGAAGCTTCATCATTTGGAAATTGGGAACCTTTATTCGTAATTGAGCGATCTTTTTCCCATCGACCTATTCTAAACTGAGTATACCATCTTTGTTCTAATGTCTTTGTGCTTATCTTTCCACTCACGGAAGTTTGCCCAGCTTCTCCTCTACGAGGTTCGTCAATTAAAAATACGCTATGCCCTTTTTTCAAGAATAAAGTAGCCCAGCCATCTCTACCATCTGGTGTTGTCATCCATCCCATACGAGATTGTCCATATCCATGCAAAAACACTATTGGTAATGCTTTTTCTATTGATGGAATTTGATAGAAAACATTAGCATGATCTGCATGCAAAGTTTGCCCTTTCCCGCTTTCTTCCCATTGGTCTTCGGGGTTAAAAGTGCCTTTTGATTTTATAACAACACCACCACTAGAAAACATTCCTTGTTTTGCTATTGTGATATTTTCAGAAAATATTTCGATTGCTAAAATAGAACATACTAAAAAAATTAATATTCTTTTCATGCTATCCTTAAGAATTTACACATTAATATTTTAAACCTTTAAGCCAAGAAATTACATCTTTTTCATTGACATTGCTTGAAAATCTTTTTCCTTCTATCCATTTTCCTGTTCCAGCAAGTTGTGCAAGTCTTTGCATACTTTCTCCTGTACCTGATGATATGGATGTGCAAAAAGCAAAGATATTCTTATTAGAAAAGTCGTTGTTCTTTACAAAACTATCTACTACCCAACTAGCTTCTTTCCACCAAATAGGGTAACCAATAAAAACTACATCATAAGATTCAAAATCTTGAACATTTATGTTTTCAAGTTCGACATTTACAGCATCATAACCTTTATTGTGCTCTACACAGACTCTACTAGTTGGATTTGTCCAGTCTAAGTCTGCATCTGTATATTGCATTTTAGGTTTTAATTCAAACAAACTTGCATTAAATCTTTTAGCAATAATGTTTGCAACTTGTTTGGTTGTGCCAGTTTGTGAATAATAAACAACAAGAACTTTGTTGTTTTTATTGATAGCTTGCTTTTTTTCAGCTGAGCAAACAGGCATTACCAAAAACAATGTCAATAAACTTAAAAAAAACATAATTTTTCTTTTCATTTTTATACCTCACTAAATACCTAGCTTGAAAACAATGTATAGCAAAGAATTGTTACTATAAGGAATTTTTTAATATATAACGAATTTATTGTTGAGCATTTATAATAGAAAGTATTTGACTTTGATATAATTTGCTTTTTGAAAAGTTTTTAGAAAAAGAGAAGTTTTGTGTCCTACAGGGATTCCTAAGTCTACTATTATATAGAACATTTAATAACACTTTTAGACATATTAAAGCCTAAGACTGCTTTTAAAAGTTGAACTTTTAGCTAATGTTTCTAGTGATATTATAATCTAATTTTTAAAAGCCATTTTGAACGATATCGCTATGCAAAACAATATAGTTTCGATATGAAAACTAGCAGATTTTGCATGCCATTAACGTACGTTCTTGCTATGCTAAACCGTACGTTAACGTTGGGCGAAAACGTACGTTAACGAGACCAGATATATGGTACTTTTAGGTAGTACATTAGCTAATGTACTACCATAACATTAACTAATGTACAATCATAACACTAGCTAATGTACAACTATAACATGAACTAATGTACGAAAACTGCATGCTTAAAATGTGTTTTATGGGTAAGTTATTTTTTGAAGATGAATAAAGAGAAAATAGCGTTGATATAGACAAAAAATTAGAATAAAAACATGGGCTCATTTGTTAATAATTATACAGTATTTTCCTATTCTAAACTATAAAAGCAAGTTTTAGTGCAAGAAAAATATTTTATCTTAAACTAAACTAAAAATAGCAAAGGAATACTGCATTATAAATGTAAGAAATTTGTCTTGAAATAGTTTTTAGTGTACTCTTTAATAATGTAGAATCCCTAGTATGTCCTAATTATAGCGTTGACTTTTATTTTGTAAATAATTATAATCCCTCAAATTGCTATTTTTGAGCAAATAAAAGAGCTTATTGTCTATCATCTTGAATGTATGGGCGTTTGTTCTCGAGATAAGGAGTCTAGTTTATGAAACGGACATTTCAACCAAGCAGGGTAAAACGCTTGAGACGTTTCGGTTTTCGTGCATTAATGAAAACACGAGGCGGACGTTTGATATTATCCAGACGTAGAGCAAAGGGTAGAAAAAGGTTAACTGTCTCTGATGAGAAAAAACCATATTAAGCGTGTTACACTTTTCGCTCTCTAAAACGGAACGCCTTTCGGCTAAGCCTTATATAAAAAAAGTCTTCAAATGTGGTAGAAAAGTTTCGTATATGGGAGCGACTTTGTTTGTTTTACCAAGCGATTTAAGTTATAGTAGATTTTTATGTACATTTAGACGGGGGGTTGGGAATGCAGTTTTGCGTAATAGGGTTAGACGCATTTCAAAAGAGATTTACAGGCTTAACAAACATGTATTGAAAAATGGTTTTGATATGATATTACTAGTTAGTTCTTCAGATGGTGTTTTTGATATCTGGCAAGAAAAGATGTTTGTTCTATTCAAATTGGCAAAGTTATTAACTAGTGAAAATTAAAATGAAAGTAATTAGATTTTTTTCTAGTGTCTTAGTGTTTCTTTTAACTTTAGCAATTATTTTTTATAAAAAAGCTATATCACTACATTTTCGTCCAGTTTGTAGGTTTTATCCTTCCTGTTCTACATATGCTTTAGAAAGTATTAAAAAATATGGAGCTTTTAAAGGACTTTATCTTGCTACTAGGCGTTTGTTAAGATGCCATCCTTTTCATAAGGGTGGGTATGACTCTGTTCCATGAAAGTACTTTTTAATTTGTTAAGATTTTAAAATATTCATATTTATTGAGGATTAAATGAAGAAGAATGCTGTATTAGCTGTGGTTTTGTCGACATTGGTGATTTTTGCTTCTATGTTTATTCAACATAAGTTTTTTCCACCAGAAGATAATGTAGAGGAAAAGGTTGAAAAGAAAATAGAAGAAGCTAAGGCTATAGATATTCAAACTACTGATTTTTCTGTTGCTGATAATAATTTTGTTCCAACAGTAAATAATAGCATTCGTGAAAGTAAATATACTGTTGAGACATCGCTTGTGCGTGTCGTTTTTACAAATAAGGGTGGCGATATTCTTTCTTATAGGCTAAAGGATTACAACGAAACATCTGGTGAAAATGGTGTAGAGATGATCAAAAACCTTCTTCCAGATAATCGTGCTTTTTCTTTAGCCTTAAATAAGAGTGTTGCTCCAGCTTTTGATGGCATTTTTGATGTTAGGCAAAGAGATACAAAAAATGGAAAAGCTATTGCTTTTATATGCAATATAAAAAACAAAAAATCACAAACAAACGAAGCTGATTTTAGAATAATCAAAGAGTATGAATTCTTAAATAATGATTATATGTTTTCGTTAACTATCACATTAGAAACATTATCATCAGCTGAAAAACAAAATATTGAAAGTGTTTTTTATAGTCTTCGCACTCCCCCACAAATAGGACCTGAATGGATAAGTGGAGACCGTTATGAATATAGAAAGTTTTCTTCATTTTCTAATGATTCAATGAAAACTGTAAAGATTAAAGATGGAGAGCAAAAAATGCAACCAGAAGTTGCTCAATGGGTTGCAGTTTCTGGTAAGTACTTTGCTCTTGCTGTTTTGCCTGAAAAGCCTATTCAAAATACTACCTATTCTTTATTAGCTAAAGATAATATGCCTTTATATGATTCACAGATTTTTATAAATACTTCTCCTGTTGCAGGAAACAAAAGAGTGGATGTGTATCATGTTTATATTGGACCTAATTCTGATAAATTCTTGAGTAAGTATAATGTTAGTGCAAATAATATTCTTGGGATTAATGATGCTCAAATTAATATGATTGCAGCAAGTGGTGGGATTTTATGGCCACTTGAGATGTTGCTAAAATTTTTATTGGAAAATATTAATAAGCTAGTTGGGAACTGGGGCGTTAGTATTTTAATTATAACATTAATTATGCGTTTGTTGTTTTTCCCATTGACCAAAAAGAGTGGTAAGGCAACTCGTAAAATGCAAGAAATGCAACCTAAAATTAAAGAAATACAGGAAAAATATAAAGGAAGCCCACAAAGATTAAACACAGAGATGACGCGTTTATACCAAGAAGCAGGATATAGTCCTTTGTCTGGTTGTTTACCAATGCTTATACAGATTCCATTTTTGTTTGCAATGTTTGCATTGTTTAATAACTACTTTGAATTTAGAGGATCTAGTTTTATTCCTGGCTGGATTCCAGACCTTTCATCTGGCGATAGTGTTTGGCGTTTTGGGTTTGCTCTTCCTGTGCTTGGATGGACTGACTTACGTATTCTTCCAATTATATATGTTGCCTCGCAATTAGTGTTTGGAAAGGTGACTCAAGCAGGAACTCAAGATAATAATAATCCATCGATGCAAATAATGGTGTATTTTATGCCATTATTTTTCTTCTTTATATTTTATAATGCACCATCTGGCTTATTGCTGTTTTGGACAGCTTCAAATATTTTAATGTTGATTCAACAAATTATAATTAATAAGGCATTGGATAAAGAAGAAGCACTTAAAAAGAAAAAATAATTTTATGAAAAAAGTCTTATTATTGCAAAATTAACACTGATGTTTTAGTTTGCATCAGGAGGTGGAGGAATATATGTTTTATGAATTTGAAGGAAGAACAGAACAAGAGGCAATTGAAAATGCTGTTTCACAACTTGGTTTAGAAAAAGATCAATTTGATGTTGAAATATTAGAAGTGCAAAAAAGTAGCTTGTTTAAAAAAGGCCTTGTAAGAATTAGAGTTCATGTTTTAAAAACAGGGGATTCCTTTGATAGTATGGATGAAGATGCAAATAGTGTGCAAAATGAAGAAATGTTAACTGAAGAAATGGATGAAATGTATGAAAAATGTAAAGGAATACTAAAAGATTTTGTTGTGGAACTTATAGTGAAGTTAGGATATGACGTTGCCGTAGAAAATATTACAAAAGAAAGAAAAAACTTAGTAGTGCGTCTTTCTTCAAGTGATTCTCCTATTGTTATTGGAAAACACGGGAAAAATCTTGATGCATTACAATTATTGGCTAATACCTTTGTTTCAAATAAGGGATTCCCATATATTAGAGTATTGATTGATTGTGAAAACTATAGAGTGAGAAGAGAAGAATCTCTTGTACGTTTAGCATACGAAACTGCTGATAAGGTTACAATGTATAGACGCTCAATTTTATTGGAACCTATGAATCCATATGAACGTCGTTTGATCCACACTACATTAAATGATGTTAGCGACATTGAAACCAAAAGTGAAGGTGAGGGTGTCTACAGAAGAGTGAGAGTGAGCTTACGATAGGGTTTGGTATGAGGTATCTTGCTATAATTTTTTGTTTTATTTTCTTAGCTTTTCCTTTGTTTGCAACTGATCTTATAGCAGGAGATTCCTTAAAAGAAAAGTTATCTGAGATTATTCCTAAACATGTAGACGAACTTATTGCAGATGGCAAAGTTTTTTATATGAATTATGATGGGAAGACTGAGGGAAAAAAAGTTGTTTTTAATTCTCGTCTTCTTTCTCGTATTGAAGAAAAATTATCTTTAAAAGCCCCTTTATTTACTTTAGAAGTGCTATATTTTGTAAAAAAAAGTACAAAGGCTAAGGGGACTGATCTTTCAAAAATATTGCGTTCCATTTCTAGTCTTAAAGGTCTTAAATATTATTCTCCAAGTAGAAAAAAATATAGGTTTTTATATAAAGATTCCTTTGTTGTTGAAAAAAAAGAAACTAAGAATGGGCGTTTTGATTATGTACGTGCAGAAGATCCAGTAAATGTAGGTATGGATGGTCTTTCAATTTTAGTTTCTCAACAAGATTTAACATTTGGAAAAAATATTTATCAATATGACTATTTTCAAGATAATTATGGTATGGCTTTGATGATTTCAAATATTAATCCTCTTTATTATTCATTATTTAAAGCTATAAATGAAAATGAGCTTAGTAGTTATATAATATTTCATGATGTCGGGGATTATCTTCTGATCTATGCTTGCACAAAAGCCAATTTTGCTAAACTTTTTGGGCTTGAGAAAAAAATAAAGAATTCTTTTTCGAGTAGGCTTGATGCATTGTGTAATTGGGTGATATCTAAATATAATGATTAAGGTGTATATTTCTTTATTTTAGGTAACCTGTTTTAATTTCAGAAGAAGATTGGAATTTTATTCAAGAGTTGTAATTGAGTTCCATTCATGGCATGAAGGAATCTATTCTTGAAGCAGATAAAGAACCATTGAAAGATAGTTTTAAGGAACTTGATTGGTAATGTGGAATGTGTGCTTAGGATGTGGACTAGTTATGAATAAAGTCTAGGTTTAAGTTGACTAGATTTAGCTTTAGATACAATTTGACTAATTGACATAAACCTCTTGCATGTGCTAAACTTTTAATATGCTAAATATAAATATTGAGCATTTAATATCTATTACCCTCTATACCCCCCTCCCTATGCTAGTATTCTTAGCATAATATTTTTCGTTATTATTTTTTGTTTTTTCTCTATAAGATTTTTGTTGGGTCTTTTTGACTCTTGCGTCGCTTGCAGGCAAAGACTATCTATATATTTCATAAACATATTTTCTACTCTATTTTTGCAACACCATAGGCAATTTGGTCTATTGTGTTTTTACCCTGCTAATTTTTCTTATAAAAACACAATGGAAATATATAAATTGAAAAGGAGGTGAAAAAATATGGCAAATAGATACAAAGTTCAATTTAAATCTGGTAGTGAGGCTTTGCAAAGTTGCATAGTATCTGCAGATTCAAAAGCAGAAGCAAGGATGAAATTTAGAAGTTCTCACAGTAGCAAAGCTCAAATTGTAGACTTATGTGATGCATAGGTTAATAGGTTTTTAATGGCTTTTGCTAATTAAGAACCTATTTTTTGGTGATTGAAAATACACATTAAGGAGGTTTATTATGGGAATGTTAAAAGATATTTTAGATGCAATAATTGAAAAATTAAGAGATAAACAAGAAGAAGAAAAAGAAAAGGTAGAAAAGTGGAAGAGAAAAAACGGTTATACAGATGATTAGTATACTTTTATTTGAAGGAGATGGATTATGCAATGTAGATATTGTGGACGAGAATTAAAATCTATAGCAGGCAATTTGACTACTACATATGGTCAAAGGTGTGATGCAAGCCCTATAAAAAAACATGTTTGTGTGTCAGATGGAGTGCATTGTGTGTATTGTGGAAGAGAAACTCGCTCAATAGCAGGGCATTTGACAACAACTTATGGGCAACGTTGCAATCCATCTCCTTCGGGCAATCATGTATTACAATAAGTTTAGAATGAGGTATGTAAATGACAAAAGACGAAGAAAAAGAAAGTCAAAAAATGTATGAAGAATATGCTGGCAATGCAAGCGAAGCAGATATAGAAAAAATTGCTAAAAATCTTGATAAAATGAAAAAAGGACCTATTGCAAAAATATGGGACTATGTTACGTCACTATGGCAAATGATTAAAGACCCAAATGCAGCATGGAGCTCTAAAGCATTAGGCATTGGTGCTTTGCTTTATTTGGTGTCTCCTGTAGACGCAATCCCTGACTTTGTTCCATTTTTGGGCTTGACTGACGATGTTGGAGTTATTACAGCTGTGGTAACATCTCTTTCTGTTGCATTGAGTAAATATAAAAAGAATAATCAAAATTTGCTTGAAGCAAAATATGAAATAGAAGACATCAAATCTTCTGATTAAGTTAGCATAAATTGTTTAGGCTAAATGTGTTTATGATTCGCTGGAATTTATCCACAGAATTCCACGCAAAAGAAAATATGTACATGTCTAATATAAATTTTCATTGTCAAAAGAATCTACTAAAACATCATAAGCAGCGATAACGAGCTGTGTTAGCTTAGGATGTGCATAATAGTTGCGTATGCACATCCTACTCTTCTTTTATTATAGCATTATACATAATAAACCTTTGTTTCAATCATTTATTCGTACAGATGCACTATAATAGCCTTTGCAACAATCTTATAAGATAAGCATTAAAAAATAAAATTTATTACAATTATTTGTTAGTTAAAATCCCTGACTCTAATTCGGCTAATGTGATAAACTTAAAATTGTTTCGGGCGGATTTAATATGATTAAATCCAATAGTTGCAAAGCCTGAGTCTTTTATGATACACTATATTTCACGTGAGGCAAAATAATAACAATTATGTTTAGTCTGAACAATTCTAATCAATAACTATTCCAATAAATAATTAAAGTGCATTCTTTGAGTTTTTCTGAGGTGTGAATGAGTAAAAAAGATAAAAAAAAGGAGAATGAGTCTTCTATGAAATTTAAACGTTCTTTAATCTTTGTAATTTGTAGTGCTGTGATATTAATTGCAACTGCTTCAGCGGTTGCTGTGGTTTTGAATCCTGAACTTATTCCAAATGGGAGGAAAGGTATGGAGGTTGCTTTGAAAACATCAAAAGTTGACAATGCTTCTTATAATAAATTGGCTGATGGTTTATATGCAGTTATTAACACTAAGAAAGGAGATATCCTTTTGCAACTTTATTTTGATAAGGTGCCAATAACATGTTGTAATTTTGTAGGGCTTGCAGAAGGAAAATTTGCTGTGTGCAAGGGGAAGCCTTATTATGATGGTCTTAAATTTCACCGTGTTATAAAGGATTTTATGATTCAAGGTGGATGCCCATTAGGAAATGGAACTGGAGGGCCTGGTTATACCTTCCCTGATGAAATTGTTCCTTCTTTAAAGCATGAAGGACCTGGTGTGTTGTCTATGGCTAATGCAGGACCTAGCACTAATGGTTCACAATTTTTTATAACACATGTTGCAACTCCTTGGCTTGATGGTAAACATACTGTTTTTGGAAAAGTGATTGAAGGGCAAAATGTTGTTGATAGCATTGAACAAGATGATAAAATTAATTCTATAAAAATCATTAGAAAAGGTACGCTTGCTCAAAACTTTAAAACAGATGAAAGTGATTTTAAGGCATACATTAAAGGAATAGAAGAAAAAGCAGAAAAAGCTATGGAAACAGCTATGAATGATGCAATACCTATTATTCAGCAAAAATGGCCTAAGGCTACTAAAGATAGCGATGGAGTTTATTTTTTTATTACAAAAGAAGGACGAGGGCAACAAGCAAAAACTGGTCAGACACTTACTATGAAGTATAAAGGTTCTTTACTTGATGGAATGGTATTTGATGATTCTGATATGCACGAACCCTTAGAGTTTCAAGCAAATATGGGACGTTTAATTAAGGGCTTTGATAGCCAAGCTGCTAAAATGAAAGTTGGAGAACAACGTACAATTATCATACCTCCACACTTAGCTTATGGAAGTAGGGGAGCTGGAAATGTAATTCCACCAAATGCTGTTTTGGTGTTTGAATTGGAACTTTTAAGTATAAAGTAATCTCATCATACTTTTGTGGGGTGTTTATGACTGATAAAATTACTGAAAGTGTTTTTGATGTTCTTCTATATATTTCAAGGCTTGATGTTACAGGAGAAGAAAAGTTAGCATTGCAAAATCAAATAAGTAATATTGTAGGATATTTTAAGGAACTTGAGAAATTTCGTAATGATAGCCTTGAAGCAAACGATAGCAATTTTAATTCAGAAAAAGATTTAAGGACTTCATTACCATCTACTTATGTTGAACAACGTTTATTAAAAGTTATTAATAGTGAATTTATGGATGGGTATTTTAGAACTCCAAAAGTTTTAGGTTCTTCTTAAAAAATAAAGTCTAATTCTTTTCTTGAAAACTACTTTTCAAGCTTTCAATAGAAAAATAATAAGGAACAAAAAATGAATATTTGTGATATGAGTTTAGTTCATCTAAAACAAAGTCTTGCAAAAAAAGAAATTACTTCTTTGCAAATAGTGCAAGCTTTAAAAGAAAGATATGAAAAAGATGAGAAAGAAGAAGTCCCTATAAATGGTTTTTTAGAGTTTTTTGATGATGCTGAACAAAGTGCTATTGAAAAAGATGAAATGCTTAGTAAAGGAATAAATCTTCCTTTGCTTGGCTTACCCATTGCAATAAAAGATAATATTTCAATTAAAGGAAAACTTTGTACTTGTTGTAGTAATGTTTTAAAAAATTATATTGCACCATATAATGCAACTGTTATTGAACGTCTTGTTGCAGCTGGGGCAGTGATAGTTGGAAGAACAAATATGGATGAGCTTGCTATGGGCTCTTCTACTGAATTCTCGTGTTTTGGACCTTCAAGAAATCCTACTGATCGCTCTTTAACTCCAGGTGGAAGCTCTGGAGGCTCTGCAGCAATAGTTGCAGCAAAACAGTGTCCTTTTGCATTAGGTACTGAAACAGGTGGTTCTGTTCGTCTTCCAGCAGCTTATTGTGGAGTTTATGGCTTAAAACCTACTTATGGACTTTTAAGTAGATATGGTGTTACAGCTTTTAGCTCTTCAATAGATCAAGTTGGGCTTTTTAGTCATTCTTCTGAAGATATTGGCTTAGTTTTGTCTGTTTTAGTTGGAAAAGATGAAAGAGATGAAACAAGTGCTGATATTAATCCTTCTATTTTTAATGCCATCACTCCTTATTCAAATGAAGAGATTAAAAAATTACGTTGTGCTGTTCCTTTAGAGTTCTTAAATGCTAACGGATTGGACAAAGAGATATCTGATTTGTTTGAAAATTTTATAAAAAATATTGAAAAGCTTGGAATTAAAGTTGATAAGATAAGTATGCCAATTCTTGCTTCTTCTATACCTACTTATTATGTTTTGGCAATGTCTGAAGCAGCAAGTAATCTTAGTCGTATTGATGGTATTCGCTATGGTATAAGACTTGGTGGAACAAATGGATTTGATGAGCTTTATGTGAAGACTAGGACAGAAGGTTTTGGTAGCGAAGTTAAACGACGCATAATAACAGGAAACTATATTCTTTCAAAAGGCCTTTCTGGTGATTGCTATGAAAATAGCTTAAAAGCAAGAAACAAGATACAGCTTGATGTTGAAAAAGTTTTTGAAAGTTATGATTTTATTCTATGTCCAACTTCTCCAACACCTGCATTCAAATTAGGTGAAAAAGTGGATGATCCAATCGCTATGTATTTATCAGATTTGTTTACAACTTTTGTCAATCTTTCACGTGTACCTTCTCTTTCTATTCCTTTTCTAAAAACTGATAAAGGGCTTCCTGTTGGTATACAAATAGTTGCGAAGCATTTTAATGAAAAGAGCATTTTACAATTTGCTAAGAATTTAGAGGTGATTAATGCTTGAATATAACAATCTTAAATATGAAATTATTATTGGTACAGAGATACATTGTCAACTTCTTACAAAAACAAAAGCATTTTGTTCTTGTGAAAATAAGTATGGTGGTGGGGCTAATTTAAGAGTATGTCCTGTTTGTTTAGGATTACCTGGTGCATTACCAACAACATCAAAAGAGTATGTAGAATATGGAATAAAAGCAGGGTATGCACTTGGTTGCAAAATCAATAATTATTCTCGCTTTGACAGAAAACATTATTTTTACCCTGATTTGGCTAAAGGCTATCAAATTACACAGTTTTACTATCCATTGTGTGGAGAAGGTGGAATAGAGATAAACATAGCAGGGCAAAATGAAGAACCAAAACTAAAACACATAGGAATTGAGCGAATTCATTTGGAAGAGGATGCAGGAAAAAGCTTACATATAGAAGGAAATCATTCATACATAGATTATAATCGTTGTGGTGTGCCATTGATTGAAATTGTTTCTAAACCTGATATGTCTAGTGGTGAAGAAGCTTCTATATTCATGCAAACAATTCGTGAAATATTAAAGTTCATTGGCATTACAGATGGAAACTTGGAAGAAGGTGCTATGCGATGTGATGCTAATGTGAATGTAAGAATTATTGATGGGAATGTAGAGTTTAGAACATTAATATCAGAAATCAAAAACATGAACTCTTTTAAGGCTGTAAAAGATGCTTGTGCATATGAAGTGATGAGGCAATTAAAAGAGTATGAAAATGGTACTCGTCTACCATTTAAGCTTGGTGAAAAACGCACTATGGGCTGGGATGATGCAACAGGCGAAACTGTAATACAAAGAAGCAAAACAGAAGCTGAAGATTATAGGTTTATGAGAGAACCAGATCTTAAAGCATTAAATTTATCAAATGATTATATAAAAGAAATATGTTCTTCTGTTGGTGAACTTCCTGCACAAAAAAGAGATCGATATAGAAAAGATTATTCTCTTTCTGAATTTGATGTTTATCTTCTCACTTCTGAAAAATCAATAGCTAGTTGGTTTGAAAAAGCTATAGAACACTCAAAGTCTTATAAAAAGGTTGCAAACTGGATATTAACTAATATACTTTCAATTGTTAATGAGCAAAAAATCTCTATTGATGAGCTAAAAGTGGAACCTATTCATATTGCAGAACTTGTTAATTTAATTGAAGAAGGAAAAATCACCAGCAATCAAGGAAAAGAAGTATTTCTTGAAATGATTGAAACAGGAAAAGAACCAGCTATAATTGTTAAAGAAAAAGGGTTGGAGCTCTTGGATGATGATAGCCAAATTGCTAAATTAGTTGATGAAGTTTTTGCTAAGAATCCACAAGCTATTGAGCAATGGAAAGATGGCAAAACAAATGTACTTGGCTGGTTAGTGGGGCAAGTGATGAAAGCATCAAAAGGAAAAGCAAATCCTAATACTGCAAATAATCTAGTAGTAGAAAAACTTAAAAAGAGCTAAGGAAAGTATCGTCTTGTAAAAAAAAGTCAAAGTTGCAAAGCTTTGGCTTTTTTTTATTTTTTTTGTTACTTGGAAATTAGATGAAAATATTTTCTATTTTATTAAGGTGAGAAAAAATGTCATCAAGTAAGGAATATCTGGATTTTATTTTGGATCAATTATCCGATTTGGAAGGAATTACATATTGTGCCATGATGGGGGAATATATTATTTATTATCACGGAAAGATTGTGGGTGGCATATATGATGATAGATTTCTTGTAAAACCAATAAAGTCGGCTATTTCCTACATGCCGATGGCTTCATACGAAGTGCCATATGACGGAGCAAAAGAAATGTTGTTTGTGAATGAGGTTGACGATAAGGAATTTTTGCAAGGATTATTAAATGCCATGTATGAAGAATTACCTTTTCCAAAGCCTAAAAAAAAGAAATAATTATACCAAGCAAAGCACTTCACAAGCCCGCCTTTTATAAAATACTTTCATTACCTTAATTGTTCAAAACAAAAAATCATTATGCTAAAACACAATTGCTATTAGTGCAATATACTAAAAAACATCAGCTTATAAGAAAAAGATATAAAATTAAATCTTAAAAGAAAGGGCAAAAAATGCCGATTTTAGCACTGGAGTCATTTTTCTCCACAGTATTAGGGTCAACATAATTTGAAATATAAATTCATCTTTATAATATTTCTTATTTCACCTCTTATATATGCTCAAAATAATATCAGCATAAAAGAAGCAAAAGCAAGCTTAAATGCAGATATTTATTGGGAACCATTGAGTGAAGAACTTTTGTTTTCAAAAAACGACATGACAGCTTCTATTTTAGTTGATTCTAATCTAATTTTATATTCAAACAAAACATATTCAATTTTAGAAACTCCTCCAAATATAGAAAATGGGGAAGTGAGAATTAGTGCTGAGTGCTTGCAAGAGATATTAAATTTCTTTGAAAATAGAACATCTACTGAAATAGGCTATCATGTTGGTGCAATTTTGATAGATCCAGGTCATGGGGGGCGAGATGCAGGTTGCGTGGGCTCATACACAGAAAATGGCAAAACTCATATTTTATACGAAAAAAACATTGCACTTTCTGTATCTCTTGACCTTTATAATCGCCTAAAAAAGACTTATCCCGAAAAAAATATAATGCTAACTAGAGATAGCGACACATACCCTACACTTCCTGAAAGAGTGAAAATGGCAAACTCAATTAAAGTAAATAAAAATGAAGCAATTTTGTATATTTCAATACATGCAAATGCAACTTTTAACATTAAAGCTCAAGGTTTTGAAGTTTGGTATCTACCTCCAGAATATAGAAGAAACTTGATAGATAAAGAAGATGCACCAAAAGATATTCATTCAATATTGAATTCTATGCTGGAAGAAGAATATACAATGGAAAGTGTCTTAATGTCTAAATATGTGCTTGATGGGCTTGAAAAAGAAATTGGTGATGTGTCACGAAATAGGGGAATTAGAGAGGCAGAATATATAGTTGTGAAAAATGTTAAAATGCCTTCTATTCTTGTGGAATTAGGCTTTGTCAGCAATAAAGAAGAAGCAAAAAGATTAAACACCCCTTCATATTTAAAGAAATGCACAACAGGCATATATAACGGTTTAGTTTCTTTTATATATCAATTTGAAAGTTCTCGTGGCTTTATAGCCAAATAATATCAATTTCCTACTAGAATATAGATTATATATTTGATAATATGCCTATCATTTTGAGTTTTGGGAGAATAGTATGGGAATCCGTGGTGAGCTTTATACACAGCAAATAAAAGTTGAAAACAGAACGTATTTTTTTAATGTAAAGGAAAATTCAAAAGGAGATGTGTTTTTGCAGGTTGTAGAAAGCAAGATGTCAGAAGGAGTTGGTTTTGATAGACACTCGGTTGTAGTGTTTGAAGAAGAGATGAGAGTGTTTTTGCAAGGACTCGATAAGTGTGTTGAGTTTATAGAAAAGAATAGAGCCACAAGATTAAAAGAGGCTGCAAAAAAACGAATAGCAAAAAATAAACCAGATGCTGCAAAGATATGGAAAGCTCCTAATAAAAAAGATGGCAAGGAAGCCTTCAAATCAAATCCTACCAAAAAAAGAGTTTTTCTAAAGAAAAAACAAGATTAAAGTTAAACACTGATTAATTCTATTGTAATTAATCAGTGTTGCAAAAATCTAGCGTTTTCAAAATCTAATAAACATAAGGCTTTTAGCTATTAACTTTTGAATATTTTTTATAATCTTTTAGATAAAAATAAAATGATAAAAGGCTAAAAATAATTGCTAGGGTATATAAAGCTATATTTAATATAGTGGATATTGAAATTATAGTTGTTCCTAGATTATATGCAATGCAAAGCTTGATAAATAATGAGAAGCTGCCAACAGCTATATATAAAACTGTTTTAATTTTCCCTAACATTTTAGCACCTATAACCAAGCCTTTTTTTATAGCCAACATTCTAACAAAAACTATTGAAACTTCACGATATAAAATAATTAAAAAGAATATTGCAGGAATAAGTCTGTCGAGAGTAAAGCAAAACAAAACAGCCATGTTTGCAAGCACATCAGCAAAGGGATCAAATAGTTTTCCAAAGTCAGAAACCATGTTATACTTACGTGCAACATACCCATCTAAAAAATCTGTAAATTGCATGTAAGCAAAAAGAGGAGCTAAAATAATTAATGTTATTTTTGGCGAGATACCAATATAACTTGGAAGAAAATAAAGAACAAAGAAAATAGGAGCTAAAACAATCCTAGAAGCGGTAAAAAAGTTTGCCAATTGCATAATTATTTATCTTAAACTTTCGATAGATTTTGTCAAGCTAACTAATTAAAGCTAGCTCGTTGGACTCATTTAATAAATCTTCTATTATTTTTGCCTCTTCTTCTTTTAGATTGACAAATTCTAAATTAAGATAATTATTCACTTCAACAACACGACAATTAGGCATAATAATCTTATTGCGGATTTTTAGTGAACAATTTTTTAATATATCATCTTTATTTATTCCTTCAAGCTTCATATCAGGAATAAACAAAAGAGAATCAGTGTGCAAGTCTTTCACCTTACCTGTAACAATACATTCAGTTTCTGGTTCAACAAACAAAAAAGAACAGTCGTCACTAGAAAACTCTTCATTAAAATCTCGTCTAGCTTTGAATGTGGCACTCTTATATTTAGCTAAAATATCCTTAGCATTGCTAACAATCATTTCATTAGGGGTATCTATGTTTATTATTCCTTGCACACCAATACTAACAGCCTTATCTATTTCAAAAGCTGAAAAAAGAGCATTCACTATTAATATAATCACTACGTCATTTCTTGAATTACTATAACGCACATATTGAGTGATCACTTTCCAATGACGTGGAAAATCTATTGTGTCTATTACTATAGCATCAGGTCTAATTTCTGCAAGATTATCCAATGCTTTCATAGGAGAATTATAATGAACAATATCAATAGATTGTTCTTTAAAGAACTTCATCAAAGTCTTACTCTTATCTTGAGATTCTGAGACAAGCACCATTATCATATTATACTCTCTTTTATATCCCCTTATTCTGTACCAAGATTTTCCACAAGGTAGTCATAGAGCATCCAAACACCATCGCGTGATGATAAGTAATATGTAAAACGTTTCTTTTCTTTGAAGTTTCTATATTGAAACCATTCAATAACTTTAACTTGAGCTTCTGTACTAGTGTATGCTGTGTGTTCTATCTGAAACTCAACAGGAATAGCTGCAATATCTTTATCAATATGTTCCCTACTCAAGTCTCTTTTATACACTTCAACCATTGTAAGGCGTCCCATTTCAGATTCTGCCTTAAAGCGTCTTCCTCTAGCAGCATCTTTGGCTATCATCCTATCAATATCCATATATAGGAAGAATTGTTGCCACAAAGACTTTTGCCTTGCAATTAGCATGTAGTTTATTACTTGATCTGGTGGAATTGCTTGTGGTTTTAATATTTCTCCTGTTGCATCTGAAACTGGTAAAGTCCCCAAAGCTAAAACAGATGGAGAAGGCTTAACTTCTAGCGTTAAAGCATTAGAAACTAGATGATCTTCTGTGTTATCAATTAATCTTTTAAGCTCGGGAAAAAACAAGGCTTTTAATACATAAACACCTGCATTTTCTATATTAATGTAGTCTTTTACATTTTCAACAAAAGAATATGTTTCGCCGTGTTCAAGTGTAATTTCTCTAAAATAGATTTGCCCATTAGAGTTTCTTTTTCTACGCCAGCTTTCATTATGAATTGCTTCTTTATTTCTAGTGTTCACAACGGAGAAGTCTATGGTGAAAGAACGGTCATCAGCAAGCTTAAAGTGCATAGTTTCTGCACTATTATTAGTGATTGAAACTTTTACAAAAATTGGTTCAGTTTCAAGACCACCGGGATAATAAACACTTTTTGTATAAAATCTTATAGAAACTTTTTTACCATCTTTTGTCTCAATATCATCTGCATATGTGCAAAAAATTAGAGAAAAAAACATCATCACAATAAGAATCTTTCTATTCATAAAACTCTCCAAAAGCTTTTTCACATTCAGTTATTATCTTCCTAAAGATTCATTACATGTTTTTTGCATAGCAAACACCATTTTCCCAAATAGCAAGGCATGCTTTTGTAGCATTTTGTCTTTCTAATGGGTCAACTAAACGCCTCACAATATTGTTTTCTGTGTGTGGCATAAGACCCAAAACAAGTCCAGTTGCATCAGAAATGCCTGCAATATCTTCATACGAACCATTAGGATTATATGGATAGCGTCCATTAGCGTTATGAACACCCTCTTCACTATCGGCTTGTATCATTGCATATTTTAATGCAATCTGCTTATTTACTATTATTTTATCTAATATTTCTTGAGAACTGGTTAGGAAACGTCCTTCACCATGTGCAACAGGACATATTATAGGTTCATCTATTCCTTTAGTCCAAATACATTTTGAATCTATAGCTTTTAGCACAACATCTCTGCATTCAAAACGTCCGTTTTCATTATGAGTTAAAGTGGCTTTTCTATCCCTATATGCGTCTTTAGAAAGCATACCATCTTCATTGCCGGGTAATATTCCAGTTTTGATGAGAACTTGAAACCCATTGCATATTCCAATTATTGGTTTTTTCTTGTATATAAATTGAGAAATTTCATCAAAAAAGTAGTGCATAAGCTCAAGGCTGAATATTTTGCCTGCTCCCAATGCGTCAGCGTAAGAAAAGCCACCTGGAATAACCATTAATGAATAATCTTCCCAATTCTTTTCTTTTGATTTTAATTGGTTAATATGGACAATTTCAGCTTGAGCTCCTGCCATTTCTAAGGCATATTTAGCGTCAACATCTCTATTTGTGCCAGTTGCATGTAGCACAAGTGCTTTCACTTTCATAATTAAAAACTTCCTACAAGTGTATTTTTGCTCTATCTTGCAAGAAGGTGATTATAATACTATCATGCAAGAGAAAGTCATCTGTGTACACTAACATAAAAATCGCAATTTAGTAAGACTAAAAGGAACTTAACCATTTTGAAAAAATATATTATCTTCTCATTTATCTTATTGAGTCTTTCATCTTCTATTTTTGCAAAAGAAGACCTTTCAAGTGAATATTTTTATATAGCAGAAGCCTATAGTGAATTAAAAAAGTATGAAAAAGCAATAGAGTTCTATAAAAAGGTAGTAAATATTCCTGAATATGCTAATGCTGCCACATATAACATTGCTAGGATGCATGCTTTTTTGGAACAATGGAATGAAGCAGTTAGCATGTTAAAAATCTTATATGAAAAAGAAAAAACAAATGAAAAGATATTAACTTCTTATGCCTATGCACTTTCTGCAAGCGGCAAGATTGAACAAGCCCAAGATATCTATAAAGAACTTTACGAAAACAATAAAGAAAGCCCTTCTATCGCATTTAATTATGTTCGCCTTTTAATTGTTGCAAAAAAATATGATGATGCAAGCAATTTGTTAAAAGAACTAACAGAAAAATTTATTGAAGATGAAGAAACAAGAACTATAAGCGACCTTAAAGCTTCTATAGAAAAGCTTACCAATCCTCTTAAAGAAATAAAAGAAAAAGAAGCACTAGAAGAAGAGAATGAAGAAGTGGAAGAAAAAGAGAATACTGATACCAAAGACAACACAGATAAAAAAGAAAATAACGATAACAAAGGCAGCAAAGAAAACAAAGAATCCACACCAATTAATAAAGAAAAACAAAAATAAAACGTAAAAATCTTATATTTTTAAACTCTAGCTCGAGTTGAGAAAAACTCTAGCTAGAAGTGCTTCAAACTCTAGCTAGACTATGGTCTCGTTTCTTGTCGTTCTCGCATAGCAAGAACGT
>JBQNBK010000007.1:0-34997 GCA_052169975.1 Treponema sp.
TAATATTTCCATTATATAATAAAAACATAGTGTATGATAGAGTAAAATTTCTTGTATGTGTGTTAGAAAATAAATGACTTATTATATATATTTACAATTCAAGATAAACTATTATATAATATTGATACAGCTAATAAAACTATTTTTAAGGAGATTATAATGGCAAGTTTAGATTTACCACAAAGCCCTAATGTATTTCACCCAGAAAAGCCTAGTGCTGTAGGTTCTAGAAATTCATTAGCACAAGATTACAGAGATCAGCAAAAGGAAGTGAACCAGCTGATAGAAGAAGAGACAAATAAAATCATGCATCATTTGAACACAAAATTACCAAAAGAAGTTTTGGAAAAACTTGATGTCATGGGTTCTCTTAAGGAAAAGCTTTATAACTATTTCAATCAGAATTACCAAAATATGTTTAATAGATATATGGTAACTGCTGAAGATGAAATGCTTAAAAAAGTTAGAGGTTTCATTGATCGAGAAGAAATGAAAGTCTTGGATAGATACACTCCAAAAGAAATTGCAAATCTTCTTGATGCAGTTGGCGGAGCAGATAAATTTAATACTGGTGAAATAGAGAAATCTATTGTTAATATGTATGGGCATTTACAAGGTCATGTTCAACGTGGTGTTAATGATTTAGAAACATTAACAAATTCATTATTACGACAAAAAACTGATGTTGGTGCTTTTGTGAGAGGTGAGAATGCTTATTCAATTGTGAAATGTGCATTCAAAGATAATTTATATAAACCTAAAACTGTTACTGATGTTAAGTTATCAGTTAATATATTGGATACAGAATTGATAAGCCCAATATTCCAATATCAAGCAACTGTTGAATATTTGATTAAAGATCTTTTAACTAATTATTACATGGATACAATTGATAAAGAAATTGAAAAATTAAAAGATGAAAGAATTGATTCAGGGCGTGATGAAATGTCAGATGCTACTGTAGTCTTTGAGAAGATGAAAAAAGTACTTACTCTAACTGATGATGATGTAGAAAACCCTAAAAGCAAAAGATATGATATTGTTTCAAAAATGATAATGGAAAAGATCAATAATCTTCGTGCGGAAATTGATCCAGAAACTTTTGATCAGTTGAATATTAGAGAAAACTTAAAGAAGATTGTTGACCTTGAAAATATTAGAAATCGTGGATTTAATACTGCAATAAATTCTCTTACATCAATTTTAGACACTTCTAAAATGGGATATCAATATATTGAAAATCTTAAAAATGCACGTGAACTTATTTTAAGAGAATACGATGATACAGATGTTTCTGCTTTGCCTGATGAAAGATATCAAATAAGATTAAAATATTTTGATAGTGCTCAATTAATTGCAGAAAGACAAGCATATGAAGTGATGGTAGCTTCTTTTCAAACAAAGGTTGAACATTTATGGGATGTTTTAAATGCAAAATATGATAAATCTAAATCTAATTTTAAGATAAAAGATTTTGATGATCTTGCAAGAAGTTATAAAAGCTATATTCAAAAGAATTATAAGACGCCAAAAGGTGAACCTGTTTATGAAGATATAGATCATGCTTGGGATGAAATTTCTTTTGTTAAAACTCCTGAAACAGAAGTTGAAAAAATGAATAGAACTTTTGTATATGAAAAGGATAAGATTAGACGTAAGCTTATTATTATGAGAGATAAGCTTAAGAATATGTATGATTATCAATATCCAATTGAAAGACGTGTATTGGAAGATAGACTTGATTTTCTTGAAGCTGAGTTTAATAAATTTGATTATTTAATAAATCCATTCCATATACAACCTGGCTTATTGCTTGATATTGATATCACTTCAATAAAGCGAAAGAAAGCAACACTTGATGGAATGGCAAATGTATTAAATGAATTTTTGCATGGTGTTTCTAAAGGTTTTGCTGATGCAGCTTTTGCATCTTTTTCAAGACGTCGCTCAACAGTACGTTCTGATATAGCACAAAGTTTTGCTTCAGATGATGGTAGTAGTATGCATGCTTCTAGCAATAAAACGCAATATCTTGATATGCTAAACTCAATGCCTCCAATTATGGATGCTTCTGTTTCTGAAGTTGCAACTCCTGCGGTTTTACCTTCACCTACTTCTAAAAAAACAAAAAAAGCTGGAGCAGTGGACAATGCAAAACAAGCAAAGACTAATAAGAAAAAGCCAAAAATAAAAGAGATTTAATTATTAAAAAAAATAAATTTAGAAAACTAAGATGTTTTTAGAGGATTAAATATTTATTAATTTTTTATTAAGCTACTTTATATGTTCTATCATATAGAGTAGCTTTTTTTGTATTAAAAGAAAATTAAATTTTTGTGTTTTGAAGGATGATTCATGATTAATTATTATTCACTTTCTAGTAGAGAAGATGTAAACATTGCTGTGCGTTATATACTAAAAATAAATAATATAATATATGAGTGTAGTGAGACTAAAAATATTGCTGATATTATATCTCAAATGCTTAAAGATAAAAAATTAAATATAGAAGAAGTTAAACCTATTCTTTCAACTTTGTTAATTGATAAATGGCATTATAAAGTAACTTCCATAAACCTTTCGCAAACACTAAAGGATGCAAAGAAATTTATAGAAAAAATTAGTAAATGGGTGGGAGTTGATATTGTCTTTGGGTATGAACATCCTGAGCTAGGTTTCTTGGTTGTAAACCCTAAAAATCATTCATCACAAATGTTACTAGAATCTTTAAAAAAAAATGAACTTTTAGTTATTTATGTTGGACTACAAAATAAAGGTGAGATATCAGAAAAGTTAGCAATTTCTGCAATAAAAACTATTGTTATGTTGATAGAAAATAAAAAGGTTAATCCTTTAAAAGAAGTTTTTATAGGAAAGTTTAAATATGTGGAAAGACAACAATCAAAAAAATTAAACAAATCAGAAAATAAAATAATTGAAGAAAAAGATGATAACAGCATGTTTGTGGCAAAAAGGCAACTCAAAATGTCTAAGCTTATTTCTGTGGTTGTTTCAAATGAATTATTTCATAATGGAAATGTTGAGGCATGGAAGCGTATTATCTCAAGTTATTGTGCTAAATATCAAAATGCAAAAGTTGTAATATTTTATGAAGGTGAACATATAACTAATATCAATACTTTATTTAAGTGGGGCAAGGTGAGGTATGGTAGTAGTATACAATTTGCAGTAATTTCTGATATTCACAAAGATTTATCAAAGCTTTCAAAATATCTAAAAGAAGGTGCAAGCCCTAGATTCGAAGCTTTTTTAAATGGAGCTCCAAATAGTATTCTTGCATTATTCTAAATATCAAATAAAAATACTTTATTAAATGAGGCTATTTTATAAATGAAACAAAAATCCATACACTTTATAAACAGAACAAAATCAATAAAAATTGATAATGAACTATTGGGAATTAAAGGAAAAGAAATTAATGAACTATCTAATATTAATATTCCTATTTTACCATGTATTGTAATAGATGTTAAAATTACAAAGCTATTAGAGAAGAGTAAAATATTCACTTTGCTTATTCCATATATAAAAAAAATTGAAGATGAAATTAATAAAAAATATAATAATATGACAGATCCAATGTTATTAAAAATAACTCTTTCATCAAATTTATTATTTTCAGAAAATTTTATATTACATAGTTTGGGGCTTACAAAAAGTAATGTAAAAGGACTTGAAGAAACTTTAGGAAAAGATTTTGTTGTAAATGAATTGTTGTTTTTATTAGATAGTATTTTAAGTATTTATATAAAGATTGCAGAATTAGAAAATAAAGAAGTGGATCAATTATTAGTAAAATTAAAAGATATTAAAACATTATTAAAAACAACTAAGCAAGATGCTCTTACAATAATGAATGAATATGAAAGATATCTACCCAAAGGTTTTTTTGAAGATGTTACAGTTCAGCTTACTGAAAGCTTAAAATTAATAAGCCATAAATTGAAACTAGAAGATGAAGATGCAGCAATTTTAATTCAGCCTATGGTATATGGTAATTATGGAAAAGATTTATATGAAGGTTATTTTTTTACACGTAATATTGTGACAGGAATAAGAAAAATACAAGGTGAGTTTTTTCAAAACAATAGTAATAAACAAGACTTAAATGCTCTTGATATAAATTTGATTGAAAGTAATTTATTAAAAGAGCTGGGAGAAATAGCTTTAGCTGTAGAAGATAAAACAAAAGAAATTAGAAAAATTAACTTTACTATTGAGAAGGGAAAGCTTTGGCTTATAGATCAAACATCAGTAAAAAACATAACTACAATAGCATTAATACAATTACTTTTAAGCTTATATAAAAGAAAAATTATAGATGCAAAGTATGTTATAAAAACTATTTCTTCAGAACAATTAAATGAAATTTTACACCCAATAATAGATTCTGATAGCACAGAAAATATTAAGAAGTCTATTGGAGGAATTGCTGGCTCTGCTGGAGTGGTAAGTGGGAAAGTTTATTTTTCTACGAATGCTTTAATAGAAGCAAAGAAAAAGGCAAGAGTAAAAGGTGAAAATCTTAAATGTATCTTATGTATGACTGCAACATATTCAGGAGATGTAAAAGCAATTGAAGTTGCACAAGGTGTTCTTTCAAGTGAAGGTGGTTACGCAGCTCATGCTTCTGTTATTGCTAGGCAATATGGAAAAGCATCTCTTGTTCGTAAAGATATGCAAATATTAGAAAAAAAAGCCATTATTGATGGATATGAAATTAATGAAGGAGATGAAATTACCTTAAGTGTAGCATATCATGAAGAATCTATTATTTACTTTGGAAAAGTTCGGTTGATAGAAGGAAGTTATGAGAGTACAGGTTTATTAGAAGTTATAAAAATTGCTTCATCATTTATTAAAGATTTCCATGTACGAGCTAACGCTGATTCTGCTAAAGAGGCTAAAACAGCTATTGGTTTTGGTGCTAGTGGAATTGGGCTTTGCAGAACAGAGCATATGTTTTTTAATGAAGAAAGAATCAATATTTTTAGAGAAATGATTATTACAAAAACTAAAGATGAACGAGAAAATATTTTAGAGCAATTAAAACAAATGCAAATCGATGATTTTTATAATATTTTTAAAGTAATGGAAGGGAAAGAAGTAACTATTAGATTATTGGATGCACCATTGCATGAATTTTTACCTCATAATGAGAATGAATTAGAGGAGTTATTTCAACACTTAAAAAAAACAGGAAAGATATATAATAAAATTGAGTTGAAATTATTAATTGAAATGTTTTCTGAAATTAATCCTATGTTAGGGCATCGTGGATGTAGAATTGCTATTTCATATCCTGAAATATATGCTATGCAAATTGAAGCTATTTTTGAAGCTTTATATAATATTAAAAAAGAAGGAATTAATATTAATCTTGAAATAATGATTCCTTTCGTTATGAATTTTAGAGAGTTAAAACAAATTGTATATGGAAAAAATATAGAAGGACATTCATATTTTGGAATTAATTCTATTGAAGAAAACCTAAAAATAAAATTTGATAATATGCCTTTTAGTTATAAAATTGGCACTATGATTGAACTTCCTGTAGCTGTCTTGAATGCTGATAAGATTTCTCGTTATGCACAATTTTTTTCATTTGGAACAAATGATCTAACACAAGCTGCGTTAGGTATTTCTCGAGATGATTTTAATAGTTTTATGCCTGATTATAGTATGTACGATTTAATTGATAACAATCCTTTTGTGATATTAGATGAAAGTGTTAAAGAGTTGATTCAAATGGGAATTATTAGGGGTAAATTAACTAGACCAGATCTTGTTTTTGGGCTTTGTGGTGAACATGGAGCAAGAGCAGAAAACATTAAAACTTTTATGGAATTAGGAGGTCATTATGTTTCATGTTCCCCTTATTCTGTGCCTATTGCTTTACTTACGGTTGCAAAACTTGAAATTGAAAAAATGGAAAATAGTGAAGTTTTAGCATAATGAAGATCATTTTCTATATAAAAATATATTTATGTTTATTATTATAATACCGAAAATTTTAGGAATGAAGGGTCGAGCTTTACTTATATTTTCATTATTTTTTTTCTTTACTTCTTTAATTCCTCTTAATTCTTATTTTGTAAAATATAAAGAACAATATTATAAACTTTATCATATACATTTGAAGCAACATTCTGATGATATATTAGAGAATATTTATTATCTTGAAAAAGCTATAAAAGCTGATTTTTGTAATCCTCTTTATGCACTTGCAACAATAAAAGATGAAAAAGATTGGGAAAAATATCGTTATCTTTTTCTTATGCATCTAAATTTAAAAATGGTAGAACAACATTTACGTCTTGCAGCTAGGTATGATAAAAAAGAAGCTTTTTTTTATAATTATCCATGGAAAGAACAAAACATATATAGCTTAAATAAAGCAGAACAAATTTATAAGACTTCACTTGTTTATTGGGAAGAAGCAAAGTTATGGGCAGAAAAAGCAAATGTGCCTGCTTTTAAGTTTTTGTTTTTGGATAAGGTTCAGTATTGGGAAGATGAAAAAGAGGCAATGATTGTTGGTAAATTAAACTATGAGAAAACAGTGAGTAGAAATTTACGACGATTGGAAAAAGTGAGAGAGAAGTTTTTAACAATGGATGAAAATACATATTAAAACATGTGGGGAGAAAAATGAAAGTTGCTATTTTTTATGATTCTGTAAATGAGTCTAAAGCGAATTTGGTAAAAGATATAATAAATTCGTATAAGTGTAATGTTGTTTTGTATGATGAAGCTTCGTTGTTATTACAGGATGATATGCTGGATCCTCATAAAATAATGAAAGACATTACTCATGTGCTTTTTATACGTGAATCCATTGCAAAAAAGCAACTTAGTTTTTTTGTAGGATATTCTATTGGAGCAGCTCTTAATATTATTTTAATGGTTGAAGATCAAAAAACTCAATTTTCAAAACAATGGTCTAATTTATTTACAGTATTATCTTTCGATGCTTTTGATTCTTATTTTAAGTTAGAAAAGAAACAATTTACTGAAAATGAAACCAAAGAAAAGGCTAAGCATAAGTTGCTGGAGAAAGGCTATTCATTATTCACTTCTAATTATGTTCAGGCTGTTGTAAATAATGAAGTGGATATTGTAAAGCTATTTATAAAAGCTGGTTTTAGTGCTTCAGATTTAGATGACTTAGGCACTCCTGTTCTTTCATTAGCAGTGAGAGAAAGACATATTGAAATGGTTAAAGCTTTAATTAAAGAAGGTGCATTGCTTGATGCAGCATCAAAAGATAGAAACTACACAGCTTTGATGGATGCAGCACAAATTGGTGAAGTTGAGATTGCTAAGATTTTGCTTGAACATAAGGCAAACCCAAATATTCAAAGTAAAGATGGGCAGACAGCTCTTATTTTAGCTGTTGGTAGGCAAGATGTTGGAATTATTGAAATGCTATTAAAAAACCATAGTGATTATCAACTTAAAGATTCTATGGGTATGTCTTCATTAGATTATGCAAACCTTTTTAGAAATGAAGAAATATTAAAACTATTTGAACAAGCCACAAAAAGTTAAGTTCTAAATAAATTACAAAGATTTATCAATTATAAACTCATCAGGAAGTCCTCGTTTATCTTGTATGTTTGTACATATGAAGTTCTCTAATATTTTTATAATATTTAATTAATTTTTCTATAATAGAAAAAATGCTAATTTGATATTTTCTTCAGTTTATGTTAAAGTTGTTTACATGGCAAAAACAATAGATGATAAAAAAATTATTTACACGATGGATCGTGTTTCAAAGTTTCATGGAACAAAGCAAGTGTTAAAAGACATTAGTCTTTCTTATTTTTATGGTGCGAAAATTGGTGTGATAGGTGCTAATGGTTCTGGAAAATCTAGCTTGTTGCGTATTTTAGCACAAAAAGACACTGATTTTGTTGGCGATGTATATTTGCAGGATGGCTACACAATTGGCATATTAGAGCAAGAGCCATATTTAGAGAAAGGTAAGACTGCAAAAGAAATTGCTTTAGAAGGTGTTAAGGATATAGTGGACTTACTTGCAGAGTTCGATAAAATCAATGAAGAGTTTGGTAATCCAGATGCAGACATTGATAAACTCATGGCAAAGCAAGAGAAAATACAAGAAAAGCTAGATGCAACAAACGCTTGGGAATTGGATAGCATATTAGAGTTAGCAATGGAAGCTTTACGTTGCCCACCACCAGAGCAAATTGTTGACACACTTTCTGGAGGAGAGCGTCGTCGTCTTGCATTATGCCGTTTACTTCTTCAAAAACCAGACATATTGCTTTTGGATGAACCTACAAACCATTTAGATGCAGAAACAATTGCATGGCTTGAAAATAGATTGCAACAATATGAAGGCACTATAATTTGTGTTACTCACGATCGCTATTTTCTTGATAACGTTGCAACATGGATTTTGGAACTTGATAGAGGTGAAGGCATCCCATGGAAGGGAAACTATTCTAGTTGGTTACAACAAAAAAGTGAACAATTACGATTAGAAGAAAAGAAAGAAACAGAAAAACAAAAAATATTACAACGTGAGTTGGAATGGATTGGATTAAGCCCTAAAGGTAGGCATGCAAAAAGTAAAGCTCGTGTTAAAGACTATGAGAAGCTTCTTTCCAATAGTTCAAAAGAAAAAGTTAAGGATTTGAAGATGATGATCCCAACATCAAAAAGGATTGGAAATTTGGTTATTGATGTTCAAAATCTTTCAAAACATTATGGTGATAGGCTCCTTTTTGATAATGTGAGTTTTACAATTCCTCAAGGAGCCATAGTTGGTATTGTAGGCCATAATGGTGCAGGAAAAACTACTCTTTTTAAGATGATTATGGGGGCTACTGGTCAAGCTGTTTATAATGGTGAGGAAGGCAAAAAAGAAATTGTGAAACCAGATGATGGTGAAATTAAAATTGGGGAATCTGTGAAGATTGGATATGCTGATCAAATGCACGATTCTCTTGATGAAAATAAAACTGTATGGCAACAACTTTCTTCAGGGCTTGATATCATAAAACTAGGAGAAGGTGGGGATTCTTCTTTGGTTCGTGAAGTTAATTCAAGGACATATTGTGCATGGTTCAATTTTAGTGGACAGGACCAATCAAAGAAAATAGGTGTGCTTTCTGGTGGAGAGAGAAACAGGATCAACCTTGCTATGATGTTAAAAGAAGGTGCTAATGTTTTATTATTAGATGAACCTACGAATGATTTAGATGTTGCCACATTACGTTCTTTAGAAGAAGCTCTTCAAGATTTTGCAGGTTCCGCTATAATCATAAGCCACGATCGCTGGTTTTTAGACCGTGTTTGTACGCATCTATTAGTTTTTGAAGCTACAGGTGAAGTGATCTGGTATGATGGTAATTGGTCAGAATATGTTGTATGGCGTCGTGAAAAGTTTGGAAAAGATGCACAAACACCTAAACGTGCTATATATCGAAAGTTTGAAAGATAGTTTTAAAAAATAGAGGAAGGGCTAAGCCCTTCCTTTTTTTATTTCATAACAAAAACAACAGATACAGAAGCTGAAACAGAAATGTTTCCTCTTTCTTCTTCTACTCCTACTTTTTCAGCCATACTAGCAGTATCCATCATAGAGCTTCTTATCATGCCCTTAAAGTTTGCTTGAGAATAGCGAACACTTGAATCAGTTTCTGATATTTCAACCACATCTATAATCTTTTTTGAAACTGAAGAAGCAAATAATTCAGCTTTTTCTCTTGCACTTTCCACAGCCTTAATTCTTGCTTGATTCCTTACAGTTTTTATATCTTCAACTGTAAAGTCTACAGAATTAATATTCGAAATACCAATTTCCAAAAGATCATCAATAAAATTATTATATTTATCTATTTCTTTAATCTTTATCGTGATTGTTTTTTGAGCAACATAACCTACTAATTCATTAGAATTACCCTTATATTCATAATAAGGACGAATGTTTATGTAATTCATGCTAAGCTCTGTTTCTTTAATTTCATATTTTTTTAGCACTTCATTTAATTTTTTTAGCATAGCATCGTTTGCTTCTTTTGCAGCTTGGGCTGTTTTTTCTTTTGAGGAAAGTTCAAAAGAGACATTTGCAATATCAGGAGAAACATTCATTGTTGCAACAGCAGACACATTTATATGTCCAGCATTTTCGTTATTCCCATTTTTTGAAATTATGAGATAGATAATAAATAGTAACATAATGAATACTGTTACATATCCAATAAATAATACTTTTAGTACTTTTTTTCTTTCGTCCATAAAGACCTCCAAAACATTAAGAAGAGGTGCTACTTACTAGTTCACCTTCAAACATTTCTATTATTATATCCAAAAGCTTGCAGTTTTGAACTTTCTTATTTGGTTCAGCTTCAACTTTTGGTGTTTCATTTTTAACCCTATAATCTTCTTTTAATACTTCAATTTTTAGCTTTTTAATATAGTATTCATTAACATAATCACCTATCAGTCTCATGTTATTTTTAAGCATAGAAACATCAAATGAAGTGTTTCCATAAATATATAAAGTGTCTTCTTTTTCTTCCCAGCTACCTGTGCTAGATAGGGTGAGCGATAGCATACTATTTTCTTTTTCGCAAAGTTTGACTATCATATCTTTTAATTCTTCAATTGAGCCAAGCTTATTGATTTTTTTTTCTTGAACTACTTCTTTGTTAGGTTCTTTTTCTTCAGTTATCTTTTTTTTTTGAACTTCTTCTTTAGGTTCAATGTTACTGCTAAAGTCAGAATTAATAGAAGAATTAAAGTTAGGTTTTATTTCAGGCTTTTTTTTTTCAACTTGCATATGTTCTGAAAGAACATTTTCTTCTATAGAGCCATCTTGTTCCAACATATTTTTTGCAGCATTAAAAATAAGCTTTAGTTCTTCTGGTGCAACATAATTTTTAAGTGTGGAAAGACGAGAAATTGCAAGTTCTGTTTCAAAACGTTGGCTTATAGAAAAGCGTACATCTTTATATAGTTGCAACATAATAGAAAAAGCTATTTCAATTTGATTTGCATTCCATGTGTTTAACACATCTTTTGAAAGACGTTCTTTGTTAAAACCTAATAATGACTCTTTTTCTATACCTTGTTTTAGCAACAATAAAGCTCTTAAATAAGATGCCATATCTGTAATAAATTGTTCGATTGAAATACCATTTTGCAAAATCTCATTAAAGACACTTAAAGCTTCTTTTGCATTTCCTAAAGCACAAAAAGAAAGCACAGAGCTAATGGAATCAAGTGAGGTGAGCCCTAGTTTTTCTTGGATTTTTTGCATTGTGATATTTTCTTCAGAAAAGGAAGCAACTTGGTCGAATAAGGTGTAAGCATCTCGCACACTTCCTGTTGCTTCTTTTGCAATCCAATATAAAGCTTCTTCTTCTGCCTTTATGTTTAACTCATCACAAGCTTGTTTTAATGTGTCTTTCAGTTGTTCCACACTAACAAGCCTAAAATTAAAATGTTGACACCTACTTTTTATGGTTGCAGGAACTTTGTGTAATTCAGTAGTAGCAAAGATAAAAATAACGTATGGTGGGGGCTCTTCTATGGTTTTTAAAAGTGCATTAAAGGCACTGGTAGAAAGCATGTGCACTTCATCTATTATATAAATTTTATAGCGAGATGAATTTGGTGGAAACAGCACTTCATCTTTAATTTGCCTAACATCATTTACACTTGTATTTGAGGCACCGTCAATCTCTATAACATCAAGAGAAGAACCTTTAGCAATTTCCTTGCAAGAAGTGCATTCTCCGCAAGGAGTTCTATTCATTCCTTTTTCACAATTAAGCGACTTTGCTAATATTCTGGCTGAACTTGTTTTTCCGCAGCCACGAGGTCCCGAAAATAAATAAGCATGTGCAATTTTACCCTTATCAATTGATTTTTGTAATGTTGCAACAACAAAGTCTTGCCCTATTAAATCTTCAAACCTTCCAGGTCTTCTTCGAGTAGCTGTTACTTGATATTCCATAGATGAGCCTTAGTATAACAAAAAACATCTATATAAAAAAGGGCTAGAAGCATTTTAGAAGGTTTGCCAAATTGCCTTTCTTATTTTTGTAAAAAAACTAAAAAGGAATAGTTTTTAATAATTCTTCTTTTCTATCTTTTAGTTTTTTTATTGCTCTAATTTCTATTTGCCTAACAGATTCTGGAGAAAGAGAATATTTTTTCCCCAATTTATGAAAAGGAATTACTTTTTTTTCATTGTTTAGACAATACCTATTTTTTAGAATATCTTTATCTCTTGCTCCTAAAAAATCTAATTGCTTATCAAGCTGGATTTTTATTTCTTTTAACATATACATTTCTTCAGGATCTTCTTTAGTATCTTTCACAACATAGTCGTATAAAGTATTGGCATTTTTTTCTTTTTTTGTTGCTTCTATATTGGCATCTAAGCTAATAATATTTTCGTATATAAAGGTATGAAGAGCTTGCAATTGATTCTTTTTAACATCAAATTCCTTTTCAATTTCTTCAAAAAATGGTTCTCGTTTATTTATTTTCTTAAACTCATTTCTAAATCTTTTAACATTTCTCACTAATACAGCTTTTCTTGAAGGAAGACGAATTAACGTGTCACTAGAAGCTATATATCTATTAATTGCTTGCTTAATCCAAAGAGCAGCATAAGAAGCAAAGCGAACATTAAAGTCTGGAGAGAACTTTTTTGCAGCAGTCATCAAACCTATGTTGCCTTCTTGAATAATATCCATTAATTTATTTGAAGGAATTATGTAATGATGTGCAATTTTCACTACAAGACGTAAATTAGAATTAATAAGTCGTTCTAATGCTTTTATATCACCTTTTTTTATTTTTATAGCTAACTCTTTTTCTTCTGTAGCATCTAATAAGCGATAGCTTTTTATTTCTTTTAAATATTGATTATAAATACTAGTTTCCATTGACATGCTTTTTCTCCTATGTGATTCAAGAACAATATGTTCTTTTTCACCTTTACATATAGCAAGAATCATGCCAAGTTAATAAATATATTATAAATACTTTTAAATAGTAAAGAAATTTGAGCTTTTTCTTCAGAAATACCTTAAATTTGTCAAAAGTGTTATATTATTGTATAACATTATGTATAGTTAATTTTTAATTTGAAACTCGTGCTTGCAATTTAAGTATTATTTTTTATCATTCTCTGTGGAATAAGTGTATACTTTATTATACTTTTTTGTCACGACTATTGTATTTTTACCATCATAATTAAAAACATTTTGAAAACTCACTGCTGATAAAGGAAACTTCCCGCCACCTAAGGGTAAGTCCACTGCAAAAGTTGGTGTGGATAGCCCAGAAAGTTCATTTTTTAATGTTTCCCACAATGTTAAAGCTTCTTTTAGAGGCACGCGAAAATGGCTTGTCCCAAAAGCCATATCCAATTGAAAAAGATATCCTGGTTTAATGCCTAAAATTGTTAGATTGTTAAATAAAGATTCAAGTATTTTGACATCATCATTAACCCCTTTCAACAACACTGTTTGGCTTTGCATAGGGATTCCTCTTTTTAGAATGTTTTCTAAACATTGTTTTTGAGAATTGCCTAACTCTGCCGAGTGGTTTATGTGAGGAATGAGCCAAAGTGGTTTTACTTTTTCTAATAAAGAAAGAAGGCTTTCTGAAAAAATTGAAGGAGCAAAAATCGGAGCCCTTGTGCAAAGCCTAAAAATTAATGAAGGAAATGTTTTTCTTAAAGTTAAAAGTAAGTATTCAAGTTCCTTAAACGATGCCGTTAGTGGGTCGCCCCCAGAAATTAATATTTCTTTTATTTGTGGATTTTGTTTTAAGTATGAAATAACTTCTTCTAGTTCCTTAGGGCTTACAAAGCCTTTAGGACGAGCTGTATAACTTTTCCTAAAACAATAGCGACAATGTGCAAAACATTTTCCTGTTGTGAGCAATAACACTCTATTTTTATATTGATGAACTAAAATTGGGCTAACTATATGATTGGCTTCCCCTAAGGGGTCTGCATTTTCATCTTGACTTGCTTCCATTTCTCTTTCATCAAAATATACTTGGCATTTTAATGCTTTCTTTTCTTCTATTGACGTGCTTTCTTCTATTAGCTTTAAAAATTCTGGTGAAACTAATTCACTTAAATTATTCTTTTTATAGTCTTCCCAGTCTTTTTCTCGCCAGCTTTCTTTTGAATAACTCATTTTATAAATGCACCCTACAACACAACCTTAAATAGCATAAACTATAGCTATTTGCTTGGACATTCCTATAGCGTATTTTAATAAAAAAGCCTCTAAAAACCAACCATGGTTTTTAGAGGCTAATTCAATTTATGCAGTATGGTGATTACTCTTTTTCCCAGCCTATCGTGATTGTGTTATTATTGCTGTCTACATCATTTTTGTCTATTCCATACTCCCATGTATTACTAGTTTTTGAAGTTTTTGGCTTACCATTAAGAGTCCAATGTTTTAGCTTTTCACCTGTTTTAAGCTTTGCAATAAACTTGTAATATTCAGCTTCAAACACTACAGTGTTTGTTTGCACATTACCTGCGTCACCTAAATAACCTTTCTTGCATTCAATTATGCTATATCAAATTTAAGAATAGGCTTTGCAGCTAGCCTTTTTTCATATCTAATATTGATTACATTTTCAGTATTTGCATCCTCTGTGTCCACACGATACTCATAACCTTTTCTTGAAGGACCATACAATTTTTTCTTATTACCTATATACCATGATTCTATAATCTCGTCATTGGTTAAACCTAGTGGAATAAATTTATACCAAACTTTTTCTTTTATAGTCATATTAGGTGTAATCTTTTTTCCATTACCTGCATATCCAGCTTTGCACTCCATAGTAGCTTCATCAAATGTAACCTTAAATTTCTTAGCTAATTTTTTTTCATAACTAATTTTAATTATCTTTCCATCATTTGCATCTGCTGCATTAATTTGATATATGAAGACATCACTATCTTAATGAACATTTTTATTGCCATTTACATACCAATGCTCAACTATTTCATCCTTATTAAACTTTGCAATAAATCTGTAGTGCTTACCTTCTTTAGCTTCTGCTCCAGATGTAACATTGCCTTCAGCACCTTTTTCACCTTTCTTGCATTCTATAGTGGTAGCATCAAAAGTGATTGTAAACTTTTCTGTGCTATGGGGGGGTAGGTGGTGGTATTGGTGTTGGGTTTTTGCTAGGATTTTGCCCATTATTGCAAGCAAAAAATGCCAAAGACAACGCAAAAAACAATGCAGAAATAGTCTTAGAATACTTACTTTTCATAAACACTCCTTAAAATAATTATTCCAGATTTTTTATATCAAGCTTAAAAACTATGTTCATAAAATACACACATATATTGTATTTTTCAAGTCAAGGAATCATATCTAAAAGGTTATTAAGAAATTCTTAGGTTGTTATAAGTTGATTAGTTCTTAATTAAAAATCTTGAGTCCAGTAAATTAAAAGGAGAGGAGCTATTGTTCACTTCTATAATGCTATTATCTTTTAAAAAGAAAATTGCTGAAGTTTTCGGAAAATTTTCTAGCAATGTTTTGCTTTGTTCCACTCCCAAAACAAAGAAAGAAGTGGAAAGAATATCACTAATTAAAGCACTTTCTGAAATTATAGTAACTGCCCTAAGTTCATTTTCAACAGGATAACCTTCTTTTGAAGAAATTATATGATGATATAATTTACCATCTTTTTCAAAAAATCTTTCATAATTGCCAGATGTTACAATGGCTTTATTTTTCACTTCCACATAGCCTGCCACACTAGTGTTTTCATTTATTAAAGGACTTTTTATGCCAACTTTCATCTTAGGCTCACCTTCTTGCATTACAAAGACGTTTCCACCTAAATCTATTATTGCTTTTTTTATGCCTCTTGCAATTAAAATGTCCTTTATGCAGTCTGTTGCATAGCCTTTTGCACTAGCTCCTAAATCAAATTTCATATAAGGCTTTTTGATTATTCCATTATCCATAACAATGCAATCATTATAGTTTGTGTAAAAAAGAGCTTTTTCTATTTCTTCTTTAGTGGGGAGCATTGCATCTTTTTCTTGCCATAGGGGTTGCCAAAGTCTTGTAAGAGAGCCAATACATGGGTTAAAAGCACCTGAAGTAAGCTTTGCAAAACGCAAACTTTCTTCTATTAAATAGTGCAGTTTTTTTGAAACAGGAATCTCTTTAATTGACGTGTTTTCGTTAAGTTTATATAGCTCTGATTCTTTTCGTGTTGGGCTAAAAGTGTTTTCTAATTCTTTTAGTGTTGCAAACACTTCATCTAAAATCTTTTGAGCTTTTTTTTCTTCTATACTAGTAAAAATTTGAACTTGACATACAGTATCAAATGCAAATTCCACTCTTTGAATCTGTCTTTCTTTTTGTTTGCAAGAATAAAAACTCACCAATAGCATGAGCCATAATAAAATGTGTTTATTTAATGTTTTCATAGTTAGATATTAGTCCTTATTCTATAGCTTTTTTCTTTGCATAACAAGGTGATTATAAAAGTTAATTTTTTTCTTCTCTTATATATAGGCATTAGGAATGCTAATTAGATTAATTATGCAAAGAAGGCTTGTCGTTTTTGTCTATAAGTTAAGTGTTATTTTTAGGTTATAAAACATGTTAGTTTCGATATCAATTATATGCGACTTTGCATGCCATTAACGGCCGTTCTCGCATAGCAAAAACGGTCGTTCTTGCATAGCGAAAACGGACGTTAACGAGACCATAGTCTAGCTAGAGTTTAAAGCACTTTTAGCTAGAGTTTAAAGCACTTCTAGCTAGAGTTTGTTAAAATATAAGGTTTTTGAAATAAAATGAGCATGTTAGAGCATTATTAATATTCAATATCTTTACGTCAGTTTCAAAACAATTTCAAGATGTTTGTGTAATATTAGTTCAAGTTTTATGGTAATTTGTTTATTATTTGAGAAATTGATATATTTAGCCGAATATCTATAGCGTTAGATTGTGTGCTTTGGGCAATTAGAGGTAGAATTATCAAAATTAAAGGTGTTGTGAAAATATTTTTAGTGTTCTCTTTTTTTCTCTTATGTGTAATAGCTATGTATGCTAAAGATAGGGCTAGCTATAAGGAAGCAAATAGCCTTATTAAAGAAAAAAAGCAGGAGGTTGCTATCGAAAAGATTCTTGAAATGTTGGAAACACACCCTGAATCTTTTAATTCGGCAACTGATTCACTAAAAAAAGCAATGAAAAACCAAGATAAGTTTGTTGCACAGTTCCTTGCTATAATAGCTCAACTTTATAAAGATCCTGAGAATAATCAGCGAATCTTACAAATCATTGCAAGAATAGAAAGATTAAACACTGCAATAGACCCCGAACTTGAAGAGTTTTTGCAAAAGCTAAAATCTTCTTCTCTTTATGCTGCAAATAGAATAAAATTCAATAAAATAATGAAAGAAGGTATTGATTTAATTAAAGGACAATTATATTCAGAAGCATTGGCTAAGTTTATGGAAGGTTATTCAATTTCTTATTCTGAATATGTTGAACTTTATGAAAATACTGAAAGACTTACAAAAACAGAAGAGGCTATTAAAGCAATTAGAGGTTCTTATGGAGCTTTTCGTAGGGAAGACTTTAAGTTTTTGAATTCAATCAACGCATATAAGCTTATGTTGAGGCAAAATATTCTAAAACCAGATGCTAGTGTAATTTCAGCTTTTGAAGAAGATGTGAAGCAATTGCATGCTATAAGTCAATCTGTTTTAGTTAATGGGAATATCTTGTCTTCTTTTCTTTCTCAAGATGAAAAAGATTCCAATTTTCAAGCTGATTCTTTCTTGCCATATGCAACACGTGTGACAACAGGACGTGCAACTGCAAGTGAATATGAAGGTGTTTCGGGAACTTTGGAAGCTGCTCTTTTGCTTAGGCTTAGTAGCTTACAAGACTATATTCTTTCGTTGATTCAAAGAACATATAGCAATAATTTTGCTAAATTTAAATTTGGGTTACCTTTTGATTCATCCTTAAATGAAGTTGTGGGAAAATATCTAAAAGAATATGAACGCATTATTGGCTTAATAGAAAATATTAATAAAACAAATACTCGCTTCCCCTTAAACCAAAAAGAAAATAGAGATAACTTAGCTCTTTTGTCAAATTTGAATACAATAACTAATGATTCTTTGACTATTTATGAAAAATATCTTGCTATAAATAAGAATGATTATAAAGTTGATGATTATGGAAAAGAAGGGAATGTAGGCGACATAAAAGAGCTTGATTCTCTTATTTTTCAGATTGTTCCAATGCAAAGTAGAATTATAGCTTTTTCTTTTGAAAGATTTTCTAAAGAAAAGGCTGATCTCATTAATATTCAAGCACAAATGTTTGCAGGTATTTCTGATCTTTACCAAAATAGACTTGCCAACTATGCACGTGTTAAAAATATTGATGGAAAAAGGTTTTATAAAGAACATGAAACACAATTTAATAGTACAAAAAAATTAGTTGAAGGAAATGCTTCTTTCACAGATCAATCGTCTGAAGCATATTATCCCACAGAGGCTCTTGCAAGATTGGATAAGCAAGCTGTACAAATAAAAAAAGATATTAAAATGTTGGAAGATGCTGTTGATTTTCTTTCTCATGTTTCTCAAGATTTTGACCCAAATTTGACAACAAAAACACACTTTGATGGAATTCAAGATAGTGAACAAAAATTAAGTGCTCTTTTGGCAAATCTTAGTGCTATTTCCACTAGTGCAAAAAATAGCATATTTAGAATGGAACTTGCAAAACGTGAGGCAGATTTTAGATATAACGAAGCTGTAAGAATGCTTAAGGCTTCTGATTTTACATTGGCAAGAGAAAATATTACTCGCTCTCAAGAAAAAAGTAATGAAGCATTAAAAATGGAAGATAATGCAGAGTATAGGGCAATGGTTGATGCTCGTCTTTCAGCACTTGGACAAGAAATTAATCAAAAAGAAAACGAGATGGTTGTTCGTGAAGTTAGAAAGTCTATTGATTATGCTAAAAAGCTATATTTTAACGGCAATTTTGGAGAGGCAGAGAATATCCTTCTTAGTGCAAAAAGCCGATGGGCTGCAACAAATATTGAAGACAACGAAGAAATTCAAAACTGGCTTAATATTGCTCAAACTGCCAGTGTTATGAAGACAGGGCGTAGCATTCCACAATCTGCCGCATTATATCCTCAAATGATCCAACTTCTTAATAATGCAAAGCAATTATATGACGAAGCAAGCGGTATTATAAAAACAGAAAGAAAAACAGCATTAACAAAATTAAATGAAGCAAGAAATAATATAAAACAAGTGTTGTTAGTCTATCCTTTGAATGAAGAATCTGGGCAGCTTAATTTGAGAATTGACCAACTAATTGACCCAGAGAACTTTTCTATTCAAGTTAAAAAGAGAATTGATAGGATTAGAATTGACTATAGGAGAAATCCACAAAGTTCTTATGCAGAGCTTTTAAACTTATATATAATGGATAGGAATTTTCCCGGTATTGCAAAGTTAAAAGATGAGGTTGAAATATACTTAGGGCTTAAAATATTGCCTCCTGACCTAACACAAGTAAATCAATCAGTGGCTCTTACAAGTGAAGCAGATAGCATTTATAAATCTGGAGATAAAAGTAAATATAATCTTGCTTTACAAAAGTTGGATCAAGCAATTAAATTAAACCAAAACAATGAAAGAGCTTCTATTTTAAAAGATAGAATTCAAATGGCTATGGGAGGCACTGCAATTGCTGTTTTGTCTTATGCAAATGAAGAAAAATATAGACAAGCAGTTTTGGCATTGCAAAGAGGAAATAAGATTACTGCAATTGCTTTAGTTGAAGAGTTGTTGCGAGACCCAGAAGCTAGAAAATCTGCAAAAGTTCATGATTTAAAAACGAGGATCAATGCTCAGCTATGACAAAAAAAATCATATCTTGTCTATCATTTATTTTTATATTCTTTATTTTTTCCACACAATTATATTGTGATAAGTATTATTGGGAAACTCCTACTAGGATGACAGTTAAAAATACTCAATTTTTACATTCAGCTAGTAGGGGGGATGTTTCTGTTGCTGTTTGGCAAGAAGTGGTGCCTGAAAAGGATAATGAAGGTGTAGTTTATGTTTCTCTAGCAGTGTATTCATCTGGGCGTTGGTTTACTAATGAAAGAATTACACCTGCAATACCATATAAAGTGAATGTGCCTTCTATTACATCTTGCACTATAGGAAACGATGGTTCTATTTTAATTGCTTCTTTGAATGAAAAAAGTAAGTTAGTAATTTATAAAAGCAATGATAATGGCAACTCATTTGAACAAAATGAAATAGAATTGGATGCAAATGACTATTCGTCTCCATATATTACAACCACTTCAAAAGGAGGGTATCTTCTCTTTCTTTCAAAAGGATTTGATGAGAAATTTTCTCTTTTAACTACGTTTTCAAATGATGGTGTGGAATGGAGTGAATTAAAGCCTTTTATTTCTAGTTCCATAAGTGATAGGGCTTTTTTGCCAACGCATGCAGTTTCATTAGCTAGAAAGAGTGGTGACTTAGTTGTTTTTCAGGCTTTGGTTACAATTAATGAAAGAAAGACATATCAATTGTTTTCTACATATTCAACAGATGGTTGCAAAACTTTTTCTTTTCCACAGCAAGTTACAGTTGATGGAGACTTTCAAAATGAAAGACCTGATATAAAGCCTTTGTATGGGCATAATGAATTTATTCTTGTGTGGGAAAGAAATAGGAATCGTTCTGCAAATGTGGGTGTGTGTTCTATGTTCTTAAATAATAATGGAGTAGAAACATCGCCTGCAACAGAGATATTTAATGCTGCTGGAAAATCAATCAATCCTAAAATATTAGTGATAAATAACAACCCTATTATTTGCTGGACACATGAAAGTGAAGGACGTAGTGCAGTTTATATTTATGATTATGAAGCAGCTCAAACATTGAGAGTCCGTTCTGTTGCAGGTGCAATGTTATTTGCTCGCCCTTATAATATTGCAGGAAACTTAGAGCTCCTTTGGCAAGAAGGGCAAGATGTAAAACATATTATGCAGATTAAGCCTGATACTTCGGTGCAAAAACCGACTTTATTAGGGCAAGTTGAATCGAGAAAAAAAGATAAGAAAAAGCTTAGTGTCAAGATAACATTTCCTTTTGATTCTTCTGGTATTGCAGGATATTCATATACTTGGTCAAAAGATGAACCACCCCAATATGTTGAAGAAGAAATAGAAAAGTTTCCATCAGATAATGTTTTAACTTTTGAACCTGAAGAAGATGGGGATTGGTATATTGGGGTTAGAGTTGCTGATTATGCTGGTAATTGGTCTAATATTGCTGTAACTTCTTGCAGTGTTGACACCACTCCTCCTATGCCACCAAAATTTTTAGACCTTAATCTTGATGCAAATGCTTTTTGTGTTTCTAATAATTTAAAGATTGAATGGCTAACTCCAGAAAAAGATGAAAATGGAAGAGTGGAAGGGCAGATTCGAGGCTATACATGGAAGATTGAAAGCTTAAATCTTGCAAATCTTTATCAAGATTTTAGAAAGGAATGTGAAGAAAAAGAAGAAGAGATAACAGATGAAGCTTTGCAAAAATACTTGGAAGAAAGAGTAAGTTTGAAAAGTGCTTTACCTACTTTTACACGAACACAGAATAATTATATTGATTTAAGAAACTATGATAATGGAATATATTGTCTTGCAGTTTCTGCTATTGATGCAGTGGGTAATATTGGAGCCCCCTCACTAAAGTTTTTTGCATTGAATAAGTATATAGCTTACACAACTATTAATAATATTAATGTTAAAAAAGATGTGGATGGTTCTTTTTCTCTTACACTATCAGGACGTGGCTTTAAGGAAGCAGGCGATGTAACTCATGTATTCATTGATAAAGATGGAAAAGCTCCATATGACTTAACATTAGATAGCAATAACTTTTCTATTATAACGGATAGGCTTATTTCAAAAATAAATATTGATGACCTAGAAGAAGGAAATTATAAAATAGGTTTAATGCACCCAACTAGAGGTTTATATTTTTCAAGTTCTTATATAACAGTTGATGAAATGGGCACTATTAAGTTTGGAAACTATGAATATTCTTATAAGCATAAATGGCAAATAGAAAGTGATGTTTATTCAATATTTAATTTTAGTTTTTATGTAAGAATAGCTCTTTTATCTTTATTCTTTGTGGTTTTGTCTTTGTATGTGGCAGGAGTTACTAAAGTTATAAAAGAATATAAGAGTTTACAAATAGAGATGGCATTACTTTTGAAAGGAGATGATATGTCAAAAGAAGATAAGAAAAAGAAATCAAAAGAAATAAAAATTAGGGGTATAGGATTAAGGTTTAAGTTAGTTCTTTTTACTGTTATGCTTGTAGTCTCTATTATTCTCCTTTTAGCTATTCCTCTTCTTTCTCATTTTTCTAAGACACAAAAAGATCTTCTTGCAGATAGTTTGGTTTCTAAGACAGAAACTGTTTTGGAAAGTATTGTTTCTAGCTCTCGCTCCTATTTAAGAGAAAAGAATATTTTGGAATTGGCATTTTTAACAAACCAAGCAAATGATATAGACGATGTTATTTTTGCAACAATAACTAGCCAACATCAAGATGGAAAAAAAGAAGGATATAATTTTGTTTGGGCATCTAGTGATGCAGATATTCTAAAACATATAAACACAGAAACTTTATTGTTGGGGCAATCTCAACTGGAAGGTTATACAGAAGAAGATTTGAATGAAACTCTTAAGAATTTAAACCAAGAAGCTATTGAGTATGTGGGAAAAGCTTCTCGTCTTGTTGGGGAATTAAACCAACAAGCTCTTAATTTTGTTTTACGACAAGATGAAGAAGGAAAAGAAAAAAGAGATGAGATTCAAGCAACTATTAAAGAAACAGAAGAATATATCACCCAAAGATTGAAAGGGCTTTCAAATAGTGGGCTGGGCTCTTATCCTACATTTGATCCAAATAATCTTTCAAGAGAAAGATTGGAATATCTATTTTATAAGCCAATTTTATATAGACAATCTGCAGGAGATGATTCTTTTGTGCATGGAATGGTTTACTTAAAAGTTTCTATAGAAAATCTTTTAAGTGAAGTTGAAAAGAAGCAACAAGAAGTTATTGCAATTACAATAACAATTTCACTTATAGCATTATTGGCTGGAATATTAGGTGCTTGGATATTGGCTTCTATTATTACAAAACCATTAAAAGAACTTGCAGTGCATGTTGCTATGATTAGAGACACTGAAGACAAAGAAAAGTTAAGTGGAAAAAGCATGCAGATAAAACAAAAAGATGAAGTAGGTCTTTTAGGTGAAATTATTAATGAATTGACTGATAATTTGAGTAAATCTGCTGCTACTACTAAAGATGTTACGGTTGGTAAAGAAATACAAAAGATGTTTATCCCGCTTGATACAGACCCTACGGGACGAAAGTTGATTTCTGGTAAGACTGTTGAAGATCATGTTGAATTTTTTGGTTATTATGAAGGTGCAAAAGGTGTTTCTGGAGACTATTTTGATTATATAAAACTCGATGAAAGGTATTATGCAATAATAAAATGTGACGTTTCTGGTAAAGGTGTTCCTGCATCTCTTATTATGGTGGAAGTGGCTACTTTGTTTGCAAACTACTTTAAAGATTGGTCTTTTAAGAAAAATGGCTTTAATATGAGTGGTATTGTAGGGCGTATTAATGATGCTATAGAAACTAGGGGTTTTAAAGGACGTTTTGCTGCTTTTACTCTTTGCATTTTGGATAGCATGACAGGGGCAACTTATTTTTGTAATGCAGGAGATAATATCATCAATATTTATGATGCAAGTGAAAAGAAGATGAAAGAGATTACACTAAAAGAAACAGCTGCTGCAGGTGTTTTCCCAACTATGTTGGTGGATATGAAAGGGGGCTTTCCTGTTGAACGTATTGACATAAAATCAGGTGATATTCTTTTCCTATATACTGACGGTATTGAGGAAGCAAAGCGTATGTTTAGAAATGAAAAATTGGAAGTGATTGTATGTGATGAACAAGGGCTTTCAGAAGGTGATTGGCATGAAACACATACTGTAGGTCAAGACGGTGAAGAAATGGGAAAAGATAGGGTTAATGCTATTATAGAAGCTGTTTTTGCAAAAAGAAAGTTTATTCTAAAAAAGATGCATAATCCTATAGCTGATGAAGTTTTTGAATTTGACTTTACTACTTGTGAAGGTACTATAGAAGAAGCAATTTTAGCTTTGGTTTCTGTTGAAAAGATTTTTAGGCTTTATCAAGATGCAAGGGCTACAAATTTTGACCATGTTATTGTTGATAAGAAAGTGGACTTGTTTTTGAATAAACACTTTTTGCAATATCCTACATATTGCTTACATAGAGAGCCACATCCAGAATATCAAGAGTATTTATATTACACAAATATTAAACAAGATGAGCAATATGATGACCTTACAATTTTGGCAGTAAAGAAAAAATAAAAATGGTTTTGCTTTATTAAAATACAATATTTTTTTAATAAAGCTGATGAGGAGAGACTTATATTAAAAAAATATATTGTTATGACGATAACCTACTAGGGAGTGAGTCTCCTTAAGACTTTTACAAAATTATATTTGTAACTTAATATCTTTTTAAGAATTACTTATTAACTGTAAGGTGTGTGTATGAATACGTATACAATAGAGAAAATTGAAAACTTTTCAAGTTTTACACAAGATGTATATCTTGATAAAAAATTTATTCTCTTACCAAACAATATACCATTTGATGAAAAATTGAAAGAAAAGCTATTGGAATGTAGTTTTACTAATGTATATTCTGAAGGAATTGCAGAAAGTGCAAGTGATGAGGATAAGGAAAAAGCAACTGAAAGTGAGGTAACAGAGGAAGCATCTGAAGAAGGCGATTCTGAATATGAAACACTGGATGAAGAACAAAAGAAAGAAATGCTAAAAGTTGAAAATGTTTGTGTAGCTTTTTTAGCTTTTGTTTCTAAGGTGTATAGTCTTTATGCTTCTAGGCAACATCTTGATGTTGAAGATATTTTTGAAAAAGCAAAAGAGTTTTGTGAAGTGGTTAAAGAGCATAAACACAAAATAATTGCAATTCCAAAATCTACTTTGGAAGGTTTAGAGCCAGATTTAATTTTGCATGTTGTTGAAACAGCAATTTATGCAATTATTATTGCAGTTCAGTTGAAAATGCCTCAAAATAGGATTGTTGAACTTACTGTTGCTGCTATCTTGCATAAAATTGGGTTTTTACGTATTCCTCCATATCTTTACACAGAAGATAGAGCTTTAACTGATAAAGAATTAAAAACATTTAGATCGCACCCTATTGTTGCTTATAGAATCTTAAAAGAAGCTGGTTTTCCTATTACTGTTTGTGTTGGTGTATTGGAGCATCATGAAAGGGAAGATGGTTCAGGGTATCCACGTGGGCTTAATTCTGAAAATATATCAATTTTTGGTAAGATTTTGTCTCTAGCTTGTTCATTTGAAGCAGCTAAAGGAAATAGAAAAACGGGATATGGAATGAATTCTATATTGGATGTTGTTAGAAATACCAATAAACAGTATAGCGATGTTGTGCTTAAATCTTTGTTGTTTTCTGTATCCATTTTTCCTATAGGTACTTTTGTTCAGCTTTCTGATAAACGAATTGGTCAAGTGTTGGATATCAATCCTAAAAATCTTAATTATCCTATTGTTTTAATCTATGGTGGTATGTCAAATAGAGGCGAAGCACAGATTGTTAACACAAGCTCTACAGGAGTAAGTATAAGAAAACCATTGACTAAAGCAGAAATAGATAATGTTAAAAGTGTTGTAGCTTCAGCTGGTAAGAAATAGATTTATGATATTAAAAGGCTTATCAATTTTGATAAGCCTTTTTTATTTGATATTGGCCTAGAAGCTATCGCTGGCTGTTGCCTCGAAGGAGACTCGAACTCCTATACCAAAATGGCACTAGTACCTGAAACTAGCGTGTCTACCAATTCCACCATCGAGGCTATTTATGGATACATCCATATATCTTTGAAGTCTAACAAAAAAAAACTTAATATTCAATGAAATAGATTTTGCCATATTTGCATTAAACTTTATTGTTGACAGCTAAAAATATATTATCTATGCTATGGTTTCATGGAGGGTTTTATGAAAAAACTTTATTTATTATTTATTTTTTTAGTGTTTGGGGCTTCTTTTATTTTTGCACTTGATCCTGTTGAAGGGCTTTGGAAAAGTGTTGATGAAAAAAGTGGAAAAGTTACTGCTGTATGGAAGATATCTGTACAAGGAAACAAATTGTTTGGAGAAATTGTTGTTGCTATTGGGAAAAACCCTAAAAAGCTCGCAGATAATTGTAAGGATAGCTATCCTGGATTTCCTAAGTCTGGAAAGGTGAATCAAATGTTTCTTGTTGGCACTCCATTTATTTATAATCTTGAAAAAAAATCAGAAGGAATGTGGCATAATGGTTATATTGTAGCTCCAGATACTGGTAAATATTACTATTGCAAAATCAATTTTAAAAAAGCTGATGGGAAAAAATATAAGGAAGATAGTCTTGAAATGCGTGGAGAGATTGGTCTAGGAATAGGACGAAGCCAAATTTGGAAAAAGACTACTGAAGAAGAAACTGAAAGCTTAATTAGCAATAACAAATGGTAGTAGGTGAGGAAAATATGCAAGTTGTTATTTCTAAATTATTAAGTGAAAAGAAATCTTTGCTAAAAAAGCTAATTAAAGAGCTTTCAAAAGAATTTGAATATGCTTCTATTTTAGCAACAGATTCAAAAGGAAAAACATTCACTGTGAGAAAAAAAAGTATTTCTGTAGGGGATTCTTTTATGTGCACTGAATGTGGTTATGTTGTTCGTGTTTATAATGGAATAGGCTATAGTGAGTATTCATTTAATGTTATAGAAGACGTTTCTTCTATAGTTTCTAAGATGAAGGAAATTGCAAAAACTGATGTTGATTTTTTGAAAAATAATGATGTTTCCTTTGTTTCATATCCTTTAATTAAAGAAGAAGAAACGACAAAAACTTTCTTTGCAGAAATTGGGCAGCCTCTTGATGCCATGAATGCAAAAGAAAAGATAGAATACATGACAAAGATCATGCAAAAAGGCTTGGCTTATAACAGCAAGTTAATTGACTTTGTTGTTAATTATGAAGAAGTACAAGTTTCAAAAATGTTTTTATCCACAAAAAAAGACTTAGAGCAATCATATGTTTATTCAATTGGATATCTAGTTCCATATCTAAAAGAAGGGGAAGTGGTTAAATATAGTTTAAGAAGCTTTTCTCGTCTTGCGGGAGTGGAACTTTTGGAAAGCATGATGAACGAAGTGGAAAAATCATGTGATAATGTTGTGGATATATTAAATGCTGAACCTATTACTGCTGGTGTTTATGATATTATTTGTGCTCCTGAAGTTACTGGTCTTATAGCTCATGAAGCTTTTGGGCATGGTGTTGAAATGGATATGTTTGTTAAAAACCGAGCAAAAGCAAAGGATTATATTGGAAAGCCAGTTGCTTCTAATGTTACAGAGATGCATGATGGTGCAAGTGCAGCATCGCAAGTGTCTTCATACTTATTTGATGATGAAGGTACTTTAGCACAGGATACTTGCATTATTAAAAATGGTGTTTTGCAAACAGGTATGTGCGATTTGCTTTCTGCTCTCAACTTAGGGATTAAACCTACAGGAAATGGAAAGCGAGAATCTTTTGAAAGAAAAGCATATGCTCGTATGACCAACACGTTCTTTTCAGTAGGCAATGCAACACTTGATGAGATGATTAAAAGTGTGGAAAAAGGATATTTATTAGAAGGTTATTTTAGTGGTATGGAAGACCCAAAAAATTGGGGAATTCAATGTGCTGTTGAAAAGGGAAGAGAAATTATTAATGGTAAACTTACTGGGAAAATTGTAGGACCTATATTTTTAACAGGCTATGTACCAACACTTCTTTCTTCTATTTCTATGATTTCTAATTCTAAAGACTTTTCTCTTTGTGGAGGTGGTTATTGTGGTAAGGGCTATAAAGAGTTTGTAAGAGTTTCTATGGGAGGCTCCTATATAAAAGCTCAAGGGAGATTGGGTTAGATATGAAAGAAAAGATTATTAAGTTGTTAAAAGAAAATAGGGATTTATCTGCTTATTCAATTGTGTTTTCTAATACAGTTTCTAAAGAAGTTTTTTTTGTGAAAGATAAACTTGATATGAATAGAGGAAAAGAAGTTTTTCACGTTTTGCTTACTGTGTATAAAGACTTTGAATTGGAAGGTAAAAAGTATCGTGGTTCTGCAAGTTGCAAAATCTCACCACAAGATGATGAAGCCGTGATCTGCCAAAAAATCACTGATAGTGTTTTTGCAGCAGGTTTTGTTAAAAATGATTGGTACCCATTACCTAAGGCTATAAATGGAACATGTTCTGAAGGTAAGCAATTACAAGCTAAAGCTCTTTTGGATTCTATTGTAAAGATGAAAAATTGTGTTTATGCAAAGAATGAAACACAAGCAAATATCAATTCAGTTGAGTTTTTTGCAAGTAGCTCTTTTATTGAAGTGATTAATTCTGAAGGTGTTGATGTTTGTTTTATAGAAAATAAGAATGAAACTGAAGTGATTACCGATGCAAAAGGCACTGAAGAAGTTGAAATCTATGGTTATGAAGCTTATGGTGATATTAATGAAGCTTCATTAAAAGAAACTGTAGAAGAGCAACTAAAAAATACTCAAGAACGTGCAATTGCAAAAAAGGCAGAACATATTGATTCAATTAATGTTATTTTAAGAGGTTCTGCAGTTTCTTCGTTTTTTGGCTTTTATACAACACAAGCTTCATCTATTAATGTGTATACAGGGCAATCTAGGGCAAAGATAGGGGAAAACTTTCAAGGAGAGGTGAAGGGAGATTCAATTAGTATTTCACTTGAACCAAATATGGAAAATGCTGTGCATGCAGCATCTTATGATACAGAAGGAAACTATCTAAAACGCACAGTTTTGTATGATGCTGGAGTGGTGAGTACCTATCATGGTAATTTAAGATATGCACACTATTTAGGGATTGAAGCAACTGGAACAATAGCCAATACTGAAGTGAAAGCTGGCACTCTTTCATACCAACAAGATATGAAAGCAAAGCCTTATGTTGAAATCTTAATGTTTTCTGATTTTTTTATGGATGCCACTACAGGAAACTTTGGTGGAGAGTTTAGGTTGGCAAGATATTTTGATGGAAAAGAAGTTCATATAATAACTGGTGGTTCTATTTCTGGAAACATGTTTAAAGTGCAAAGTGAAATGTATTTTTCAAAAGAGCTTATGTCTAAAGATTCTTATAAGGGGCCCAAAGCTGTGTTTTTGCCAAACATGGAAATTGTAGGATAGGTTTTATCAAAACAAAATGGATATCTTATGCTTATAAGATATCCATTCATTTTATTACGCAATGCTAATCTTTAAAGCCTATAGTATCAGCTATAAACTTTAATTGATGATTGCCTTTTAGAGTGTCATTTTTTGTAATGTTTAATGAAAGATTTTGGTCTTTGGTGTCATTAAGTGTTGCTTCTATGCTTTCTTGACTATTATGAGTTATAAATTTATTTCCTGTGATTATACCTCTATATGTTATATAGTTTTCAGAAGCATCTTCATATGTAAGCTCTGCAACAAGCCTGCCATCTTTCATTGTATGCCCTGCTTCAAGTCCTAATTTTATACTAGCTGTTTTTTCAGTGTGATAGTCTCCGTGTTGTTCATTCCAATTTTTGTTAGGGTCATATATTGCAGTTGCTAAAAATCGATAACCATCGGGATAAGTGTTTAAATCAGTTGTTTTTTCCAAAACATATTTACATGGTTTTGCACTTGAACGTTTTGAATTATTATACTCACTTTCAAGTTTTCTATTTTCTAAAAGCACTTTAAAAATATTGTCTTCTGTCACATTCTTAAAGTCGTGTAGTGAAACAAAGCAATCTTTAAGCATTTTTAGAAAACCTTTTATGGCAGTTGTTTTTTTGCTTGCATCAAGGCTGTTAAAATTGCTCCAGCTTGTACCAATTTCCTGATAGCGATCTTTCACATAATTAAATACTTGTTCATCAGTGTTTAAGTTTGAAGTTCCAGTTTTTGACTCTTCTTTATCAATTGCTATTATGTACTTTTTGAAGTCTTCCCATTCAATGGAAACAGATTTAACTAACTTCTTGTATAGCATTCCAAACTGTGCTTCAGTTCTTGCAAGATTTTGGTTTTGGATTTTAGCAAATAACTCTTCTAGTGAAACCAAACTATTATCTTCTAATAGTTTTTTTAATGCTATTGTGGCATCTTTAGTTTTGATATCTATGTTTTTAATTTCATAACTTGAGCGAGCTATGCCATTTTCTGAATATTCCAAAGTGCCTTTTTTAGAAAGGTCTACCATATACACGTAAGGATTGCCATTTACATCTTTCTTCTTTCTAATTTGTTTCACTCTTCCTGCAATAACCTTGAAAGTTGAATTCTCTTGTTTACTTTTGAAAGAAACCTTACATGTCAAAGTAACTTCTACATCTTCTAAGTCTCTAGTTATTTCCCCAGTCTTTGTGCATGTTTTTTCATCTGATGAAGCCCACTCAACAGTGGAGTTTGCAAATCCTTCCACAGTAGCAGGCAAGACTATGTTATTTTCAACCACAGTATTGTTCCATAAAAGCGAACTTTCCAAGCTAGCAACACATTCTTCTATTGTTTTTTCTCCCATATCACCACTGGAGCGAATAACATTGACTTTAATATTCCAAGCTTCATAGATTTCTGTTGCGTCTGTTGAAATAGTGATTTCTCCCTTATCCCCCGCATTGGCAAGAGAAAGTGTTTCGGGCATAACTTTGAATTGCTGTGGAGGGTTCTCGTCTGCAAACTCTAGGACTATGTTCTCTTTTTTCACTTGGTTTTTATCTGTTGGAATAAGCACCCTTCCACTAGATGCAGATTTATCATATATCGTAAGTTTGGCAAGTGTTAATTTCTTTAATGCAGGACAGTCTATTTCAATTTCCTTTTTCCATTCTTCGTATTCTTGTGTTCTTTCTGTGCGTAAAATAATAGTTGCCTTTTTGCCTGCTTCAAGGGTTAAAGGTATGTTTGAATAGATGACCTCTGGTGGAGAAGGTTTATTAAATTCTAGGTGGATATTGCCTTTTTCTATTTTCTGTTTTGTGTGTGGAATGGATACAGAACCGTCTTTAGCGTCTAAATTATGTATTGTTAATGTTTTTATAGTTAGAAGTTTTAGTGGGTTAGATGGTTTTAGCAAGACTTTTACAAAGATTGTTTTGTTGTTGTATTTGTTATGATTTTCAAAAGCTATTTTAAGTATTGAAGGCTTTGCTTCTGTTATGGGTTTTGGTGTTAATGTGATATTAAACCCCTTTGCTTCCATGTTTTCTTTTGTGATAACTTTTATATCTGAAACTGAAACATCTGTTACTTTGTCTAATTCTATTGTGTAAGGCTTTTCTTCTGTTCCTATTTTGTCAGTTGTGTTTTTTTCTACACTTTTTCCTTGTATGGTTATGTCTTTCACTAATAACTCAGTTTTACCTTGATTGTTGCTTCCTTGACTGCAACTAATGTTAAAAAAAATAGCAAAAATAACTAGAAACTTAATTGTTTTTTTCATGTAATCTCCTTGAAAACATAAAATGTATGGGCTAAAAGCCTTCACAATAATAAGCATTTTTACTAATAAAAGCTAGATATAGATAAGGATGCCACATTATTTAGGAATTCGAGATGTTCGCATGGAAGTATGCGAGCCTCTCGAATAAGGCGATGCAAGATGTTCACCCTGTACGAGGTGAGGCATTCACCCCGAGCGAGTGTGATAGTGCCACACGCTTAGGATCAGGCATTCCGATCCGAACGGATCAGAGCTTCCGATATATGGCTAATTGATGTTGAAAAACAAAGCTATCAAGTTTCTTTTTTAATTCTTTTAGGTTATAATCTGCACAATGATTCAAGAAAATAAAGACATCAATTATAAAGAAGTTAACCTTAAATGAAAGTATTAGTTGGTTTAAGCGGTGGAGTTGATTCTACTGTTGCTACAAAATTATTAATTGAACTAGGTTTTGACGTTGCAACTTGCACTTTACGCCTTTTGCCTGAATGTACAAATAAGGCGTCTAAAGATGAGGCAACTATTGAAAAAGCAAAGGCAATTGCAAACAAATTAGGTGTTGAACACATTGTCTATGATTGCAGGGATGAATTTGAGAAAAAGGTGATTGAATATTTTTCTCATTCATACAAAATCGGGCAGACCCCAAACCCTTGTTATGTTTGCAATAGCAACATCAAATTTGGCATCATGTTGGAAAAAGCCTTAAAAGATGGTTTTGAAAAACTAGCTACCGGCCATTATGCAGGAATTAAAGAAGATATTGACGGTACTTTCCGCCTTATAAAAGGAAAAGATAGACAAAAAGACCAAAGTTATTTTCTTTCATGTCTTTCGCAGTATCAACTTTCGCATAGTATTTTTCCGCTGGCTAATCTAACAAAAAAAGAAGTGAAAGAAATTGCTTATAATGCCCATCTTGTGAATGAAGAAGTTGGAGAAAGCCAAGACATTTGTTTTGTGGATGATGGTGAATATGCTAGTTTCATTTTTTCTATTTCTTCAGGCAAAGATTTTCCTCAAGGCGATTTTATTGATAGGAGTGGGAACACACTACAAAAACACAAAGGCTTACAATATTATACTGTTGGGCAAAGGCGTGGGCTTAATATTGCAATGGGTTATCCTGTTTATGTAATTAAAAAGGATGCAAAAAACAACACTGTTACTGTTGGAAGAAAAGAAGAACTTGTTTGTCATTCGCTAATTGTTAAAAATGTCAATATAATTGGTAAGCTCCCCATCAATGAAAAAATCAAAGTGAAAGCTAAGACTAGATACCGTCAAGTTGAAAAAGATGCTTATCTCATGTTAAAAGATGGCGGAACGGCTGAGCTTGAGTTTTTTCAACATGATGAGGCGGTTGCTATAGGGCAAATAGTAGCCTTTTACATGGAAGAGCTTTGTCTTGGTTCTGGGATAATCGAAGAAACATATTAGGAAAAACTATGAGTGAACATCAATATTTTAGTGATGACTACACATCTCTTTATAAAGGCGATTCTCTTGATGCAGGTCTTTTCAAAAGTGAGTTTATCGACTTGATTGTGACCTCTCCGCCTTACAACGTAGGAATTGAGTATAATTCAAACAATGATGAGATAGACTATAGTGAGTATTTAAGCTTTTCCAAAAGATGGATGAGTAATTGTTATGCTTGGAGCAAAAGTCAAGCAAGGTTTTGTCTTTATATTCCGTTGGACAAAAACAAGGGTGGGCATAGGAGCGTTGGGGCAGACTTAACTTTAATTGCACAAGAGGCAGGCTGTAAGTATAAAAGCACCATTGTTTGGAACGAAGGAAACATTTCGCGTCGCACTGCATGGGGTAGGTAGCTGGAAGAGTGCATCTGCTCCTGTGGTTATTGCACCCGTTGAATTGATTGTGGTTTTGTATAAAGAAGAATGGAAGAAAACCAATGGCAGTAAGATTTCAGATATTACTGATGTGGAGTTTAAAGAATGGACTAATGGGGTGTGGAACTTTAATGGAGAAAGCAAAAAACGTATAGGACATCCTGCTCCATTCCCAAAAGAGTTGCCATATAGGTGCATAAAACTTTTTAGCTATGTTGATGACACTGTCTTTGACCCATTTGCAGGAAGTGGCACCACTTTGATTGTTGCAAAGAACACAAAGAGGTGCGGAGTTGGGGTTGAAATAGACGAGGAATATTGCAAGCTAGCCAAAACTCGCATTTTGGAAGATGCAAAAATTACATGAAATAGCTATGTAGTAGCTATTCTATAGATTAAGTTAACTTCATTTAAGAAGAAAGGAGTTTTTTATGAGTGTTTATGATTATTCTGTGCAAGATGCACAAGGAAACGATGTTTCACTTAGCAAGTATAAGGGTAAGGTTATGCTAATTGTGAACACAGCGACGGATTGTGGTTTCACCCCACATTATAAAGAGCTTGAACAGATGCACGAAAAGTATCATGACAAAGGCTTAGAGATAATTGATGTGCCATGCAATCAGTTTGGCGAGCAAGCACCGGGAACCGACAAAGAAATTACTGAATTCTGCAAGCTTCATTACAATACAAAGTTTCCACAGATGAAAAAAGCTGATGTGAATGGAAGCAATGCTTTGCCTCTTTATACTTACTTGAAATCTCAAAAAGGCTTTGAAGGTTTTGGAGAGGGAAAGATGGCAGAAAGAATGAGCGAATTCATAGGGAGCATTGATAAAAACTATAAAGACAACCCTGAAATAAAATGGAACTTCACTAAGTTTATTGTTTCTAAAGATGGTGAAGTTGTTGAACGATTAGAGCCTACAGTTCCTATGAATGATGTGGAAGAGTGTGTTGCAAAATATTTATAATTGTATGTAGTTTAATAGCTTCTAACGATTAGGCTGGGGCTTTAGAGGCTAGGATTAGGCTTTCCATCTGTTTTAATCAATAAAAACATCATTATAGACAAAGCCTTTGTTGCCAGTGTGGTGGGGCTTATGTATAACGCTAATCTTTTCCTTGCGTGATGCAAGCTAAAGCCTTGAAAGCTAGGCAAAACTCTAGTATATTGCTTGAGTGATGATGAATAAAGAAATTGCTTGCATTACACATTTCTACACAAACATACACAACAGCGTTCTGGCTCTTGACAAAGCAGGGGCGGGCAACATAATCGCCTGTCGCCTGTCGCCTGTCGCCTGTCGCCTGTCGCCTGTCGCCT
>JBQNBK010000008.1:0-33635 GCA_052169975.1 Treponema sp.
GCAAAAACTAGCTGTCCGTTTTACCGACTGGCTACTTTTTCGCCTGTTGTTAATATTTTATTATTTTTAGCCTTGACAAAAGAAATAGAGTTTATAAAATAAATATCTTATTATCATAATATTTTGGAGGATTTTATGAAAAAAGGAATGAATTTTTTTTGTTTGTGTTTTTGCGTTGTGGCTTTTTATGCAAGTTGTGCAACAATGTCAAGTAATGTTAGGGCAAAAGGGATGGACCCAGAAATGATTGACCATAAAAATAAGCAGTTTGGTAAAGAAATTCCAGAATGGGTAAGCATGGAACAATATGATATTGAAAACTTGCCTAGATATAAAGATGTTTACGTCTTTAAATTTGTTTCTGAAAGAGCCAAAGATTTGGAAGGAAGCCAAATATGGATGAAAAACTTCACTGTTGCTAGTGAAATTTCAAAATTGATTTCTCAAAGAATTATAGATAAAGCCGCTTCAGCTGTAGGTGGCAATTCTTCTTCTATAGATTCATACACAAAAGAGTTGGTTAAGTTGGTAAGTGAAGCAAATATTAGTGGGCTAAAAAAAGAAAGTGATTATTGGACTTTAAAGCGATTTTTTAAGGCTGATGGAGATGTGGAAGGTGATTTTTATTCAACTTTTATGTTGTATAGTGTGCCAAAAAAAGTTCTTGATGGAATTATAAAGGAAGCAATTAATAAGGCAAACGAAGCAGACAAACCCAAAAGCCAAGAAGAAATAGATTTGCGTAATATGGTGAATAAAGCTATGCAAGAGGAATTTTAGTGTGGAGCTTTTTAAAAATGAGAAAAATTGTAATTCTTTTTGTTTTAGTTGCATTGAGCTCTTGTGTTTCAGTGAAAGTTGACCGAGTTGATTCTAAAAGCACAGTTGACCTTAGTGGATATTGGAATGACACTGATGTGCGTCTTGTTTGCAAAGATTTAATTGATAAATGTCTTGCATCTTCACGTATTGCAGGGTTTGAAGCAAAAAACAATAGACTTCCAGTGATTATGGTGGGACGTTTTAAAAACGATAGCACTGAACATATTGACACTTCTATAATTACAGAAAAAATGTCGGATGCTATTAGCAATAGCGGGTTGGCAGATTTTGTAGCTGATAGGGTGTCAAGAGAAGAATTGCGTGAAGAGCGAAAAGAGCAAAACAAAGCAGGTTACACAACTGAAGAATCCATAAAGAACTTGAGTGGAGAGATAGGAGCTGATTTTATTTTGCAAGGCTCTGTGAAAACTATTGTGGATAAAGTTGATAATAAAACAGTTCGCACTTATTATGTTAGTGTTCAACTAATTAATCTTGAAACAAATATTATAGCATTCAAAGGTTTTAATGATTCTATAAAGAAATTCATAAAAACCAGAACCCCTAAATTGTAATTATTTTATGAAGAGCATCTTTGTATGCTCTTCTTTTTTTTGATTTTAGATTCATGAAAAAGGTAAGATTTTTCATTTTTTCTTCTATTATAATAGCTGTTTTTCTTTCTTGTGCATCAGCACAATTTGACATTGCTAGTTTTGAAAAAGCATATTCAAAAGGGGACTATCAACTTTGCATAAAGATGCTTAAAAATAAAAATTATGGTAAAGATAGTATTCCTCTAAAAAATATGGATATTGCGGTTATTTCTCATTATGCTAAAGATTATAATGCAAGCCAAAAATATTTTTCAGAATGTGAGCATTTAATGGAATTAGGGAATTTAAGAAGTGTTGCTCAGTTTGAAAGTTTTTATCTTAACATATTAAATAGTCTTAATTATTATCATCAAGGAAAATTAGAAGATGCAGTTGTGGAAATTAAAAAAGCAGATCATGAAAAAGTGAATCAAGGAAGGCAAAGTAATAATTCTCTTTGGTTTATTGTTGATGATAGTAGTGATGTTGCAAAGATTCGTGGTTTTGAAGAAGATGAAAAAGATAGCGAAGAATATAGAAATGCTTGTAGTAAATTTGGAGTTTCTCCTGCTGAAGTGAGTCGTGGTATTCCTAGAAGACCAACAGAAAAGGATTTATACAGAGCATCTGCTACAGCTTATTATTTAGGTTCAATTTTTAGGCAAGCATCAGGAGATTTTGAAGGTGCTAGGCTTGACCGTGATTATCTTAAAGTGCTTAACCCAAATATTAGTTTTGCAAAAGACAATGAAAAAGCTATACTCAATTTAATTGCATTTTCTGGTTCTATTGCAAAAAAGAAAGAGAAGTCTTATTACTTTCCACCTGAAGTTATGGGAATGCCAATATATTTACCTGATGTGGTTATTATTGATGAAAAAGGTGTTCCTATGATTATTCCGGGTCTTCGCTATAAGTTTGCATATGTTCAAGTTGAAGAAAATGAAACTAACGTTGATAGAATTGAAGCTATTGCTACTAATTTAGAAACAGGAAAAGAAAGCAAAGCTTATCTTTCATTTTTAGAAGATTTTGGTGAAGAATTAAAAAAGAATGTTGCATTAAAGGCAAGAAAAGAATTCCAAAAAAACAAAGTAAAAAGCATTATAGGAAAAACTACTCTTGCTGTTTCATTAACAGTGGCAATTTATGCTGCAAGAAAAATAGTTGATAGTGCTAGTGATGACCCTTTTGCAAAACTTATTGCGGACATGGGCTTAACTGCTGCAGAAGTGGCTTTTAGGGTGGGGCTTGAAAAATTTGATGATTCTATTAAGGCGGATACTCGGCAAGCCCAATATTTACCTGCGTGTTCTTATGCAGCAAATATAGTCTTGGACGAAGGTTTTTATAATGTTAAGCTTAAGTATATGAAAGGTTCTGTTTTAGTGAATGAAGAAGAAATTGAAAATATAGAAGTTAAAAAATCGTCTCTTAATTTGGTGGAATCTATATGCCTAGATTAGTTTTTGGTTTTGTATTTATTCTTTTGTGTTTTTTCCCTCTTAATGCAAAAAAAAGAGCTGAAAAGATGCCAATTTGGATTAGCCAGCCTTCTATTTTGTATTCTGAAGAGGAATATATTGTGGAGTTAGGAAGTGGTTTAAGCCAAAAAGAAGCAGAAAATAAGGCTATTGAAAATTTAGCTTCTATTTTTAATAGAAGTGTTTCTTCAAAGACAAATAGCTTTTTTAATTATAATGAAAATGCAAATGGTGTGGATAAGACAAAGACTGTGGAAGAACATATTTCAGTTTTAACTTCTATAAAAAACTTAATAGGGGTTCAAATAAAAGAAAGATGGAAAAGTAAAGAAGGTGTTTTTTATGCTTTAGCTGTGTTGAATAAGCAAAAGTCTATTCTTATTTATTCTGAAAAAGTGAATAACTGTGCGTCTTTAATTTCTGAAGCTTTAGAGATTCCAAGTGATGAAAAAGGTACATTTCAAGAATATTCTAGGTATGTTTTTGCAAATTCAAAGCTTCAAGAAATGTCTTTGTATAATGCCTATCTAGCTGTGTTAAACCCTATTAGTAGTATGCTAAATGAAGAAGATAAAGCAGGGCTTTTAGAACTAACGGCTCTCTCCATTGCTAAAAATATTTTGATTGAAGTGAAGCTTAATGGTAATGGAGGTGATGAGCGTATTAAAAGTCTTTTTGAAAAAGTTTTTACATCAAGAGGCTTTAATATAGCAAAGGGAAGTGAAGCAAGATATTTATTAAATATTAATTTGGAGGTAGGAGAAATAACTAAGCTATCTGATGATAGGCTTATGGTTAGATATTCTTTAGCCTCTGAACTGCTTGATAGCATAACAAAAAAGAGTTTTTTACCTTTTGTGTTTTCTGATAAGGCTGTTCATTTTGATAGTGATGGGCTTAAAAATCAGATATTTAAGAATGTGCAAAAGAAAGTTGAAAAAGATTTTGATGCTTTGTTTAATAAGTATATGGAAAAAAACACGTTAGAGCAAAAAAACTAGTGAAAGATGTTTTTTTGTTTCGCATGTTATTATGTAAGAATGAAAAGAAAAAGCTTTGATAAGTTGAAATGTTTTTATTTATATTGTAAGATATTAGGAGTACTTTTAGGAGGTAATAAACTATGAAATGTTTTAATATTGTCAATATAGGGGGGGGGGTATAACTAAAACACTTCTCTCTATATTGGTGTTTTTGGTATTGTTTTCCTGTAATCATGGAAAAGGAGGGATGGAAAACAAGGTTAATGGAGATGAAAGCTCTTTAAAAGAGCCAGCATTAAAAATATTTACGATTAAAAATCAAAATGCAAAGTCGAAAGATGTTACATTTAAGGGAACAAGTGTAACAATCAATAAAAAAGAGGTTTCAATTATTTTTGAAGGAAAAGATGTACCTGAAGAATTTACATGTAATAAGACTTTTCCAATAACAATAGAAGCTGGAAAAGGAGATGAAACACTCGAATTTCAAACACAAAAGACTGAGAAATACAGATCTTGCAAATTAATAGTTGTTGTAAGATGCACAAACTTAGAAATCTTAAAAGATTCTTTAATTACAGTGCATGGTGAAAAGGTAAGAGATGACGGAATTGTTGAAATATCAGAAGAGAAAGTTGAAGTTAAAGAAAGTGATGTAAAAGTGCAATTTGTTCAAAGTGAGGCACTACCTTCTTTAGCTTTTGAAGGCTTACCTATAACACTGAAAGCAGGCAAAACATACACATTCAAAATAAAAACAGTGGCAACCCCAAAATATGAAAAGTTTAATAGAACAATTACTATTATATGTAAGGGAAAAGGGGAGCTTAAAGGGCTTAAATTAAAGAAAATAACTGTGCACGGAGAAGAGGTAAAAGATGATGTTGTGCTTCTTCCATTGCAATATACAACAGTAACAAAAGAAAATATTAGAGCATATTTTGAAGAAGATGATGCACCAAAAGAAGTGTTATGCGAACCTAAAAGTCTTACTGTTGGAGCAACAGAGCAAGATTTAACAATATACACTGTAGCAACTTCAAAGTATAAAAAGTTTGAAAGAACAATAAAAGTAAAGCATCAAGAAAAAAAGAAATTGCATCTTAAAGCACTCACAATACACGGACGTTCTGTAAGTAGTAAAAAAGTTACGATTAAAGAAGTGGCTGTAACAAAAGATAATGTTAGTTTAGTTTTTGTGGAAAAAGATGAAGTGCCTGTTAATTTTAAGCTTGAACCACAACCTTTTACATTAAATCATAATGAAAGCAAAACACTAACAATTAGCACAGAGGCAACAGAAAAATATAAGGCTTGGCATATTGAATTTGAAGTGAAAAGAGAAAAAGAAGAAAGTGCTGAAAAGACTATTGATGATGCTGTGGAAGCATTGCGTGGTAAATTAACTTGGGTGGATTCACTGGTAGATAAAAATATCCAACTTTTAACAACAATAGAAGGTTTTGAACATTCAACTGTTTCATGGAAAAGTCTTAACCATAAATATTGTGATGATGTAGGAAAAATAAAGAAAAACATAGTTGATTTGAAAGTGGAACTTGAAGCAACAGTAGAATGGAAAGGTCAAGAAAGAAAGGTAAAATTTGCTACAACTATAGAAAGAATAAAACAAATTAGAGTTAAAGAAGATGAGGGAAGTGAAACACACACAGAAGGGTGGGACTTTTCAGAAGAAAATATGTTGTCGCTTTTGAAAGATGATAAGGTGATAGCAAAGTTTGAGCTAAAAAATGTGGATATTGAAAAAAAGCAATTTGAGGCACAATTAAAGAAAAGAGCAAAACTAGATGGAACATTAATTAATTTGGAAGATTGGGTTAATCCACGTATAGAGGAACTTATAAACTTCATTAAAGAAGTTATCTTTGGCCCTACATTTATAAAATTAAGCACCCAGTCTACTGTAACATGGGAAGAATTTAGAGCTTATTGTTTGTTAATATACACTTTTTTACAGCAAGGAATAACAGATGAAGAGCTATTTGGCAAGGTGCGTTCTCTATTTGGTAATTATGCAGGCTCTTGGGATAATTTTAATGCGTTATCTAGCGAAGAAAAGACAAAGCTTATAAAAAATGCTTTGAAAAGCATAAGGGAGCATTATCTTGAAGATCATGTTGGAATTTCTTGCGATGCCCCAGATGCAGAACTTGCAACAAAACTGCAAGAGTTATTGTTACTTAAAGAGAAATATAAATTAGACATTCTTGGGGAATTATTGGCATATAGCTATGAGTTGAAAGAAGAACTTGTTGAACCAAAGTATATTGATAACTTTAGTTTTAATACAGTAGCAAAGTATGATAATCAAAAAGAATGGCATAATCAAAATGGTGTTTATATATGGGAGTTTGGTGAAGAAATTGTTATGAGCTCTAATAAGAGATTGAATGCACTATATGTTAATGTGGAAATTAAGAGGAAATTATGGAGTGAAAAATTTTCATATCCAATGCCAAATATGTTTACACTAAAAGGGAATAGGAAAGAATGGAAAGATTTGAATTGCACAATAAGCGATATAGAAGAAAATGGCAGATTAACACTTAAAACTAGAGGTGGAGAAGATGGTCTATATGGAATGAAATTTATAGGTCGCTCATTGGAATATTTTCTTGATTTTTTTTGTAGATAATTAGTTAAGATATAATAAAGATATTTGTTACATGGGGCGGTATTAGTTTAGTGCTAATATCGCCTTTCTTTTTTTATTTTCTTCCATATTATAATTAAAGCTTGTGTAGCAAAGTTTGGATAAAGCTAATGGATGAGGGGGAAAAATGATAACACTAAAGAATGCAGAACCTATTCTTGTCTTATTATACTTTAGTATATTGACAGTAAGTATTTTTTTGTTTAACATATTGCATCACGTTGCATGATTAATGGCGGCATAGCTCAGTTGGCAGAGCAAACGGCTCATATCCGTTAGGTCATAGGTTCAAGCCCTATTGCCGCTATTTTGCCTTTTTATAACTAATCAAAATCATTTTAATAAGGGGTTTCTTAAAGATGTATTCTCTTAACGAAGAGACAACGACTGAAAATAAAAAAAAAGAGCATCACTCTGATGCTTTAATGAAAAAATTTATAGAAACACGTCAAATTATAATTTCGGGTGAAGTTACGGAAGACCTTGCAGAGAAGACTGTTACTCGTCTACTTGTGTTGGAAGCTAATTCTGCAACAAAGCCTATATACATTTATATAGATTCTCCAGGTGGAAATGTTTATTCTGGTTTTGCAATTTTTGATGTAATTCGTTTTATTAAAGCTCCAGTTAAGACTATTGGTATGGGGCTTGTGGCTAGTGCTGCTTCTATCATCTTGCTTGCTGCAAAAAAGACTAACCGTTTTGCTCTTCCTAATAGTCAATATCTTATTCATCAACCTCTTTCAGAAATGAGAGGTGTTGCAACAGATCTTGAAATACATGCAAAAGAAATTGAAAGAATAAAGTCTCGTATTAATTCTTTAATTGCAGATGAAACAGGAAAACCAGTTGAGCAAATTTTTCAGGATACTGAGCGTGACTATTGGCTTAATTCTGAAGAAGCTCTTGAGTATGGTTTGGTTTCTAAGATTGTTACAACACGTAAAGAAATACTCTCAAAATAAATAATTATTAAAGTTTGTTTTTCTCAATTTTCTCTTAAATTTAATTTCTAAGGTTTTAATTTATATTGTACTATCCGATATTTTAAAACCGTAGAGGTTTTTATGCGAGGTTTTAACTTTAGCAAGATCTTTTTCTTTGCTGTTGCAATTATTTTTGTGGGTTGCGTTGCAGATAAAGATGATGTGCCAAAGGCACAAATAGAGTTTTGGAGCTTTCCTAATTTCACCTCAGAGAGTGGAACGGAAGGAGATTTTGAAAAATCTTTAATAAAAGCATTTGAAACACAATATCCTTCTATATAAAGTAAACTATACATTGTTGAATTCTAATGATGGTCAAGCAAAATTAGATGAGGCTGTTAAGACAGGAAAATTCCCAGATGTGTTTTATGATGCACCGGGAAGAATTATTGTTTTTGCAAATAATGGATTATTACTTCCAGTTGATGACATTCTTGCTACAGAAAAACCGTATATAACGATAGGGCTTCTTGCAGTTTCTCAAGGTAAAGATAGGCGAACATATATGTATCCTATGCATGAAGGAGCTTTTTCAATGGCATTTAATAAAGAAATGCTAGAAGATTTGGGCTTACTTCATTTGTTGCCATATAATAGAAAAGATAGGCAATGGACATGTGATGAATATGAAACTCTTCTTAGAGAGTTAAAAGAAAAGTTGCCAAAGGGAAAAACTCCGTGAGTTTTCTATTATAAAAATCAAGCAGGAGATCAGGGAACAAGAGCCTTTTTGGTTAATTTGTATGGTCGTGCAAATTTATTAAATTCAGATTATTCAAGCTATATCTTTAACTCCGAGAATGCAACTAAAAATTTGGAATGGACTTTTAATGCAATTCAGGAAGGTTTACTACTTGATGGTGTTGAATTAACTTCTAATGATGCAATTAAGATGTTTGTAGAAGCAAATGCCGCACACACTATTTTATATTCCCCGCAGCTTAATAAGATGTATAATGGAAAACGTAATTATAAAGGAAAAGATTTTACTCCAATATACATGCCTTTCCCAAATAACTCTACTGCACCTCTTCTTGAATTTTTAGCTGGTGGTGCTTGTATTTTTGATAATCATGATGCTGATAAGGCTAAGGCTGCTAAATTATTTGTTAGTTTTATGGCAACTGATGAAACATGGGCTTCAAAATTGGTTAATGCAACAGGAGGTTTCCCAGCTAGTTCTAAAATAGAAGTGGAATCTGATGATGCTGAAATATTATATAACTCTGTGTTACAACGCTTTTTTGGTCAATATTATAATAATATTGCTGGCTTTTCAAAAATGAGAGGACATTGGAATGAAACATTAAAGGCTGTAGGGCGTGGAGAAGATGTGCAAAAGACATTAAACCTGTTTGTTACAAATGCAAATAATACATTGAGGGAATAATGATGCAAGATAATTTTGTAATTAATAAGAAACTAAAGTTTTTCTCAATCAGAAATAAAATGATATTTGCTTTTACACTTTTTGCATTTTCCATTCTTTCACTTCTTTGTGTGGTTTCTATTGTTTTAGCTTCTTTTTATCTTACTAAAAACACAGAATATTTTTTGGAAGAATTAGCTTTTTCATCTTCACGTATTCTTAATGAAAGAGCAAATTCTATGTTTGGTCGTCTTGAAGTATTTTCTAACCTTCCAGAGATTCAAGATGAAGAACTTTCATATAAAGAAAAAATTGAGTTTTTTAAAAATGAAGTGCAAATGCTAAAACAAAGTGGGTGGATAGATTTTGGAATTGCAGGTTTGGAAGGTGTTTTATATAAAACTGATGACACTACTGAAAATGTTTCAATGCTCGATTGGTTTATAAAAGCTAAAAGTGGTAAATATATTGTTACAGAGCCTACATTATCTTCTTCTATGAAAAAATACACTTCTAAAGTGGTTATTCCATTTAGAGATTTGCAGGGTAAGATTTCGGGTGTTATTTGTGCTACAATTTTAGGAGATTCACTTTCTAATTTAATTAGTGACATCATAGTTGGTAAAACAGGTACTGCTTATCTTTTAACTAAAGATGGTACTATACTGGGAAATAGGCAACCAGAGATTTTATATAAAAGTGTTTTTACTGAATTATTAAAGAATGAAGATTCTATAACTTCTTCTTTTTTAAAAACTGCACTAGATTCTAATAAACCTCTTGTTAGTGTTTCAACTATAGATGGAGTTAAACACATATCTGCAACAGCAAAAATGCAGTATACAGGTTGGATTTTGCTCATTACAGCTCCATCATCTGAATTTACAGCACGTAATATATCTTCTCTTGTTAGGACGTTTATAATCATAGTGTCTTTGATGCTTCTCATTGCAATTGCAATAGGATTTCTTTTTGCATTGAGGATAGTTCGTTCAATAGATAGGGTTAGTTCTTCATTGCGTAATATTGCTCAAGGTGAAGGTGATTTGACTATAAGGCTTCCTTCAACGGCTGATTATGAAACTTCTATGTTGTCTTATTATTTTAATGAAACTATCTTAAAATTACGCAACTCAATACATAAGATAGGTCTTGATTCAAATGAAATGGGGGATGTGGGTTCTGATCTTGAAAGCAATATGCTTTCTGTTAGCGATTTTACCTCTAAGATAACAAAAAGTATTAATGAATTAAAAAATGATTTTTTAGTGCAAGAGAAAAGTATTGCAGAAACAAATGCTGCTATAATTCAGATCATCGAAACTTTACGCCTTTCAAGTGAAAGTGTGGAAAAACAAGTTGTGGCTGTTGAAGAGGCTTTTTCTTCGTTTGATAAGATGAAAAGCAGTATTGAAGTTGTGGATGGAAATGTTAAAGAAACTAAAAATGCTATAGAAAACCTGTCAATGGCAACAGATGATGGAAGGCAAACACTTATAAAAGCAAATGATATTTCACAACAAATAAAAGAGGCATCTGGAAATTTGCTTGAGGCAAGTACTGTGGTTCAAAACATAGCAAACCAAACTAATCTTTTAGCTATGAATGCTGCAATTGAAGCAGCCCATGCAGGAGAGGCGGGAAAAGGTTTTGCTGTTGTGGCTTTAGAGATTAGGCATTTGGCAGAAGAGTCGAATTTGCAGGGTAAAAAGATTTCAACAACACTTAAAAATCTTACGGGTGAGATTGAAGTATTGGCTAATGCGGCTTCTAATACTGTTGAAAAGTTTAACTTTATTTCTGACTATTCCAATAAAGTTAATGGTTTAATTGCTGGTGTTGTTGAGGCTATGAATGAACAAGAAAAAAGTGGTAAACTTATTTGGAATTTGATTAAAGAGATAAACGAAATAACAAGTACTGTGAAAAGTAATTCCAATGAAATGGTTATTGGAGGCGAAAAAATAATAAATGAAACAACTCGCTTACAAGATCTCACTTTAGAACTAAAAAAGAGTATGCAAGAAGTAGACTCTCAGGTTGAGTTGATTAATGATGCCACACAAGATTCATTGAGTATTGCAACAAGGAATAAAGAGAGTATTGATAGGCTTGTTATTGAAGTTGGAAACTTTAAAACAGAATAGGGATAGAGAATAAAATTAGATTGATTAATATCTAAAAAGAATGACTATATAATGGTAAATATTTGATAGCTGAGAGGCGATAATAAGTAGGGTATTTGGAATTATTTATCTAGTTTTTAGATAGAGAATAATATGGTTTTATATGTAAAAAAGCCTTATATCTTAAAAGGCTTTTGTAACGTTTTTAGTGTTGACAAGACCATTGTGTTTCGTATAGACTACAAAACACAGGTTGAATAAAAGTAAACAAAGGAGTTTTAAATGAAGAAAACATTCGTGCTTGTGGCGATGGCATTTTTAATGCTTTCTGCTGTTGTTTCTGCTGAAGAAGCAGTGGTTATTGATTTTAGTTTATTGAACGCAGATATCATAGCTGATAAAGCGGGCAATATGACACAAAATCGTAGAACTGTTATGGATTTCGGTGTTGTTGCTGGTGCATCTTATACAGATGAGCAGAAAGCTTTGATGAGAACATCTTTGGCAATTGGTGAATGGGAAGTTGTTCTTAATTCATCTTCAAGGAATCCTCTTACTATAAGTCTTTCTAAAACATCAGAATCTAAAGTATCTGATGAAGCAAGGAATTTTGCTGGTCAAAAATTAATGGGTGTTCGCATTAACTTCCCAGAATGGTTAAGCAATGCAAGTGCAGAAATTGTTCCTGCTTTTATTATCCCAGCTTATGAAGCAATGGCTCAAGTTGATGATAATGGAAATGTACAAGAAGCAACTGCTGAAGATAAAGCTAGCGGAAAATCAAGATATGAAGATGGTTATGGTATAGTAAAAAATGTTGGTGTTATCAAATCAATCGCTGTTAACACATATGGTATGAATTTCCCACATGGATTGTATGTTCTTGTTCGCAATGAGCATAATGAATTAAAAAGATATTTCATGGGATATTTATTGTTTGATGGTTGGAAAGAATTAATCTGGAATAACCCTACATATATTACACAAGTTAAGAGTAGAGAAGTGAGATTATATCCAGCATATCCTACAGCATTGCCTTATGTTTCTTTTGCTGGTTTCTCTATCACAAGAGATGGTTCACACGCTGGTGGAGACTTTGTTGGATATTTCAAAGATGTTAAAATGATCTATGACAAAGCTGTTTTACAGACTGTAAGAGATTTCGCTGATGAAGATATCTGGGGAATCCAAACAAAGAGAAATTTAGAAAGAAAACAAATTGAAGTAAGAAGATTTGGTCAAGTTCAAGTATTCCGCTATCTTGAAAAAGAAAAGATGGCTACAGAAAGTGAATTTGCACCATCAAATGGAGCTAGCGGAGCAGGTAATAATCAACAAGGTGGCAACGCTGGTGATGTTGAATAGTTTTACTTTTAGCTAAGCTTTTAGTAATAAGCGGTACGTTTTAAAAACTACCGCTTATTTTTTTTATCTACTGTAATTTATTGGTGTTTGAATAATTATGGATGTATTTAAACCTTTGTTTTTAACAAAGACTGATTTAGCACAGTCTTATTCTGAATATAAACCACATTTTGATTTATTGCTTACTCGTTTATTAGACTATCTTCATTCAATCCTTTCATTAGGAAACTCTCTTACATACAAAGCACGTGTTAAAAGTTTTGAGAGTTATTATAAAAAAATCCAAAAATTTAAGATTAAAAGTGTTGGTAAAGAGATGCCTCTTTTGACAGATATTTTGGGCATTAGAATTATGTGTACTTTTATAAGTAACTTAGAGGAAGTGAAGAATATTCTTTTGCAAAATTTTGAATTGTATGATGTTGAAAATAAAGGTGACCATTCAAATTATAAATCTTTTGGATATGAATCTATTCACTTTGTGGTGAATGTGCCTGATAGTTTTAAGGTTGGGCTTTCTATTCCTGAAGGAATAGTTTTTGAAATACAACTTAGGACAGTTTTGCAGGATGCTTGGGCTGAAATTGAACATGATTTAGTGTATAAATCAGAAACTACTGCTCTTGATGTGCCAATGAAAAGAAAACTTGCAGCAATAAATGCTAGTTTGACTTTGGCTGATATTGTTTTTCAAGAAATTAATGATTATCAAAAAAACCTTAAAATTGAATTGGATATACGACGATTCGATTTTTATAAAAAAGCTGATGAATATACTGCTAACCTTTTAAAAGATGAGGCAAGCGACTGTATTGGTAGTGAGCAAAAGGTTAACGAAACAAATATAAATGCTATTGAAACTATTGATGATATGCTTGTGGCAGCCTTAAAAGCTCATAATAATACTAATTATTCACTTGCAATTGAAATCTATACAAGAGTTATAGCTGAGATAGAAAAGAAAAATCAAAAAGACTTAAATAATTTGCATGCTCAGGGGAGTGTACTTTCTGTTATTTATAAACATAGAGGTATGGCATATTTTTTTGCTGGTGATTATCAAGAAGCTTGTAACGATTTTAAAAATAGTGAAGAATTTGATCCTAAGAACTTTAGAGCTTATTATTATATGGGAATAGTTCTTGTGTTATTAGGGAAAAACTATGAAGCTATAGAAGAATTTACCAAATCATTGGATATTATGCCAAATCAAGCACATGTTTATTTTAGAAGAGCTTTGTCATACTACAATCTTAAACGATATGTTGAAGCATTGCAAGATCTTAATATAGCAAGTGAGCTTGGGCTTAATACTGTAGATATGGGAAAATTACGAAGTGCTATTGCAAAAAAAATTGATATTGTGTAATATTGCGAGATATTATTTTATAATTCATTAGGAGCTTTTATGAAGAATCCATCAGCTGTAAAAAGACATAAGCAAAGTGAAGTGAGACGAATGAGAAATCGTATCGCAAAAAGTACTGTTAGGACAATGGCTAAAAAATATACATTGGCTGTTAAAGAAGGAAACAAAGATGATGCAATTTCTTTATTGAAAACTTTAATTAGTAAATTGGATACTATTGCAAGAAAGGGAATAATTAAAAAGAATGCTGCTTCTAGGAAAAAATCTCGTATGCAACGTTTGTATAATATAACCTTTGTTACAAAAGAATCTTAATATTTTAATTTATATTTTGGTGAGGTTTTATGGATATTGTGAAAGAAACTAAATCTTCTTTAGTTGAGAAGATACATGCAAAAACTGATTATAAATTGATGGACATAAAGAAGATTGTTGATATGTTGTTTGATGAAACAGAAGCATCGCTTGCAAAGGGTGTTCCTGTTGAGTTTAGAGGTTTTGGTGTTTTTTCTGTTAGTATTAGAAAGGCACATAAAAATGTTAGAAACCCACGCACAGGTGAAGTTATTAATATGAAAGATACACCTGTGGTACGTTTTAAGGTGGGTAAAAATCTTAAAGATACTGTAAAAAAAGCAAAATAATAAATATGTTTTCAGTGTCATAGGCTGCTGAAAACATATTTAATTTGATCATCTCATTATTTCAATCATGAAAAATAACGATAAAGTTAAAAATCTGACAGTTTTAGGCAAAGAAACTTCTTTTGATGGAGTGCTAAAATTCTCTGATGACTTGCATATTGAAGGTAAATTTAATGGTGCTATTGATGCAAAAGGGGTTTTATATATAGCAAAAGGTGCTGTGTGTAAGGTTCAATATATAAAGGCGATATCTATAGTGGTTGAAGGAACAGTAGAAGGACCAATTGCTGCTGTCGGTGATGTAGAACTTAAGCCAAATGCTGTTGTGATTGGTGATATTTCAGCAAATAGACTAAAAATAGCTGATAATGTTTCTTTTGATGGAGCTATTCATATGGCTTCTAATGCTCAAGCTATTTCTGAAGATGTTTTTACATTGGATGTTTCACAATTTCGACAAGAACTTGTAAAAGAATAATGGTTGATGCCTCACTTCTAAATACCCTCTTTAAAAAATTAAAATCTAAAAAAGCTTTGTTAGTTTTTGCTGAATCTTTAACTGGTGGATTAATTTCATCAGAGTTTTCAAAGATTCCCGGAAGCTCTTCTGTTTTATGGGGAGCATATGTTGCATATTCTATTTATGCAAAAGAAAAATGCTTACATGTTCCTAAAGAAGTGATTACAACTTATGGAGTTGTTAGTGAAGAATGTGCACTAGAAATGGCAAAAGGTGTGTTGTCAGTTTCTCATAGTAAGGAAAATCCATCACCTATATATTCGCTTGCTGTGACTGGTCTAGCAGGACCTGCAACTAAAGAAGATTTAGTAAAAGTTGGCACTGTATATATTGCTGCTGCAAAGATAGAAAAAATTAGCTATATAGATTTACTTAGTACTCCTATTTTTGATATTTCTTCTGTTTCAAAAGTTTTTTATTTTAATGGAGATAGAAATAGTGTAAGAGAACAAACATTAAATAGTGGTATAGAGCTTTTATTAAATATATTGGAATGAGTTTTCTTGCCTTTTAATCGGATAGTGGGGATTTGAACCCCCGACTTCTTGGTCCCGAACCAAGCGTGCTCCCACTGCACTACTATCCGTTTCTTTATAATTAGCAAAGATATATTTTTGATTTTGAATTAATTAGGAATTAAAAGTAGGATATAAATAAAAAAGCTCACCAAAATGGTGAGCTTTTTACGGGAGCGACGGGGCTCGAACCCGCGATCTCCGGCGTGACAGGCCAGCGCGATAAACCAGCTTCGCTACGCCCCCTAAATGTAGGTGTGAGTCTATCAAACATTATTAAAAAAGTCAAGTAAATATTTCTCACTTATTTAATAGTTATTTTTGATGTCAGCCTTTTTCTTTTTATTATGACGTAATTAAATTGTTTTATATAAAATAATCTTAATATTTTTTATCTTTAATTATTTTTATAAATGATTTATACTAGTTAACATAGAGTTTCTTTTATAGAGGATTTTCTTGTTTTGGGAGGGAAAATGGATAAAGATATTTCTATATATATCATAGGGGCAGGTCTTGCTGGTACTATGATAGCTCGTGAGATTTCCAAAAAAGAAATATTTGGTAAAGTTTTAGCTTTTTTAGATGATGATGAGAATAAAATTGGCAGTAAGATTGATGGGATTCCTATTTTGGGGCCTATTGAAGATGGGGCAAAATTAATTAGGATTAATGCAGAAGATGAGGCATTAATTGCAATTCCTAGTATTAGTTCTGAAAGATTACGCCAGATATATCTCATTTTAAGAGCTGCTGGTTTTTCTAAAATAAAACTTCTTCCCGCTCTTTCTCAGATAATTGATGATTCTGCACATTTGGTTCAAGCAAGAGATATTGACCCTCAAGATTTACTCACACGCACTCCTATCAAAATTCCATTAAAAAGTAGCTTATCATATCTTTCTGGAAAACGTGTTTTAATCACTGGGGCTGGTGGCTCTATTGGGAGTGAAATCTCTAGGCAATTGTTGTCTGGAGGTGCTAGCCGTTTATATTTATTTGGTCATGGAGAAAACTCTATCTATCAAATACATAAAGAACTTCTTCATTTGCAAGAAGGTGGAGTTGGGGAAAATGCAATTATTGTGCCTGTGATAGGTGAGCTTAAAGATAGGCAATACATGCAGTATATTATGAGAAAATTGAATTGTGATGTTGTTTTTCATGTTGCTGCATATAAGCATGTTCCTATGATGGAGGATAATCCTGTTGCAGCTATTGAAAATAATGTATTTGGAACAAAAAATTTACTTGATGCATGTCTTGAATGTAAGGTTAAACGTTTTGTTTTAATTTCAACTGATAAGGCTGTTTCTCCAATTTCTGTTTATGGTTTTTCTAAAATGCTTAATGAAAAGATGGTATTGGACTATGCAAAAAAAGCAGAGAATTCATCAGCATATATGTTTGTCCGTTTTGGGAATGTTTTAGGTTCTCGAGGTTCTATATTTCCTCTTTTTGTTAGCCAAATTCAAAAAGGAGGACCTGTTACAATTACAGATATGAAGATGATACGATATTTTATGACTATTCCAGAAGCTTGTTCTCTTGTTTTGCAATCTGGTGGCGTTGGAAGCAATGGTGCTTCGTATCTTCTTGATATGGGAGAACCTGTTAATATTTATGACACAGCTAAGCAACTAATTCGCTATATGGGGTATGTTCCAGAAGTGGATATACCAATTCAAATTATTGGCAAAAGAAAAGGGGAGAGATTAGAAGAGTTTTTATATTCTAAAGACGAAGAGATAATTCCAACTGAATACCCTAAAATATTAAAGCTTAAAAATAAAGCTACAGAGTTCCCTCTTAATGAAGTTTTAGAGAAATTGCAACCTTATTGTATTTATGATGAAAGCAAGCAAGACTTATATCGTAATAGAGAAAAGATGGTAAATTACATAAAAGAAGAATTCTTAACTAAAGAATAAAGAGAGGAATGTATGAATAAGTTTGTTCCATTTTTTAAACCTTCATTTTCTAAAGCAGAGGAAGAAGCTGTTCTTAGGGTGTTGCATTCTGGTTGGCTTACTACAGGTTGTGAAACATTAGCTTTTGAAAAAGAATTTGCTACTTTTGTGAATGCAAAACATGCTTTAGCTTGTAATTCTGCTTCTTCTGGTTTAATCCTTGCTATGGAAGCATTAGGAGTTAAAGACGGAAAAAAAATATTGACTTCCCCATATACATTTATTTCTACAGCAACTAGTGCAATTCATCTGGGTGGAGAAGTTTCTTATGTTGATGTGGAAAAACATTCATATAATATGGATGCTAATTTACTTGAAGATAAATTAAAAAAAGATAAAGATATAGCTTGTGTTGTTCCTATTCACATTGCTGGAAATGTTTGCAATATGAAAGACATTATTTCTATATCGAAAAAATATGGTGTATTTGTAATTGAAGATGCTGCACATTCATTTCCTTCAAAAACTGAATTAGGTTATGCAGGTACACTAGGAGATGCTGGTGTTTTTTCTTTTTATGCAACTAAAACAATCACTACTGGAGAAGGCGGTATGGTATGTGTAAGTAATGATGATGTTGCAAAAAGGATTATTACAATGCGTTCGCATGGAATGGATCGTTCTACTTGGGATAGATACACTTCTGATAAGGCTTCATATATGTATGATATAATTGATGCAGGATGGAAGTTTAATTTACCTGATATTCTTTCTGCAATAGGTAGAGAGCAATTAAAAAAAGCAAATGATTTTTATGAAAGAAGGAAAAATATTGCAAAAGAATTTAATAAGGTGTTGGCTAATTATGATTGTTTTGAATTGCCTCCAGATGGTGAAGGGAATGCATGGCATTTGTATCTTTTACGTATAAAAGAAGATATGTTGAAAATTACCAGAGATGAATTTATCAAAAAATTGCAACAAGAAGGGTTAGGAATTTCAGTACATTTTATTCCGCATTTTGAATTTAGTTTTATAAAAAAACGTTATGGAATAAGTAGAAATGATTTTCCTGAAAGTTATCAAAAATATAAGGGTACTATTAGTTTGCCATTTTATCCTGATATGCAAAAAGATGATGTGGAATTTGTGCTTGAGAAAGTTATAAAAGTGGCAAAAGAAAATAGGGCATAGACTATGGATTTTGTATCAGATGTTGAATTTCCAAACCAGTATTATGCATCTTGTGTTAGAGCAAAGCATATTGGTAAAGTTGTCAATATTGAACTACCACCTCTACCTGAAGATGTATTTTTTATCAGTGCCAAAGACATAAAAGGAAAAAACATAATTCAACTTTTTAATAGAACAATGCCTATTTTTGCAGATGAAATGATTGATTATGAAGGTGAAGTAGTAGGATTAATTATAGGTGTTGATGAAAAAGAAACAAGGCGTATTGCAAATGAAGTTAATGTCTTAGTAGAAGGCAATGAAACTCCTATTGAGCTTGTATTTAACTCTGAAACAATTGAAGAAATAGAAGAAAAATATTCTTCTAGGATTATTAGTAAGTTATGCAAGGAAGAAGGCGATGTAAGTGAATATTTTAAGGAAGAAGAAAATATTGTTACTTCTTTTTTGCATGTGGATGCTCGCTCTCATTATCATGCAGAACCAATTTGTATCAAGGCAAGAGCAAAACAAAATTCTCTTGATGTGTATGTAGCAACTCAGTGGGCTTTTCACGTACAAGAAAGTATATGCCAAGCAATAGGAGAAAATCCTGCGAAAGTAAAAATTATTTCCTGCAATGAATCATATTCGCTTAATGGGCGTTTATGGTATCCTTCTTTATTGGCAACTCAAGTAGCTATAGCATCATATACATTGAAAAAAAACATTGCTCTTAATTTTTCTTTTAGGGAAAGTTTTGTTTACTCAACTGCTTCTCCTATTATTGCAATTAAACATAAAAGTAAAATATTACCAACAGAGAATAGTAGTCAAAAAAACAAAATGGAAGGTTTACAAGCTAATGAAACAGAAATTATTACACAAGAAGAGCAAAACTCTATAGGAAAAATAGCTGCAATTGATGTGCTTTGTGTTGTTGATGCTGGGGCTTTTAATTTATTGCTTGATGCTATTCTTACTCAAATAGTAATTACTGCATTGGGTGTTTATGGAATTCCTATATATAGAATCAAAGTTATTGCAATAAAAACGAACACACGTTTAACAGATGTTTTTTCTAATTGGGGAGATCATTATACTAACACAGCAATTGAAAAACATATTAGTGATATTGTGGATAAATATAATTTTGATCCAATAGATTTTAGGCTTGATAATATGTTGAAAATGCAAACAAAAACTGTAGTTGCAAAAAAAGAAGAGAATAAGGTGTTTGCTTTAATTAATTCAGTTTGTCAAGCTTCTTCTTTTAATAGGAAATATAGAGCCTATAAAACACTTAATGAAGAAAAAGATCTTTCATATAATAATTATTGTAGAGGCATAGGTATTGCAATAGGTGTGCAATATAATGGACTTAAACCAATAATTAAACGAGGTGTTGAATACACTGTAGAAATAACTCTTACTACAAATCAAGAGTTGTTGATTAAAGCAGAACCTTCAAGCAACCTAATGAAAGAGCTTTTAAAGCTACGTATATTAAAAATCTTGAATATTGAAAAAGATAAGATCATTTTTGAAAATATTAAAAATATAAGTTTAAATGATATTGGACCTTCAATGTCATCATGCAGTACTAGTATTTTGCCTATTTTGGTTGATAAATGTGTTCAAGATATACAAAAACAAAGGTTTAGAGAACCATTACCTATTACTGTTAAAAAAACTTATAAAGTGAGTGGAAGAAGTGGTTGGGATAATGAGAAATTGGAAGGACAACCTTTTATATGTGAAACACCGGGATGTTGTGTAGTGGAATTGGAGTTAGATAAGAGTACATATAATGTAAATATAAGGTCAATTTATATGGCTGTGGAAGTTGGGGATGTGTTTTCAAAAGAATATTTAATTTCTTCAATAAATAGATCTATCACAGACACGCTTTCTGGAATATATGTTGAAAAAATGCCAAGTGTCTATAATAGAACTTCTGACTACAGTATTATTAGTCCAATTGAGATTCCTAATATAGAGGTGATATTACAAAACTCAAATACTTCACAAGTTAGGGGTGTTGCAAATCTTCCATGCAATTTGCTTCCTGCAGCCTATATGTCAGCATTAAACCAGATTATTAAGAGTGAAAACTTGAGTTTATTACCAATTACACAACAAAATCTATTTGGTATTTTTGAGAAGAGGGATATTGATGGTTGTAAGCTTTAAACTAAATGGGGAAGCCACTGTAGCTGATGCTTTTCCCAACGAAAGACTTTCCAGCATTTTGCGTCAAAACTTTGGATTAAAAACTGTTAAAATTAGTTCATTTGATGGTCTTAAGGGGAGCGATTGTGTGTTGCTTGATGAAACAATAGTTGCTTCATCTCTTATTCCTTTTTTCAATGTTGAAAATCGGGAAGTTGTAACCCTAGAATATTTTTCCACTGACAAACGTTATTTACAAGATTATAAATTGATTATGAAGTGTTTTAAGGAAAATGGTGTTTCTCTTTGTGGATTTTGTGATGCGGGAAAGATATTTGCAGCATATAAATTGCTTAAATCTAACCTTGATGAAGAAGACCCAAACTTTGAAACCAAGATTAAACAATATTATTCTCTTTCATTGTGTCGTTGCACTATTTTGAAAAACTTATTGAATGCTACAAGGCAACTTATCTTACTTTCAGCTAAATCTAAAAGGTCTATAAATTATGGAAGAAAATAAAGTTAAAGTTTATAAGGCAAAATCAATACAAGAATTACAACACATACTAAAAACAGTAAAGAATGTGATTCCTGTTGCAGGTGGAAGTATATTTTCTATTGGAAGTGATGATAACTTAATAAATATAGGGGAAAATATTGTAGCTTTGAATAGTATTCCACAGCTTCGACATATTCATAAAACAGATCGTTATATTGATTTTGGTGCTTGTGTTACGTTAGAAGAAATATTGTTGCGTGGGAAAAAACATGTACCATCTGTTTTATATGATGCTTTAGAAAAAACTGCAAATGTTGCAATAAGGTCAGTTGCAACAATAGGGGGAAACCTAGCATTAAGAAACCCTTTTTCTGCAACTTACATACCTCTTATTGCTTTGGATGCTCAGTGTGAAGTATGCACAGAAAAAGAAGTTTTTTGGATGCCAGTTTCAAAATATATGAGTGATTATGATAAAGAGATTAATTCTGTTGTAATTACCCGTATAAGAATAAAAGATGATGAATGGTCTTATTATAGATATAAGAAAATTGAAAATGGGCAATATATGGATGAAATACCCATATTCTTGTTTTTAACAAAAATACAAAGAAACATTTTGTTTGATATTAGACTTTTGTTTGCAGATAAAAGCCTTATAAGAGAAAAAGAATTTGAAAACCTATTACTTGGACGAAGCCTTCCTCTTCCAAAAGAGGATATTGAATACATATTTTCTCAAGCAAAGATTATATTTAAAGAAGAAAGCTTTTCTTCAGCTTTTAATAAAAGATGCTTTTTTAATTTGCTGGAAAAAAGTCTATATAAATTATAAAAAAGGGGCGATTAAACCCCTTATAAAATTATTGAAATACTATCTATCTATTTTTATTAATGAATTGATGTAAAGATGTTAAGTTTTGGATTAAAGCACTTGAATAAGTGATTAGTTCTTCATAATAACCTTCTACTTCTTCCTTTGAAAGACTTTTAATTTGTCTAAACATCATTCCTACAACTTCATGCACTTTTTCATGGTTTAAAGTTAAATCTCTAAATTCTTGTCTTTCAGTTAAGCCTTTATATGTATGTGCTTCATGTTCAATCCATTGACCTAAATCACAAGCCTTATGGTCTGCTAAATTAATTCCATCTGCAACAATTTTTCCATCAATTAAAGCACGCACTTTAGTAACCCAATTAAGATGTTTTAGCACAATTAAGGCAAATGGAAGATCGTGGATATTTGAGTTAAACTTTTCTCCCGTAGAAGCATCAATGCAATTTGCTGCTCCTTTATAAATTGTAACACTACTTTCTATAATGCTATTCATATTGAACAAGGCAGAGCTCATAAGGTCTGTTATTTCACGTGCATTACTTCTTGTAGTTTGAATACTAGTTTCACCTTTGGCAACTTCATCGGTTATTCTTGAAACATGGTCAGTTACACTGTCTGCCATAGCTTTTAAATCAGAAACAGCATCTGGAACACGCATAACAGCATCATGTACTGAATCTCCTGTTTCTGCTAAGCCATTCATTTCAGAAGAAATTTCAATAAAAGAGCCTGTTGTCTCATTAACTGAATTTCCAATCCAGTCCATAGCTTTTCTAGTTTCATCAGCAGTGCCTCTAGCATTATTTAATGTGTCCACCATGTTTTTAAGTGTTTTGGAGGCATCTGTTGCATTCAAAGCAGTGGCTTCAGAAAGCTTTCTTATTTCACCAGCAACAACAGCGAAGCCTAATCCAGCTTTTCCTGCGTGTGCTGCTTCAATTGCAGCGTTCATTGCTAAAAGATTTGTTTGTGCACTTACATCATTTATTGCAGCAATAATATCTTTAACAGCATCTATGTTTTCATTAAGACTATCTATAACTTGTAATAACTCTTTAACCTTGTTTGTGCCTTTTCCAACAGCTTCAGTTAGATCAGATGTTATAGAAATCCTATCAGAAACAATCTTTGCAACATGACTTACAGAATTAGTGATTTGTGAGACAGAATTACTTGCATTTTCAGCAGATTCTTCAAGTGTCTGCCTACAATTTCTCATATTCTCTAATTGGTTGTGCACAGATTCAAGAGCTTCTAATATTGATTTTATTGTTTGTGCAAAAAGTTCAAATTGTTCTTCTTGTTTTAAGTTTTTAGCAATAACCTTAGAGGCTCCAACAATACGTGTTTGTATATGTGTTGCAATGCTTTCAACTTCTTTAACTAAGTTTTCAATTTCGTTCTCTGAAAAAATAAGACCATTTTGCACGTGAGTTAAATTTTTAACTTCTTCATTACTTTTCGTAAATGAGAACATATGTCCCCCTTAATATAAAAATATGTGGATAAAAACAATAAACGTTTTTTCACAGCGTTCAATATACAATAAAAATGTTCAATATACAACATAAGGAAAATGTATATTAGACATAGGAATATAGCTAATTTAAGTGTTAATTATATTATGATTAAAGCATTCTTTATTAATTACTTTATTAAAGCTTTCCCCTTAACTACAACTCCTGTTTTTCCATTTAATGTGACAATGCCTTTGTCTTTTAGAATGGAAGAGGCATTTTTTGCATTCACTATAACAGGTTTTGACATTTTCATTCCCATAGTTACAGCATGACCACTTAAATTGCCATCTTCTGTTATAATAGCGGAAGCTTTCTCGATAAAAGCATTCATTAAATCATTAGTTTTGGTTGTTACAAGAATGTCATTTTCTTGAAAATCATTTAATAGTTCTTCAACATTATTAATTACTCGAACTCTTCCTGTAATCATAGCATAATCTGCAGCTCCACGTCCTTTTAGCAATATGCTACCAACTGTTTCTACTTTTAATAAATTAGTGGAGCCTGCAAGACCTATAGGAACACCAGCAGTTAAAACAGCTAATTCACCTTCTCCAACAAACTTATGTTTTCTAGCTTGTGCAATACAAGATTCGAACATTTCATCTGTAGACTTAAACTCAGGTCCTACAATTGTATAAACTCCCCAGCAAAGAGAAAGACGACGAGCCGTTACTTCATAAGGAGTGATAGCAACAACAGGAACCTTCGGCTTATACTTTGCAAGAGCTCTTGGTGTTTCCCCAGAAGAAGAGGCTGTGATGATAACTTGTGCATTCATTTCCATTGCTAAAGAACAAGTAGCATGGGCTATTGCACTACTTATCGTACTAAAAGATTCACTTGCTTTGTCCATAAGTATTTTTTCATAGTTAAGTGCATTTTCTGTTGTTATGGCAATGCTAGTCATCATCTTAACTGTTTCTACAGGATAACGCCCCGCAGCTGTCTCTCCAGAAAGCATAATCGCACTAGAGCCATCAAGAATTGCATTTGCAACGTCTGTAACTTCAGCACGCGTTGGACGTAAGTTGTATGTCATAGAATCTAGCATTTGCGTGGCTGTGATGACAGGCTTTCCTGCTTGTAGTGTTTTTTGAATTATTGATTTTTGTACTAATGGAATGTTTTCAGGTGGTATTTCAATTCCTAAATCCCCACGTGCTACCATTATTCCATCTGCAACTTCCAAAATCTTATCTATTGAATCTAAACCTTCTTGGTTTTCTATTTTTGCAATTATATTTATTTCATTGCCACCTTCTTTTTCTAGTACTCGTCTAATAGCTAAAATATCTTCATGGTTTCTTGTGAAAGATGTTGCAATAAAATCTACTTGATGTTTTATGCCAAACCTCAAATCTTCTATATCTTGCTCACTTAGGAAAGGTAATCTTATTTTTACACTAGGAATGTTAACACCTTTATTGTTTGAAATAACTCCTTCTGTCATAACACGGCAGATGATGTCTGTATCGTCAACTATTTTTTCAACATGTAATTCCATTAAACCATCATCTATTAAAACTCTATCTTTTGGTTTTAGTTCTTTTGCAAGATTGGAGTATGTTACACTACAAATTGTCTCATCCCCAACAACATCACGTGTGGTGAGCGTGAACTCTTGTTCTCTTTTTAGATGAACTGAATTGTTTGCAAAGTTTTTTATGCGAATTTCAGGTCCTTTGGTGTCTAGCATAATCGCAATAGGTAAGCCTAATTCTTCTCTTACTTTTTTTATTCTTTCGATACGAATTTGGTGATCTTTATGCGTTCCATGTGAAAAGTTAAGCCTACAAACATTAAGCCCCGCCTTAAAGAGTTCCTTTAATGTTTTCTCTGAATCTGACGCAGGCCCTATAGTGCAAACAATTTTAGTTTTTTTCATAAATTATTGTTCTCCTTGAGAATAAGTAATATCATATTTTATTAAAAAAGTCTAATATCTATTCTATAATTAAGGTAGCTTATATGTTGAATATTTATAGTTTATTTCAATTTTACATTTTCCAAAAACAATTCCCAGAGCTTATAGCTAACTTTCATTGTATATTAGCTAATGTTATAGCTATACATTATCTAGTGTTATGGTATGCCATTATCTAATGTACTGACGCAAACTATAATAAAGTGCATGCCATTTCTTTACTTTTCCATTTCGCTATGCGAAACTTGCAAGAAACGATATGCAAACTCCATTGTGTTCGATACATAAACTTGCATTGTTTTGCATTGCAAATCAGTTATGTTTGATAGTTCTAGTTAATAAGGTAATCAAAGAGATATATAGCATTTAAGCTAGTGTATTAAATTGTCCTTAATCCTTATGAATATCTATATTCTTGAATAACCCTATCATTTTTTCTATAATACAATTCTAATAGATTTACTAAATATTGGAGCAATGTTGTGAAAAAAAGGTCTTTGTTTTTTATCTATATATTATGTGGTATCTTATCTCTATCAGCTCAAAGAAAGCCGGATGCTCTAAAGCTATTTAGAGATGGAAGAAGTTTAGATGAAAGAGGAAGAACAGACGAAGCAAAAGATGCATACAATGCTTCTGTTGCTATTTGTCTTGCAGAGTTATCTCAAAATCCACGTAATTTGGATTCATACACTGTTTGTACGTGGTCATTATTGAGGCTTAAGCGTTATGATGAAGTGATAAAATATTGCAGACAAGCTTTAAATATTGCTCAAGATTTGCGCATAATAGAAACAGCTGGCGAAGCATATTTTTATCTTGGAAAATATAATCTAGCTTTGCAACATCTTGAACAATATGTAGATTCAAACCAAGCAGGAGATAGGTTGGGAGAGGCTTATTTTTTCATTGGTGAAATATATGACAAGCAAAGAAAATATAATAAAGCAGATATTGCATACTCTATGGCAGTTCGATTTAATTCTCAAAGAGTGCTTTGGTGGTATCGCTTAGCGGTTGCTAAAGAAAACAGCATGGAAAAGACGAGTATTCAAGACAAGCAAAATGTAATTAGTGCATATAGGTACGTGTTGCGTCTATCCCCAAATTATCCCGGTGTTCAAGAGAAAATTAGACAACTTCAAGCATCATAAAATTAATTGAATAACTTCTTAAAGCAGTGCTATAAGAAGTTATTAACATTTAAAAATGTTGTATGAAATAGGAGGGAAAAATGGATTTATGTTATAAGCCAAAGTCGGCATGGGAAGGTTTGAATGATTCAGAAATGGAGAAATTACATGCTTTTGCAAATGATTATTTAAACTTTCTAAATCATGGAAAAACAGAACGCGAGTGCACAAAACAAATAATTGAACAAGCAGAAGCACATGGTTTTAAAAGTTTATCTGAAGTTCTTAAAAAAGGGAGCTTAAAACAAGGAACAAAGGTTTATCTAAACAATAAAGATAAATCTGTTGTGATGATGGTGCTTGGCAAGGATATGACAAATGGTATGAATATCATTGGAGCTCATATAGATAGCCCACGTCTTGATGTAAGGCAAAATCCGCTTTTTGAAGAAGCTGGTGTTGCTTTCTTAAAAACACATTACTATGGTGGTGTCAAAAAATATCAATGGACAACAATACCTCTTGCTATACATGGTGTTATTTTTGATAAATCAGGTAAGAAAATTGAAATATGTATTGGAGAAGATGAAAATGATCCAGTATTTTTTATTAATGACTTATTGATTCACCTTTCAAAAAAACAATTGCAAGAAACAATGGCAGAAGCAATTAGTGGAGAGCAACTTAATGTAGTTATTGGGCACATGAAAGTTGATTCTGATGATAAAAAATCAGATAGAGATAAGAAAAAAGATAATATCATCAAAGAAAATGTGCTTAGGCTTCTTAATGAAAAATATGGAATTGTGGAAGAAGATTTTAGAGTGGCAGAGCTTGAAATTGTGCCTGCAGGAAAAGCAAGAAGTGTAGGAATTGATGGTTCTATGATTGCAGCTCATGGGCATGATGATAGGATTTGTGCTTACACAACTTTACGTGCAATTCTTGAAATTGAAAAACCAGTAGTTACTGCAGTGGCTATCTTTGCAGATAAAGAAGAGATTGGTTCAGTTGGAAATACTGGTATGCAAGCATATTATTTTGAGAATATGGTTGCAGATTTATTAGCAACTAAAGAAGGATATTCTGATATTCATGTGCGTCATGCACTAGCTAATTCAAAAATGCTTTCTGCTGATGTTTCTGCTGGCTTTGACCCTGCATTTCCTTCAGTGTTTGAAAAAATGAATGCAGCTTATATGGGAAATGGAATTTGTATTAATAAGTATACAGGTTCAGGTGGAAAGAGTGGTTCCAATGATGCAAACCCAGAGTTTTTGCAAGAAGTTAGGGAGATTTTTGACCATAACAAGATTGTTTGGCAAACGGCAGAGCTTGGTATGATTGATGTAGGGGGTGGTGGAACCATTGCATATATTTTAGCAAAGTATGGAACAGAAGTTGTAGATTGTGGTGTTCCTGTTCTTTCTATGCATGGTCCTTATGAGCTTGCAAGTAAGGCAGACCTTTACATGGCATATAAAGCATATAGAGCTTTCTATTGCTAGGATTTAAAAGCCCTCGTATGAGGGCTTTTTTGTTAGTGTTTGGTGCATATCTTTATAGTTATTTTTTGATCTTATTGCCATCGTTTTTGAATTCAGAAAAACAGCTTGGTTTTTCTGGACTTCTTGACCAAAACTTTTCTATATTAAAATGATGTTTTTCTAGCTTTTCTAATACATTTTTTGTATTACGAAAGTTATTCTTAAAATCCTTTTTTGATTTGCTATTTAATAACTCTTTAATATTTTTAATATCAGTTGCATATATAATTTCATCTTCAAAATTCTTTACTTGAGGAATTAAAACTACTTTCAGTTTATGCTTTTGTAGTGTTTCTATATTCTTTTTAACTATTTCATATGTTTCTGAAGTATCAGTATCAAAAATCATTATAATATTTGAAGCTTTCTTTAACATTCTTAAAAGCGTATCAGTTATTAATTTTTGATGTATAATATATACCTTACCTGATATTATATATTTTTCTTTTAGTAGCCTGATAGCTTTTTCTTCAGTATGACCTTCTACAAGATATATGTTTACTTTTTTATTGTGTTTCATTGTCCGGGCTTTTCCTACATATTTCTTCTATTAAAAATATATTTTCAAGACTTGGAGAAATATTAAAAACATCATTATTTATAGCTTCTTTTATTTCGTCAGAGTCTTTAAGTTTCTTTTCTGGGTAAACTACCTCTATAGTTTCATCTTTTTTTAGAAACATGAATGAATGGATTGGTAAATTCATATCTAAAATATTTAAATTATGAGTAGTGAAAAATAGTTGCGAATTGTTATTCAACAATGAAATCATCAAACTTAGTATAGCCTTTTCTATATCACTTTGTATAAATGGAAACTGTTCATCACAATAATAAAATCCATTTGGATTTTTGTGGATTGCAAAAATTAAATTAGATATTTCAAGTCCTGATTTTGTTCCACTTGATAGGATATTTTTACAAAACTTTCCTTTTTGAATAATTGTATTACCGTTTTTACTTCTAATTACATAACCATCAGGAATCTCTTTACTATGGGTTATTTTAACAATAGAAGGATCAAGAGTTTTTAGCACATTGCTTAATATTTCAAGATCTAAATGAGTTTTATAGTTATCGATCTTATATTCACAATATTCATCTTGTGGAAAAACAAACACCCATTTATTTTCGGGTAGAGCAGATAATTTTATAGTATAATTTGCTTCATCTTTGTATAGTTCTACGAATTTTTTAGCACATGTTTCATATGAATCATCCTCTAATATTTTACTCTTATAAATATTTAAAGATTCCATTCTATTAACAGAAAACAAGCAATTAATTCTATATAGATAGTCTTCATCAACCAAAAAATCCAAAGAAAAATAAGCTGGTTTTGATTCATCTAAAAAATCATCTTGAAATGCTAGCACATTATAGTGAGTCATAAAATTAAAAATATCTCGTAATGCCTTTCCTAAAGATGTTTTACCAGATGCATTTGTTCCCATAATAATATTTAACTTTTTATATTTAAAGTTGGGTTTTGTTTTTAGATATTCTCCGTTAATTGTAGTATTTTCAGTTTCTATTGAACGCGAGAAGTTTGCTTTAAAGTTCCTAAAAGCAAATAGGTTATTTAATTTTAAATTCATTATAATCATAATCTTTTTCCTAATTTTATATGTAAAACATATTAATTTCTATACTTTCTTTTTGATTTTTTGTGAGATGGTTTCCAAACTTAAGCTAACAAAAAGAAGAAAATAGCTTATAAGACCAACCGCTTTTATATTAAATTCCATGCTACCTGCAATAAAAAGTTCATACCCTATTCCGCCAGCTCCTGCTGCCGAACCTAAAGCCACAACATTCATAAAATTAATTTCAAAGCGAAAGAAAGTCCACGAAATAATTTGTTTTAATGACGAAGGCAAAATGGCTTGAGTTAAAATAGCTAGTTTAGGTGCACCACAAGAGATAAGGGAATCTATGGTATTAGAGGATAAACTATTAAAACTCATACTAAAGGCATAAACTAAATATGCTATGCTATGAAGACTTAACCCTATTATAGTGGCAATGGGACCTACCCCTAAGCATACAGAAAAAAGCATAACCCAAATAATTGTTGGAATTGCACGAACAAATGAAGAAAAACATGATATTATGTTTTTTATAATGCTATTGGGGATTAAAATCTTTATGCTTAAAATTGCTAAAGGTAAAGAGAAGAAAACACTTATGATGGTTGTTAAAAAAGCTAATGCAAGACTAACAATGCAAGACTTTAGCAATGAGAAAAAAGAAAATGAAATAGGTGGAAATATAACAAACATAGCATAAATATTTTCAAATAGACTTTTAGCACTTACAATAAGACTTTTCCCGTCTGCTTTCATAAAATATAGTGCAAAAATTGAAAGAATCAACAAAATTCCAACTAAACAAAATGAAAAATATCTTTTTGCATTGATTGGAGATTCTTTTACTTTACCAAATAAAATGAATTCTTTTATTTTTTCAGAAGAGAAATCAAAAACTAAAACTGTGATTGTTAAGATTAAGATTATTAAGCCTGCTGTTTCATAGCGAAAACTTCTAAAAAACACAGTGAACAAAAAGCCAATTCCAGAACCTGTGAGAATGCCAACAAGGGCAGAGTCTCTAATGTTTGTAGAAAGTGTGTATAAAAGCCATGCTATGAATTTTCCTTCAATATTTGGTAAAACTCCATGTATTATAGCACTAATATAAGATGCTCCTAAGGAACGCAAAGCCACAAAAGATTCAATAGAAGTGGAATCTATTAATTCTTTAAAGATGCGTGTTAGGTATCCTAAGGTTACAATGAATAAAACATAAAAACCTGTAATATCATTTTGTCCAAACGAAAAAAGAAATAGGATGACCCATGCGGGTAGGGGAATGTTTCTGAATATGGAAGCAAAAATGGTTATTATAATAGAAAGAAAATGGTTTTTCTTTGGAAAATTAGCAGAAAAAATGGCAAATATTAAAGCAAAAAAACTTGCAAGTGTTGTGCTAGAAATTGCCATTAGCATTGTCTTAAAATAGTTTATTCTTATATCTTGAAAATGCTTAAAGCTATTTGCAGAAGGAGAAAAGTATTTGAATAAAGCAATAAAAGCTTTTGGAATGTTTAACACGCTAATAAATATGTTATTAACATTTGCAATTTTAGCTGAAAATGCGTATAAAAACAATGTAAGAATGAATATACTTAGCACCTTCATTCTCTTAACAAAGAAATAATGTTCTTCATTTTGAAAAAGAGGGTAATTAAGCTTTTCTTTCTTTCTTAAGAGCTTTTTAGTTTTTTGATTAATCTCAAAATAAAATTTCATAATTTATATGAATAAAATGCAATAAACCTAACCATTTTCAAATATATTTTTTAGTGCAATATCGTTTAAGCGAGATGGCACATCATCAAAAACGATTTTGCCTTTTTTAAGAGCTATAATCCTATCAGCAAAGATTTTTGCAACATCAATTTGATGAAGATTAACAATACAAGTGATATTGTTTTCTTTGCACCTTTCTTTAAGTAAGTTTAACACGATATTAGTGGAATTTATGTCAAGTGAAGAAGTTGGCTCATCTGCTAATATAATGGAAGGAGATTGCATTAAAGCTCTTGCAATGCCTACACGTTGTTTTTGCCCACCACTTAGGGCTACACAGCATCTATAAGGCATTTGTGAAAGTCCTAAAGATTCAAGCAATAAAAGAGCTTTTCTTTTTTCTTCTTTATTATATATTCCAAAGATACTTCTAAAAAAGCCTATCTTTCCTAAAATGCCATGCAAGACATTTTCTATTACAGAAAGGTTTTCAACTAAGTTGTAGTTTTGAAAAATGAAAGCAATGTTTTTACGGAGTTCTCTCAAGTTTCTTGCTTGTTCTATGCAAGCACCTTCCAACATAATTGTTCCACTATGCTCTTCTAAGTTGTTGATGCAACGTAGCAATGTTGATTTTCCAGCTCCTGATTGCCCTATGATAGCTACAAATTCACCTTTCTTTACAGAAAAAGAAACATTATCTAGGGCAATAAGAGCATTGCTATATTTTTTTGTTAGGTTAGAGATTTTAAGCATTATTCTATATTTCTCAGCTTGTCGTACCAAGAGTCATCAACTTCAATTAGACGTGTTTTTTCTGTCCATTTTGGGAATATACCTTTTACATTTTGCCCTGTCATCTTGAAAATACCGGGATTGTTTGCTGTTTCATCAGATGTCAAGGCAGCTTTTATTTTTTTAATTTCATCATTTGAAAGTGTTGCACTATTAACAACAAGAGGAGCATTCAAAACAGGAATTGCTTTTAGTATGCTGATTTTTTCTCCAATATAGTCTGAAAAAGGCTTATCATCACATTTTTGCACTTCATACATAGCACCGTCAGAGTTTTCTTCTCCAGAGATGAGTTGATACACTTTAATTGTTTGTGGAATTGCAAAACATGCAAGATCTGCCTCGTTTTTGAATAGCATAACTTGGGAGCCTTGATGGGAAGAAGCAAAAATTACTTTGCTAAAATATAAACCTTCTTTTATTAACTCATCACTATCTTTAGCTTGCAACATTGATTGTAGTATTTTTGCAGGAATAGTGAAACCAGAGGTTGAATTTACAGAAACAAAGCTAATTCTTTTTCCTTTCAAGCTTTCTTTACTGAAGTTGCCGTCTGCATCTTTAAAAGTATCTTCGTTTTTTGCTGAGCAAGCAATGAAAGCATAATAAAGAGAATCTGCAAGGGTTCCTGAAGCTCCAGAATTAGTAACAACTGGGATTACAGAGCTATTTTTGTTGTGAGCTTGAATATAACCTTCGGCTCCAACGTATGCCATGTTTGCCTTACCACTAATTAAAGTTTCCAATGCAATGTTGTAGTCTGTGGTTGTAACAATTTCTACATCTCTTTCAAGAGCTTTTTGTAAAATGTTTTTGAATGCTTCGCGAGCATCTTTCATAGATTCGCCTGATTCGTTTGGATAAAAAACAATCTTGAAAGTTCCTTTTTCTTTTTCACTACAAGAAAAAGCTAAGAATGCCAAAGACAACAACAAAACAATCTTTAATAATTTTTTCATATACACCTCAAAAAAAGTAATTATGAATGAGTATATATAAAAAAACGAAAACACACAATTATAAGGCTTTCTCATAATATGGCTTTCTAGGACTAATATTGATATGAGCCTCAATAGCATTTTTAACCGCATTAAAGTGTAAGCCATCTTTTGAAAGCTGAACTTTTAGCTAATGTTTCTAGTTGGCATTATAAGCTAATTTCTAAAAGCTATTTTGAACGATATCAAAAAATGGAAGTTGAAAAATCGGCTTAATTTACTCGCCAATTGCACTGTCCTTTTTTTTGACTTTTCCAGTGTGCAAAATACTATAGTTTCGACATGAAAAACGGCCGTTTTTGCATCCCGTTAACGTACGTTCTCGCATAGCGAAAACGTACGTTAACGAGGCC